>NZ_JBFWZI010000176.1:0-14971 GCF_050185545.1 Reyranella sp. | reverse complement strand
TGGACGGACTCGCTCATCGCGCGCTCCTCGCGGCAGGGTCACGGCCGAGCGCACTGGGCTCGGCCGGCTCGCCATCGCGCCGCGCCAGCGACGTCGCATAGACGGCAGATCGCGCGGCCAGCAGCGGATCATCCGACGGCGCGACGCCCGATGGCAGAATAGTCGGGTCGAAGGTGATGTTGCGGCACGCCCCGGTCTCCTCGATCGCCGCGCGCGTCAAGGTGAGCGTTCCGACATCGATGCTGCCGCGATCGGCCGGCCAGACCCTGGTCGCATCATCGACCGGATCCCCCGACTCGGCCAGCGTGATGATCATGTGCCAGCGCAACGGTGCCTCGGAGAGGCGCGCCAAGAGATCGTCGAACAGGAAGTTCGCCGGCCGCTCCGCCAGCGTTGCCTTGTCGATTGCCTCGAACGGTGTCTCGGGCACGAAGGACCAGCGCACGAAGCGCTGCTCGCCCATCGCGTCGACGAAACGGAAGGTGTTGATGCTGTAGTAGGTCCCGTTGGCGAAGCTCGCGGCCAGCGGCGCGTAGCGCTGCCAGTCGAGGAAGGCCTGCGTCTCGGGATGACGGGCCAGGAACTCTGCGACCCGATTCGGGTCGGGCTTGCCGGTGCGCGGATCGGGCGCTGTCGCAAGCTGAAACGCGAGAAAGGCCTGCGGCGTGGCGACCGGGAAGATCGGCGCGTTGTCCATCGCCATGCGCCATTGCTCGCCGTTCGGCAGGACCAGGCTGAGCGCCAGGGCATGGAACACCAAGCGGCCATCCGGCGCGTAGGGCTGGCCACCGCCGGTCGAGAACCGGCCGATCACCGGTACCGGTTCCGGCTCGAAGACTGCAGCGCGCGACAGCGTCACCCCCGTGCCGTTGCCCTGGAAACTGCCTTCGAAGCACAGCCCCTTGGCATGAGCGCGCCGGAATCCGGGATGCAGCCCGTCATGCTTCTCGAGGGCGTCGGTGATGCGATCCAGACCAAGGCGCTGCGGCGCAAGCCAGCCGGCGACATAGGTGAAGGCAGCGCCGGCACCGAGCAGGATGGCGCCGATGGCGCTGAGACGAAGGACGAGCGACATGCGGTTCATCATCTTGTCTCCTGTTGGCGAAGGAGGGCGCGCCGAACAGCTGGAGGCTGCGGGATGCCGCCCGGGCCCAGGCGTGAATGTTGAGGGACGGAGGACTCACCCCTGGGGAGGAAGGAGAAGATCGGGTCATGTCGGCCGTGCCTGTGCGGGGTTGGCGTCGACTCGGTCGCCGTCACCGAGATCGACGGCCGGATTGAGGATCACGGAATCGCCCGCCTTCACGCCGTCGCGCACCTCGACCTCGGTGCCGAGATCGCGCGCGATCACGATCCTGCGCAGCCGGGCGGTGCCGTTCTCGACCACGGCGACCTGCAGGCCGCCCTGGTTGAATATGACGGCGCCCGCCGGCACCAGGAGGCTCGGCAGCTGGCGCGGAATGTGGATGTCGACGGTGCAGTAGGTCCCGGGCACCAGCGCGCCGTCCGGATTGGCGATGTCGATCTCGACCAGCAGCGTGCGCGTGCCCGGCTGCAGCGCATCGGCGATGCGCGTCACCTTGCCCGCGAACGGCCGCTGCAGGAACTCCGGCACGTGGACGACCGCATCGATGCCCGGCACGACGCCCACGGCGGTGTCCTGCGGCACGTAAATCTGCGTGCGGATCACGTTGCTCTGCTGCACCGTGAACATGAAGGTGCCAGTCACCGCGTCGGCTTGCACCAGGCTGCCGATATCGATGTTGCGCTGAGTGATGACGCCGTCGAAAGGTGCCGCAACGCGTTGATAGAGCTTCTGCTGCTGCAGCACCTTGAGCTGCGCCCGCTGCGCCTCGACATTGGCGCGAGCGACGCCGACCGCGGCATCGTTGGCCCGCAGCGTCTGGACGTCCACGGTGCCCTGCTGGCGCGGCAGCCAGCCTTCCTTGACCAGCGGGCCGTCGCGCCGCCACGTCACGCTGGCTAGCGTCTGGTTGGCCTCGGCCTGGCGCAGGGCAGCTTCGAGCTGGGCCAGCGTCGCTTCGGCCTGCGCGATCTGGTGATCGAGCTCCGGCGCCACGATGGTCGCCAGCACCTGGCCGGCCTTGACGCGATCGCCGATGTCGACGGCGCGCGTTTCGACGTAGCCGCTGGCTCGCGCGAAGACATTGGCAACGGCAAAGGCCGAGGTTGTCGCCGGCAGGGTGACGACGAGGTCGCCCGTCCTCGCCTGGACCGTCGCCGTGCGCACGCGTGGCAACTGAGCTCGGCGCTGTTCGGCGCTCGCCAGGGTTTCCGCGCGCTGAGCATGATGCTGCCAGGCGCCGACCCCGAGCGTGCCAGCGAACAAGGCCAGCACGGCTCCCATCAGCACGATGCCGGTGCGCCCGGTCGAAGCAGCGCCTTCCGAATGCTCGATGTCGCTCATGTCAGCTCCTCGAATACGCCGCCGTTCAGCCTGCCGGCGCCGGCGCGCAGCCAGGCGAAGAGGCAAGGCACGACAAGCAGGGTTGTTGGCGTGGCAAACAGCAGGCCGCCAATCACGGCGCGGGCCAGCGCGGCGTTCTGTTCCTCGCCCGCACCGCCGATTGCCATGGGAATCATGCCGATGATCATCGCCGCCGCCGTCATCAGCACGGGGCGAATCCGGGTCCGGCCCGCGGCGATCGCCGCCTCGCGGGCCGTCCTGCCGGCCTGCATCTGCTCACGCGCGAAGGTCACCAGCAGAATCGAGTTCGCCGAGGCGACGCCGACTGCCATGATGGCGCCCATCAGCGACGGCACGTTGAGCGTGGTGCCAGTGGCAAACAGCATCGTCAGAATGCCGCAGAAGGTCGCCGGCAAGGCGAGCAGCACCACCAGTGGGTCACCGAAATTCTGGTAGTTGACGACCATCAGGCCGTAGACCAGCACCGCTGCGAACAGGAGGCCGATGCCGAGATCGGCGAACGCGCCCTGCATGCTCTGGATCTGGCCGACCACCTGGATGATGTTGCCGGGCGCCAGGCTCTTCTGCAGCTCGGACACGATCCGGTCGATCTCGTTGGACACACCGCCCAGATCGCGGCCCTGGACGCTGGCATAGACCTCGTAGACCGGCTGGATGTTCGCCTGGTTGCTGTTGGTCGGTACGCTCGCGCGCTTGAACGTCGCGACATTGCTCAGCAGGCCAGGGACGGGCACGCCGGAGACCGCGACGTCGGAGGTGATGGCCGATGATACCGGCGTGTTGCCGAGATCGTTCAGCGACGCCACCAGGGATTCGGGCGTCTGCACCGCGATGTAGTAGGGAATGCCGCTTGCCGGGTCGGTCCAGAAGTTCGGCGTCACCTGCTCGGACGAGCTCAGGCTGACATTGATGTTGTTGGCGATGGTGCTGGCGTTGAGGCCGAGCTGGGCTGCCCGCGTACGGTCGATGTCGGCGTAGAAGGACGGCGCATCGACCTCCTGCTGGAGGTGGGCATCGACCACGCCCGGCACAGCCGCGATGCGCCGCCGCAGCTCCCTGGCGACGCGCAGGTTGGTCGCTCGATCGTAGCCCACCGTGCGAACGTCGATCTGCGCCGGCAGGCCGAAATTCAGGATCTGGGTCACCATGTCGGCCGCCTGGAAGTAGAAGACCACGTCCGGAAAGGCCGCCGGCAGCTCGCGCCGCAGGGTGCGCACGTATCCCGCCGTCGGCGCATGGCCGTCCTTGAGTGAGATCAGGATGACGCCGTCGTTGACGCCGATGGTCGAGCCGTCGGTGAACGCCAGATTGTAGGCGCGCGCCGGCAGGCCGATGTTGTCGACCACCAGATCGCGGTCGCGCTCGGGAATGATGCTGCGGATCTTGTCTTCGATCGCCTGGAAGATGCCTTCTGTGGCCTCGATGCGCGTACCGGCTGGAGCGCGCACATGGAGCTGGATGCGCCCGCCATCGATCTCCGGAAAGAAATCGCGGCCGACGACGGTGAACAGCACTGCGCCGCTTGCCAACACGATCCCGGCAATGGCCACGATCGCGAGCTTGCGCTGAAGCAACAGGTCGAGCAGGACGAGGTAGCGCCGGCGCATCGCCTCGAAGCGCCGCTCGAAGCCGCCGTGGATGGCGGCGAAAAACCCGCCGATCGCCGTGGCCGGCGTAGCGTGACTCTCGCTCTTGGTCAGCAAGCCGATCGTGATCGGCGTCAGGGTCCGCGACAGGCCATAGGAGGCAAGCATCGCGAACACGACGGCAAGGCCAAGCGGCGTGAACAGATACTTGGCGGGACCGTCGAGGAAGACGACCGAGGTGAACACGCAGCTGATGGCGAGCGTCGATACCAGGGTCGGGACGGCGATGCCGGCAGCGCCGTGCAGCGTCGCCTGCGGCAGGGGCATGCCCTCCTCCGACAGAAGCCGATGGGTATTCTCGATGGTGACCGTCGAATCGTCGACCAGGATGCCGATGGCGAGCGCGAGGCCGCCCAGGGTCAACGTGTTCACCGTCTCGCCGAGGAAGTAGAGCGCGACCAGCGAGGTCAGGATCGACAGCGGAATCGAGATCATGACGACCAAGGTCGACCGCCACGATCCTAGGAACAGCAGGATCATGAGGGCGGTGAGGCCGGCCGCGATCCCGCCCTCGCGCACCACGCCGACGAGAGCCTGCTTGACGAACACCGACTGGTCGAACAGCTCGGTGATCTGCATGTCGGGCGGCGCGGCCTTGCGGATCGTCACGAGTGCGTCCTTGACCGCGTTGACCACGCTCACGGTCGAGGCATTGCCGTTCTTGATGATGCTGAGCAGAACGGAACGCCTTCCGTCCTTGCGCACGATGTTCTGCTGCACCGCCCAGCCGTCGTGCACTTGGCCGACGTCGCGCACGAACACGGTGGCGCCGTTGACGACTTTGATCGGGATTGCGTTGAGCTCGTCGATGGTGGCGGGCGTAGCGTTGGTCCGCACGACATACTGCGTGTCGCCGATCTTCGCGGTGCCCGATGGCAGCGTCAGGTTCTGGGCATTGACGGCATTGACCACGTCGAGCGGGGTGAGCCCCTTGGCCACCAGCTTGCTCGGATCGATGTCGACCATGATCTGACGGTACTTGCCGCCCGTCGGCGTCGGCATGGTGACGCCGGCAATCGGCGCGAGCTGCTGGCGCACGCGATAGATTCCGTAGTCGTAGAGCTGTTGCTCGCTCATCGTGTCGGAGCTGAGGCTGATCTGCAGCACCGGCACGCTCGAGGCATTGAACTGCACGACGATCGGCGGCTGGATACCCTGCGGCATCAGGGCGCGAATGGCGTTGGTGGCTGCGACGATCTGCGAGATCGCGAGGTCGAGGTTGACGTCCTCCTGGAAGTAGATCTTCTGCACCGACAGTCCGGCCAAGGTCTGAGCTTCGATGTTGCGGATGCCGTTCACGTTGGCGCTGATGGCGTACTGGCTGTAGGTGGTGACCCGCTGCTCCATCTCCGGCGTGCTCAATCCGGTGTAGCTCCAGATCACCGTCACCACCGGGATCCGGATCTCGGGAAAGATGTCGGTACGCATCGTCCAGGCGGCAATGCCGCCCAGGAACAGGATCAGCGCCGCCACGACATACAAGGTGTGGGGGAAGCGAAGCGCGAACCTTACGATGCCCATCGGCCAGCCTCTCCCGGCGGTACGCTGTTACGGGCGTCAATAAAACGTCGGCAGGCTGCTTTCCCATTCATACGAGCGGAGCGTCGGCCTCATACCTTGGTATGACAGGCGAGCCGCGCCGCATGCTTCAATCATGCTGCAATTCGCAGCGACATTGGTTACTGCTTCGCCATGCCGCTGCTCGCAGCCCTCCTCGCCATCGCCATCTTCATCGTCGATACGGCGACACCGCTCGAATTCGCGGTCGCCGTGCTCTATGTCGGCGTGGTCCTGCTGGCGATGGACTTCGCCGGCCGACGCGGCACCCTGATCGTCACCGTCGCCTGCGCCGGGCTGACGCTGCTGAGCTTCGCCATCACGCACAGCGGGGATCTGTCGAGCGGCGCCATCCTGCGCATGCTGATCAGCCTGTCGGCGATCACCATCACCGGCACCCTTGCGGCACGCCATCTCCGCGCCATGGCGACCGTGCGCGAGCATGCACGCCTGCTCGATCTCACGCACGACACCATCTTCGTGCGCAACCTCGACGACGTCATCGTGTTCTGGAACCGGGCGGCAACCGAGCTCTACGGCTGGTCGCGCGAGCAGGCGATCGGCCGCAAGGCGTCCGACCTGCTGCAGACCCAGTTCCCGGCTCCGTTCGAAACGGTCATGGGCGACGTCAAGCGCGAGGGGCGCTGGGAAGGCGAGCTCGTCCATACCTGCAGCGACGGCCGCAAGGTCACGGTGGCCAGCCGCTGGTCGCTGCGGCGCGACGAACGTGACCGGCCGATCGCCATTCTCGAGACCAACAACGACATCACCGAACGTCGCCAGGTCGAGGACGGCCTCAACCGCACGCGCGGCGAGCTCGCACACGTCGCCCGCGTCGCCACGATGGGCGAGCTCACCGCCTCGATCGCCCATGAGGTCAACCAGCCGCTTGCGGCCATCGTCACCAACGGCGAGGCCTGCCTGCGCTGGCTGGGCCGCGCGGTGCCCGATATCGGCCAGGCGCGGAAGTCGGTCGAGAGCATGATCCGCAGCGGCCAGCGCGCCAGCGACGTCGTGGCCCGGCTGCGCACCCTGTCGCGGCGCGGCGACGCTGGCCACACCCCGGTCGCTTTGCCCGAGATCGTCAACGACGTCGCCCTGCTGATCCGCCACGAACTGCGCGTCCATCACGCGACCCTGTCGATCCAGGCGCCGGCCAACCTGCCGGCGGTGCGGGGCGACAAGGTGCAGCTCCAGCAGGTGGTGATGAACCTTCTGATGAACGGGCTGCAGGCAATGGACGGCATCACCGACCGGCCGCGTCGCCTCACCGTCGAGATCAAGGAGGACGACACCGGCTCGGTCGTCCTCGCGGTGAGCGACAGCGGCCCGGGTATCGCGCCCGAGGCCCAAAGAGTGCTATTCGATGCCTTCTTCACGACCAAACCGGATGGCATGGGCATGGGCCTTTCGATCTGCCGATCGATCGTCGAAGCGCACGGCGGGCACATTTCCGCCTCCAACCTCGACTCGGGCGGGGCGCGCATCGCCGTCAGCCTGCCTCGGCACGCGGACCAGGCGGCATGAAGTTGCCGGTCAACCCTGAGCCTGTCGCGACGGTTTTCGTGGTCGACGACGACCAGGACATGCGCGAGGCGCTCGACAATCTCCTGCGCTCGGTCGGCCACGCGGTGAGCCTGTTCGGCTCGACCTCGGAGTTCCTGCAGAAGGCGCCCGCCAATGCGCCGGGTTGCCTGGTGCTCGACGTTCGCCTGCCGGGCGTGAGCGGGCTCGAGTTCCAGAACCAGCTCGCCCGCGCCAACGCCAGCATCCCCATCATCTTCATGACCGGGCACGGCGACATCCCGATGTCTGTGCGCGCCATGAAGGCGGGCGCCATCGACTTCCTGACCAAGCCGTTCCGCGACCAGGACATGCTCGATGCCGTCGCACTTGCGCTGGAGCACGACCGCGCGCGTCGGGCCGAGGCCGAGGCGTCGGCCGACGTGCGCGAGCGCTTCACCCTGCTGTCGCGGCGCGAGCGCGAGGTCATGACCCTGGTCACGCGCGGCCTGATGAACAAGCAGGTCGCCGGCGAGCTCGGCCTCAGCGAGATCACGGTGAAGCTCTATCGCGGTCAGGCCATGCGCAAGATGGGCGCCCGTTCGCTCGCCGATCTGGTGCGCATGGCCGAGCAGCTGGCGCTCCATGGCGCGAAGCCGTGATCAGGCCAGGCGACAAGAGCGGGCAGGAAACAATCGAACGCCCCCACAATCGGACACTCCCCATAATCGGACTGACACCCATAACCGGGCAAACGTAGGTATAGGTTTCCGCCGTTGGCGGGCGCCGTAATATTCGGCGCGTGCAAGCAACCGATCCCGCCCTGCCGACGATCGCCGTGGTCGACGACGAAGAGAGCGTTCGCGCCGCCGTGGCAAATCTGCTGTCCTCGCTCGGACTGGCCGTGGCCGCTTTCGGCTCGGCGGAGGAGTTTCTCGCTTCGCCAGTGACCACGACCGCTGCTTGCCTGATCACCGACATCCAGATGCCGGGCATGAGCGGGCTCGACCTGCAGCGCCACCTCATCGCCTCCGGCAACCGCATCCCGATCATCCTGATGACGGGCTTCCCCAGGGAGCAGTCCCGCCAGCAGGCCAGCACCGACGGCGCCATCGGCTATCTCGCCAAGCCGTTCGAGAGCCGCCAGCTGATCGAGCTGATCGACGGGATACTGGGCGCGACGTAGCGCGGTCTGCGCGACGCGTCAGCCCCGGGTCACCCCCGTCAGGTAGTCCCACGCCGACAAGGCGTGCACGCTGAGCACGTGGTGGAATTCCTCGATACTGACGCTCTCGTCGATGCCGCCCATGCCGGCGGGTGAGCAGCCGTAGACGAAGGCCGGCACCCCGGCGACGCGCCAGAAGCGGGTGTCGGTGCCGCCCAGGCTGACGATCGGCTTGGGCTCGTAGCCCAGCCGTTGCGCGGCATTGCGCACCAGGTGGCCGACCATCTCGTGCGTCGGGTCGGAGTAGTTGGCTTCCGGGCCGCCGGCGAGCAGTTCCTCGCAGCTGACCGCCGGATGACGCGCCACGATCGCCTGTACCGCCTTCAGCAGGCTGGCGCGCGAGAGGCCGACGGGCAGACGGAAATCGACGTCGAGCACGCACTCGGCCGGCAGCATGTTGATCTTCACGCCGCCTTGCATGACGCCGATGTTGACCGACACCCGCCGCACCACGCCGGCGGCGCCGGCGCCCAGCGACTGGTCGATCGCCGTCCGCACGTCGGGCCGATCGAGCGTGCAGCGCACGACCTCCGGCTCCTCGGGCGCCAGGGCCTCGATCGCCTCCAGGTCCTTGATCAGGCTGGCCGCGATCTTGTTGGCGCTGGGACTGGTATGCGGATAGGCGCTGTGGCCGCCCGGCACGGCGATGCGAAAGCGCAACCAGTAGATCGACTTCTCGCCGAATCGCACGGTCTGCACGCCGCTCGGCTCGGTGTTGAGTACGCAATCGCCCAAGACCTCGGCGGCGCAGTTCTTCACCAGCCAGTCCGATCCCCAGCGCCCGCCGGTCTCCTCGTCGGACACCACGGTCAGGGTAACCCGTCCCGGCAGTTCCTCGCGCAGGCGATGCAGGTAGGCATGGACGAACAGCAGCGCCGTGGTGCCGCATTTCATGTCGACCGTGCCGCGGCCGTGCACGCGGCCGTCGACGATGTCGCCCGACAGCGGCGAGCGCGACCAGCGCGAGGCGTCGCCCACGGGAAACACGTCGAGATGGCCGTTCAGCACCAGGTGGTGGCCGTTTCCCGTGCCGGCAAAGCTGCTGATCAGGTTGGGGTTGGCCGCCCGCGGCGCCTCGGTGCGATGGCCGATGCCCTCATCGTCGAGGAAACTGCAGAACAGGTCGGCCGCCTCGGTAGTGTCGCCGGGCGGATTGCAGGTGTCGATGCGCGTGAAGGCGCGCAGGAATGCGAGCTGGCGCTCGCGCTCGCTGTCGAGCCAATGGATCAGCCGGTCGCGCCCGCTCATGTACGGCGGTACTCCGGCGCCGGGACGTCGTGGATGACGACGCCGTCCTTGATGACGGCGAGACAGGGAGCGCCGCCGATCTGGTAGACGATGCCGCGCGGGTCGTCGGTGTCCCACACCGCGAGATCGGCGGCGCGGCCGACGGCGACGCGACCCGCCTTGTCGGACAGACCGAGGGCGCGCGCGCTGTTGACGGTGAAGCCCTTCAGCGCCTCCTCGGCGGTCAACCGGAACAGGTAGCAGGCGAGATGCATCTGTGAGGCCGGTGACACGGTGGGCGAGCTCACCGGGTTGGAGTTGGTGGCGAGCGCCATCGGCACGCCGAGATCGCGGAACATCTCGACCGGCGGCTTGCGCGTCTCGTGCAGGGTGAGATGTGCGCCGGGCAGCAGGGTCGCGACCGTGCCCGCCTCCGCCATCTCGCGGATTGTCGCCAGCGAGCCGTATTCCATGTGATCGGCCGACAGGCCACGATGGCGGGCGACCAGCGCGCCGGCGCCGAAATCGGTGTACTGGTCGGCATGCGCCTTGACGCCCAGCCCATAGGACTGCGCCTTGGCGTACAGGCGGCCCATCTGCTCGTGATTGAAGCCGACCTTGTCGCAGAACCCGTCGACCTGGTCGACGACGCCCTGGCGCACCGCCTCGGGCAGCACCTCCTCGCACATGAAGGTGACGTAGTCGTCGCGCCGGCCGGCGAACTCCGGCGCGAGCCCGTGCGCGCCGAGATAGGTCGAGACCACGGTGATCGGCAGGTCGCGTCCCAGAGCGCGCGAGACCCGCATCGCGCGCAGCTCGGTGTCCTTGTCCATGCCGCAGCCCGACTTGCTCTCGACCGTGGTGACGCCGTTGGCAATCAGCCGGCTCATGCGCTTGCGGCTGGCGTCGTAGAGCGCTTCTTCCGACAAGACGCGGGTGCGCCGCATCATGCCGCCGACGCCGGCGCTGCGCGCTTCGAGATCCCAGCGCCCGCCGCCTTGCGACAGCACCTCGAAGTCGACCAGCCCTTCCTCGCCGTAGACGATGTGGGTGTGTGGATCGACCAGTCCCGGCGTCACCACCTTGCCGGCGAGATCGCGCACCTGGCCTGTTTGCCCGGCCGGCGCCTGGGCCACCGGCCCGACCCAGGCGATCTTGCCGTTGGCGATACCGATCGCCCCATCAGGAACCAGCCCGAAGGGGTTGTCGCCCTCCATCGTCGCGATGGTGGCGTTCTTCAGCAGCAGGTCGAACATCGACAATCACTCCCCCAAGTAACTTGTCCTCCTCCCCAGCTTCGCTGGGGAGGTCTCACGTCATACGTGACGGAGGAGTCATGCGTCTTCTACTGGACCGCGGGCGCCTCGCCCGCTCTCATATGATGAGCGGGCGGGACGCCCGCGGTCCAAGAACCATGACCCCTCCGTCCGCGAAGACGCGGACACCTCCCCGGCGAAGCTGGGGAGGAGAATGATCTCAATCGAAAACCTCGAACGCGACATCGCGCGGTGTGGCGCCGCCTTCGCCGTTGATCGGGGCGATGTCCTGGGGACAGGCCGAGAACACGACGACGCAATCCATCTCGGCGCGCAACACCACGTAATCGCCGGCCTTGCAGCGTGCCGGCTGAAAGCTCAGCGAATTGCGATCGTCGCCGATCGGGATGTTCATGAAGATGTTGAGCGGCGACGGGGCGCGCGGCGGTGGCGTGACGCCGAGAGCCAACATGCCCTCGACCAGATTGTCCTGGCAGTTGCGGTGATAGCCCTTCACGCCCAGAAGCTCGTAGCGGCGTTGATCGCACGCCGCCATCAGGGTGTCGTGGATGCCGGGCGAGGTATCCTGCTCCAGCGTCACGATCGGCCGGCGCTGGCTGCTCACCAGCGTGTCGCCGAGCTTCGGGTTGATGCGCTGGTTCCAGACGCGCGTGCAGTCCATCGACAGGTGCTCACGGACGTCGTGGACGTTGAATGCCCAGCAGTCGACCACCTGCCCGCCGTGCGTGTTGATCAGTTTGACGCGTTGTCCGGCGCGCAGGCGCAAGGCCTTGCCGTGGCCGGCTGGAACGGTCTCAGTCGCTGGCATGCTCGCGGCTCCGGACTTCATGGCGACCCGTCGAGTCACCGATCACGATCAACTCTGAGACGGTGATGTTTTAAACTCAACGACTATCTGGGACAGTACCGTCTTTGGGGGCTCGAAGATGTCGTTGGACGGGAATGCGGCTTCCACCGGCCAGGGCCGGCGCACCATGTTGCGACGCACAACCGTCGGGCTCGGTTGCCTGTTCCTTGTGCAATCGTCGGTGCGACCGGCATTCGCCCATGCGACCCTGGACCGAACGCGTCTACGGCATACCGCCCGAACAGGTCGTCGGCTCGTCGGGCATCACGAGATACCAGTTGGCGGCACCCGACAAGCCGGTCCTGCTGAAGGAGTCCCGGGTCGAGTTCGTCGACGACGGCCCGGGCAAGGCCGAAGGCATCCATCGCTTCATCGGCCGGCGCCCCCTCTTCGCCTTCGGCAACTCCGACGGCGATCAGCAGATGCTGGAGTGGACCGCCGCGGGCGGCGGCGCCCGCTTCATGGGCCTGGTCCATCACACCGACGCTGTGCGCGAGTACGCCTACGATCGCAATTCGCCGGTCGGTCGTCTCGACAAAGCCTGGGACGAAGCGATCCGGCGGCACTGGATCGTCGCCGACATGAAGAACGACTGGAAGGTGATCCATCCGTTCGAGTCGAGGTGAGCATGGGCGCACTGAGGCGAGCCGGGCAAAGCAAAGCGGCGGCCCGGAGGGCCGCCGCTGAATTTCTCCCCCCTCGAAGGAGGGGGCCCGAGCTTGCCCTTCGGCCGCGGACGCCTCGCGCGACGTCCTGGCCGCTCGTGGCACGTGTCCTGACGACGTCAGAACTTGATGTCGACCCTGCGGTCGTTTGGCGAGCTGATCCCGTCATTGATGCGAGTCAGCACCGGCCCCCTGTCGGTGTAGACGAAGATCGAGGTGGCCGGGACGCCGTCGCGGATCAGCTCCTGCCTGACGATCTGGGCGTGCTCGGCCCGGCCGCTCACGTGAATCGGCCTGCCGGCGGCTGCACGCGCGGCGGTGCGCACCGTCGCGGCGGCAGTCGGGGGCAGCGGGCCGGCGCCCTTGTCGAGAAATACCATGTATTCCGAGCGCGGCTGCCCCGTCGCGTAGGCGAGGCTTGTGCTCTGCGCCATAGTCGCCAGAGGTGCCAGGAACAATCCGCCGATCAGCACGGCGGCGGTGCGCCGAATCATCATCATCGTCTCCTTGACGCGCCATCGCGTCGGTACGGAATAGAACTCAGATCGCCCATCTTAGTTCCGGACACCGGACGGTAAATCGCATGCGCCACGCACGAAATTGGCGACATGGTGGCGCAAACACGAAGGACGAACAGGATGTCGACACAGCGTCGCCTCGCCTGAAGGCCGACACGAAGCAATCTTGCAGCCCTGCGGAATGGACACATCTTCATTTCCTCCCCCGCCATCGGGGGAAGACTTGGAATCATGAAGAGCCAGAGCTCGCCATCCACAAGCCCCACGCCACCAGCGCCACGCCACTCGCGCGGGCGATCCACAGGCCGGCCGGCATCAGCTTCTCGACCAGCACCAGGGTGGTGAAGCCCGCCACCCACAAGAGGTCCATCGCGCCCACGACGAACAGCAGGGCCATCAGGATCCAGCAGCAGCCGAGGCAGTAGAGGCCGTGTGACCAGCCCATGCGGAGCGCGCCGCCCGGGCCGTCGCGCCAGCGGTTGACGAGAAAGTCGAGGGGCGAGCGGCAGTGGTCGAGGCAGACCTGCTTCAGCGGCGTCAGCTGGTAGAGGCCGGCGGCCACCAGCAGGCCGCCTGCCAGCAGCGGGCTGGTGGTCTTCATCGCCATCGGCGCCAGCAGGGCGAGCCGTTCGAGCCCCCAGTGCGCGAGGGTCGCGGCGATGCTGAAGCCACCCCACGCCGCGAGATAGCCCGCAGTGAACAGCGCCGTCGGCACATAGGGCTGGCCGCGCTGGCGCCGCCGCTGGTTGATCGCGGCGAAGGTCAGGATCATCGGCGCCGCGCTCGGCAGCATCATGCCGGCCATCATGACGCACCACATCGCCAGCAGAAGTACGAGATCGCGGGCGCCCATGGGCGGCATGCTCATGTTCGGATCCATCGCCGCCATGTCGCGGGCGATGTCGGCGAGATGGAGCCAGCTCAGGCCGACGATGGCGGCAAGCGCGATGCCGATCAGCAGCCGAGGCTGCCGCAGCAGCCCGGACGCCGACCCGGGCAATGGCCGATCAGGCTCCCCAGGCAACGGCCTGTCAGGCTGCCCAGGCGAACGGCGCGAAGTGGCCGTTGTTGCCCTTGCCGGCGAGCGCGAGGTCGAGGCCGAAGCCCTGAACCTCGGTCCGGCTCGAGCGCGCCAGCGCCAGGCGGCGGTTGGCAGGATGGGCGGTGTTGTCGATGTAGAACGGCTCGCCCGAGCGGTTGCGCGAGGCCACGCCCTCGATGGCGAAGGCGAGCACACCGGGGATGCCGGCGGCGCGCTTGAGGCCATCCATTGTGAAGTCGATGCGGCGGTACTCGATGCCGCGGAAGTCGCTCACCAGATTGTCGCGGATCATCTGCGGCGGCCCGCCCGCGGTGCCGCCGGCGATCGCCGACAGCGCCCGACGCTGCGCCTCGTTCGCCGCCTCGTCGACCACGACCCCGAACACCCAGCCGCCATCGGCCATGACCCGGCCCGAGCGGATGACCAGCGCGAATTTCAGCCCGTCGAGCGCGACGCCGTCATGGCGGCCGCGGTCGATGCGATAGACCATCAGCGCCGTGCAATGCTCGTGCGTCGCCGCCGCCTGCGGATTGGTGAAGATGCAGGGGCAGAGATAGTCGCAGTTGCAGCTCTCCATGTACTCGCCGCTGATCTCCCAGGTCTTCTGCGCCATGGCGGTGTCTCCGTTTGGACGACAACCCTACCACGGAAGGCTCATGGCCGGGAGCGCGCCACTCCGTGGCGCTCATAAGTCTTCCGGACCGCGAGCGTCTCGCTCGCCTCGGCGCATTCATATGCGCCGATTGCGTATGTAACGAAGGTATGAGCGAGCCAGAGGCTCGCGGTCCAGAAGAACATGAGCGCCGCGGAGGGGCGCGCTCCCGGCCATGAACGCGGCTACGCCGGCTTCTTCCGCTCCCTCAGTGCCGCACCGAAGGCCTGGAACAAGGCGCGGTTGATGGGGTTGATCTGGGGGTCGTACTCGGCGTGCCATTGCACGCCCAGGGCGAAGCCGGGGGCGTCGGCGATGCGGATGGCCTCGATGGTGCCGTCCTCGGCGATGCCTTCGCAGACC
>NZ_JBFWZI010000175.1:0-15089 GCF_050185545.1 Reyranella sp. | reverse complement strand
CTGAGGAGGCCGCGCAGCGGCCGTCTCGAAGGATGGGCGACACACGAGATCGCTGGAGAAGCGGTGTCGCAGCACCCGGTCTGTTGCCGACACTTCGAGACGCGGCCCTCCGGACCGTTCCTCAGGGTGAGGTCTTCTGTAAAGTTAGCGCCTATGAGTGGCGCGCTCCCAGCCGTGAGTTTGTGGAGGGACCTTTCTTGTTGCAGCATCAGCAAAGAAAGGTCCCTCGACTGCGCCGCCCTTCGGGCGGCTCCGCTCGGGATGACGGCATTTACTTGCCGTTTGCGAATGCCCAGACCGTCAACCCGAGCCCATCGAGGGACCTTTACCGCCACATGAGTGGTCTCTCGCTTACGACGCTTGCGAAGCAAGCGTCGAACTCGAGATGGCAGCTTGTCTGTATCGACAATCTGCGACCAAAGCTTCATGTCATGGCCATGCGTGTTCTGATCCTGGGCGGCACGACGGAGGCTTCGGCGCTGGCTCGCCTGCTGGCCGATGATGCGCGCTTCGAGACGACGCTGTCGCTCGCCGGCAGAACGTCGGCGCCGCGGGCGCAGCCCATCGCGACGCGCGTCGGCGGCTTCGGCGGCATCGACGGTCAGGTGCGCTACCTGCGCGACCACGGGATCGACGCCGTGATCGACGCCACGCACCCCTATGCGGCGCAGATCTCGGCCCATGCGGTCGCGGCAAGCGCCGAGACAGGAATCGCCCTGGCGTCGCTGGTTCGCCGGCCCTGGCAACGACAGGATGGTGACCGTTGGCAGGAGGTCGCTTCGACGCCTGACGCCGCCGCCGCTCTCGGCGCCGCGCCGCGTCGTGTGTTCCTCAGTCTCGGCCGGCAGGATCTGCACCTGTTCGCCACGGCGCCGCAACACCACTACATCGCGCGGCTGATCGAGATGCCGCAGCAGGTCGGGCTGCCGCCCGACCTTGTCCTGGTACGCCAGCGCGGGCCATTCGACCTCGAGGCCGAGCGCCGATTGCTGGTCGACGAGCGGATCGAGGTGATCGTATCCAAGAATTCGGGTGGCGATGCCACCTATCCCAAGATCGCGGCGGCACGCGCGCTTGTGCTGCCGGTGGTCATGATCGCGCGGCCCGACAAGCCCGTGGGCCATGTCGTGACCAGCGCCGAGGACGCGGTGAACTGGCTGGTTCACGCCCGCTCTCCTTCGCGGCGCGGCGTATAGACCCAGCGCCCGACCTGCCGCGTCGTGCTGGCGCCGACGATCACCAACGTGCGCATGTCGGCGATCGCGGGGTCGGCGCTGCCGAGCGTTGCCACGACGACCCGCGCATCGGCGCTGCCGGCTGCCCGCACGAACAGCACCGGCGTCTCCAGGCCTTTGCATGCTCTCAAGAGATCGAAGGCGCGGCCGAGCTGGTGCGGGCGTGCCTTCGACGCCGGATTGTAGAACGCGATCACGAAGTCGGCTTCGGCTGCCGCCTTCAGGCGGCGCTCGACGGTCGCCCAGGATTTGAGATTGTCGGACAGCGAGATGGCGCAGAAATCGCCGCCCAGGGGTGCGCCGACCTCGGCCGCCGCCGCCAGCATGGCGGTGACGCCGGGCTCGATCCGGATGTCGAGCGCGCGCCATTCCGGCTCTCCGTTCTCGACGGCCTCGAACACCGCCGCCGCCATCGCGAAGACGCCGGGATCGCCGCCCGACACGACGACCACGCGGCGGCCGGCCGCCGCCAGCGACAGGGCCAGCCGTGCCCGCTCCAATTCGACGCGATTGTCCGAGGCGTGTCGCTGCTGGGATGGGCATACCGGCACGCGATCGAGATAGGGCCCATAGCCCACCAGATCGGTGGCGCCGGCGATCGCCGCCTTCGTGGCAGGCGTCATCAGCTCGGCCTTGCCGGGGCCGGTGCCGACCACCACCAGCGAGCCCGTCACAGTCGCCTCCCCTGCCCGGCGATCAGCACCATGGCGAAGTAGGCGCCGGTCGCCGCCTGGCACGCGGCGAGCGGCACGATGCGCTCGTCCTGCATGGTGCCGCGCTCGACATAGACGGCGCGCGACAGCAAGCCCGCCGCATCCACCGCGCGGCGCACCTTCGCGAGGTTGCGGCCGACCTTCATGATCACGGCGGCATCGGTGAGACGCAGCCGCTCGACGAGGCGCTCCTCCTCCAAAGTGCCCGGCAGCACGGCGAGCGTGTCGTTGCCCCAGGTGATCGGCAGGTTGGCGCGCGTCCAGCAGCCCGACATGCCGGTGACGCCGGGCACCACCTCGACCGGGAAGTCGGGCGCAAGACGCCACCACATATGCATGAACGAGCCATAGAAGAACGGATCGCCCTCGGCCAGGAGGCCGACCGATCGGCCCTGGCGCAGCAGCCCGGCGAGCTGGCCGGCCGTGTCGCGATAGAAGGCGCCCATCGTCGCGTGGTACTCCGGGCTTTCCGCCGGAACCTCGTCGGTCAACGGATACTCGAAGCGGCGCTCGTCGCGGCCCTCGGCGAGCAAGGGTGCGACGATGCGGCGGGCATTGCCGACCCGGCCTTTCTTGGCGAAGTACGCGAGCACGTCGACGGCACTGACCAGGCCGGCGGCGCGCAGGGTGAGATAGCGCACGTCGCCTGGCCCGACGCCGATGCCATAGAGCGTGCCCGCCGTAGCGGTGCCCGCCAACGTTTCGAGCCCGGTCATTCCTGCTCGCTGGCCAGCGCGTTGACGGCGGCCACCGCCATCGCGCTGCCCCCCTTGCGGCCGCGCACGATCAGGAACGGCAGCCGGCCGTCGGCAGCCAGCGCTTCCTTCGATTCGAGAGCGCCGACGAAACCGACCGGCAGGCCGATCACCGCCGCCGGCATCGCGGCGCCCTCGTCGACCAGCTCGAGCAGCCGGAACAGCGCCGTCGGCGCATTGCCGATTGCCACGACCGAGCCCTTCAGACGATCGCGCCACAGCTCCAGGGCAGCGGCCGTTCGCGTATTGCCAATTCTGCGCGCGAGGCCGGGCACCGCGGGATCGTCCAGCGTACAGATCACCTCGTTGCCGGCGGGCAGGCGCGCGCGCGTGATGCCGTTGGCCACCATTCTCGAATCGCAGAGGATGGGTGCGCCGGCGACCAGCGCCGCGCGCGCGCGCGCCGCGAAATCCACCGACATGACGACGTCGCGTGTGATCTCCGTCATGCCGCAGGCATGGATGAGGCGGACGACGACCCGCTCCTCCGCGGCATTGAAGCGCGCCAGATCGGCCTCGGCGCGGATGATGGCGAACGACCGACGATATATCTCGGCGCCGTCGCGGGTGTAGGCGCGCGGATCAGCCACGGCGCCCCTCCGCGAACAGGTCCGCGAGAGCTTGCCTGGAGATGCGGCGCTCCATGGGGTCGCGTGCCGTCGCATTGTGCGCCACGCCGTACCCGCCGGCATCGCCGACCAGCACCAGATCGGACGCATCGGAGCGCGCGCAGCCCTTCGGGCAACCCGAAACGTGAACCCGGCCAGTGTAGCCGTGCGCTGCGACAAGCATTGCCAGCCGGTGCGCATCTCGTCGCGTCTCGACACTGCTCGACTCGCAGTCCGGCGCCCCGGGGCAGGCATCGATCCTGAGAAGGGAGTCGTTTGGATCGACGATCAGGCCGAGCGCTCGCGCGCTGGCGACAGCCGCTCGCGCCGCTGCTTCATCGCGGACGCCGAAATAGAGCGTACGCCACGGCGACAGGCGCAGATCGATGGCTCCGGCGTCGGCTGCGAGCGTCACGAGACCCTGCAGTTCAGATGCTTGCAGTCGACCGAATGGTGCTGCGAAACCGACGACCTTCCCAAGGATTCCCTGCCGGGCGCGCGCCACTAGTGGCGGAGTAACCTCCGCCATAGTGGTGCCAAGTGCCTGACCCTCTTGTTTGAAACGATATTCTTGATCTTCCGGACGGGGGGCTTCCCGCCCGCACATGATATTGTGGGGGGGGGACGCCCGCGGTCCGGGAGACAATGGCTCACGGCAGACCCCATTCTGGATGGCGATAACGACTTCATGGAGAGGCAGAGTCCTCATGCGGCTGCGGCCGGCGGCGGCATCGAGGAAGCCATGGATCGCTGCCATGGCGATCGATGGCGCCGACTCGATCGGCGCGACACCGAGCCAGCACGTGCCCTCGGCCGAGTCGATGCCCAAGGCAACGGTGGTCTCGTCCAGCGCGAGCAGAGCGATGTCGGCCCGTTCGCCGGCGATCGACAGCGGGCCGCCGCCGTCGACTAGCAGACCGAACTTGGGGGACAACAGGCGCACACGTGGATCACTGACGAGCTGCTGCGAGATCGCCTGCGCCACGGGACGGATATCGACAGTCTCCTCATCGAGGCCAGCAAGCGGGCCGACCATGAGGTTGCGCGTCGCCTCGATCTCGGCGTCGGCGTCGATCAGGTCGAGCTCACGCAACCTCTCGTGCAGCGCCGGCAGATCCGCCTCGGTGAGGCCGCGGAGCTGCAGGTTGGCGCGACGCGTGAGATCGATATGGCCGTTGCCCAGGCGCCCGGCGAGATCGGCCAGGCTGCTGGCCTGGTCGAGCGACAGCGCGCCGCAGAATGGCCTGATGCGCACGATCAGGCCGTCGCCGCTTGGCATGGGCTGCAGGGCACCCGGGCACCAGCCCTTCACCGCGATGACCGCCGCGCTCACGAGCGCCCCTTCGCTATCATGAGGTCGAGCTCGCGCTCGACCGAGTTGCGTCGCGTCTGCCACAGCCCGCGCGCGAGGGCGTCGCGCAGGCGAGCGGCGATTGCCACGGCAGCCGCCGGATTCTTCTCGATCATCGCCCGGCGCACGGCGTCGTCGGCGATCAACGCAGCATGGGTCGCGTCGAACAGGGGACCCGGGACCGCGCTGGCCGTCGCGGCGAAGGCGTAGAGCGCGTCGACGCCTTGCGCGATCTCGGCGACGCCACGATGGCCGTGCGCCAGCATCCCCGCGATCCAGCGCGGGTTGGTCAGCCGGCCGCGCACCACGCGCGCGATCTCCTCGGCCAGCCGGCGCGCCTTGGGCGCCTGCGTCCGGCTGGTGTCGAGATGGTAGAACTCGGGCGCATTGCCGAGCAGGGCAGCCGCGGCGGCGAAGCCGCCGGCAAAATCCGCGACGCCGTCGCCATCCAGCAGGTCGCGCTCGCGGTCGTCCTGCGGATGAACCAGCAGATCGGCCTCCGACACGCGATCACGAAACCCCTCGCCCGCCGCGCGAATCGCCTCGGCGCCACCGTAGGCGTGTGTGACATTGGCGAGATAGACCTGCCCCAGCTCCTCGCGGCTGCGCCAGTCGCCGTCGAGCGCGACGTCAGCGGCGCGCGCACCGTAGCTGCCAGGCGCCCCGCCGAACACGCGCGACAGGTCGGCGCCGCGCTGGCGCGCCTCGGCCAGCGGATTGTCTTCGGCCGGCTCGTCGAGCCCGGCGACGCGTCGCACCGCCATGTCGAACAGGGCGATCTGCGCTTCGAAGATGTCGCGAAACAGACCCGAGATGCGCAGGGTCACGTCGATGCGCGGCCGGTCGAGCGTCGCCAGCGGCAGGATTTCAATACCAACGACCCGGCTGGACGCCCTGTCCCAGGTCGGCCGGACGCCGAGATAGTGCAGCGCCTGGGCGAGATCGTCGCCGCCGGTCCTGAGCGACGCCGACGCCCACAGATCGAGCACCAGCGCGCGCGGCGGCTCGCCGTGATCCTGAAGATAGCGACGCACGACCTCGTCGGCGGCGCGCACGCCGATCACGGCGGCGGTGCGCGTCGGAATGGCGCGCGGATCGATCGAGGTGAGATTGCGCCCGGTCGGCAGCACGTCGGCGCGCCCGCGGGTCGGCGCGCCCGCCGGCCCTGGTGCAATGCGACGTCCATCGAGCGCGGCCACCAGTGCCGCGCGCTCGCAGCCGGCAGAAGCGCGGACGGCGCACTCGTTGCCGGTCGCCGACGCGAGCGCCCGGATCGCGGACTCGTCGGGATCGCGGCCGAAGACGTGCAACCCGTCGCGGATGCTGAGTTCCTTGATGTCGCAAAGCTGGGCGTCGAGCTTGGCGATTGCCTGACGACTGCGCTCACCCTCGACCAGGCCGCACTCGCCGGCGAGACCGCTTGCCCAGGCGCGCTCGACGATCTCGTCCTCGAGATGGCTGAGCCGCCTTCGATCGAGTCCGTCGGCCGCCGCATACTCCTCGATGATGCCCTCCAGCTCGGCAAGCGGCCCGTGCAGGCCGGCCGCGCTCAAGGGCGGCGTCAGATGGCCCAGCGTGACGGCGGCAAGCCGGCGCTTGGCCTGCACCGCCTCTCCCGGATTGTTGACGATGAACGGGTAGACGACGGGCACCGGCCCCAGCACCACCTCGGGCCAGCATTCGCCCGACAGCGCCAGCGCCTTGCCGGGCAGCCATTCCAGCGTGCCGTGCGTGCCGAGATGAATCATCGCGTCGATCCGCGCGACTTCGCGCAGCCAGGTGTAGAGCGCGAGATAGGCATGACTCGGCGGACGATCGACATCGTGATAGCCCGCCTTGCGATCGTCGCCCATGCCCCGGTCGGGCTGGAGCAGCACCAGCACCTTGCCGCAGCGAAGCACTGGCACCCGGAAGACCCCGCCCGTGGGTGACTCCCACGGCACCGGCATATCCCGTTTTTCTCCGTCATCCCGACCGGAGCCGAGCGCAGCGAGGCGCAGTGGAGGGACCTCTCTTGCTGCGGCATCAGCAAGAAAAGTCCCTCGACTGCGCCGCCCTTCGGGCGGCTCGGCTCGGGATGACGGAGTGACTTGACCAGCGCGAATGCCCTGGGGTGGCCCCCAGGTCTCTTCTAGCGCTTGCTGAAGGGGACTGGGCAGCGACTCGAGCCAACGGCAATACTCGGCCGTAGCAATCTCGATCGACTCGGCGTCGCCCTGAAGCAGTCGTTCGACATCGCCCGCCTGCCAGTCGCGGCCACCCGTATCGTACCCCTCGCCGCGCAGATGATTGAGGATCTCGGCGGCGCTGGCGGCGGTGTCGAGGCCGACGGCATAGCCGGTCCGCCCGCCGCGCGCCGGATAGTCGGAGAGGACCAGGGCCACGCGACGGTCGCCTCGCGGCGTGCGGCCGAGCCGCACCCAGGCCGCCGCCAGGCGGGCCACGTAGTCGATCCTCTCGGCGTCGGGTTCGTGGCGGACGCAGGCAAACTCCAGTCGCGGGTCGGCAGGCGCCGCCGCCTTGAAGGAGATCGCCCGCGTCAGGAGCCGGCCGTCGAGCTCGGGCAGCACGACGTTCATGGCGAGATCGGACGGTGAGAGGCCGCGCGGCGAGCCCTGCCAGGCGTCGCGCGTGCTGCCCGACAGCACGACCTGCAGGACCGGCACATCAGCGGCATCGAGCACCGTCGTGTCGTCGTCGCGCAGCGCGGAGAAAGCCGTCGTGTTGAGCACGATTGCCGGCCGGTGACGGGTGACCAGTGCGTCGAGCGCCGGCACCACCAGAGGATCTTTCAGGCTGCTCACCGCCACGCCGAGCGGCGCCAACCCCTGGCGCTCCAGTGCCCCCATCAGGCTGGTGATCGGCGCGATATCGGCGGCCACGAGATTGGCACGGTAGAGCACGACCAGGGCCACCGGCCGATCCGTGCGCGGTTCGCCGATAAGGGACACAGGTCCCACCGGACTCGGCGGCACCCACGGCAGCGCGCAACCAATCAAGCCCGCCGCATGGCGCAACGCCTGACGCAGATTTTCGACCCCGCCTTCGCGAAACAAGCCATCCAGCCGAGCGAGGTGCTCGCCGGCCACCGTCGAGAGACTGGCAAGCCTGGGGTCATCGCGATCATCGCCCGGCAGCGCCGCGAACAGCACGCCCTTGTCGCGCGCCGTGTCGGCAAGGCGCTCCAGCCCGTAGCGCCAGTAGTCGAGCCCGCCGAGGCAGCGCACGATCACGATCCGAGCGCGCGATGCGACGCTGTCGACATAGAGATCGACCGACATCGGATGCTTGAGCCGCTTGAGGCTGGCCAACCGCAAAGAGGGCAGCCGATCGGAATCCTGCTCCCAGCCGGCCGCCAAGGCCGACAGGTCGCTGTCGGAGAAGGACAGCACCACCATGTCGGCCGGCGACTGGCCGAGATCGACAGCGGCCTCCGCCTCCTCCAGTGTCGCGAGCTCGGTGGCGAGGACGTGCATGCCGCGCGCCTTCCGATTCGGCGCTAGCCCGCGATCAGGGCGCGGATGGCGTCGCGGTCGAAGCCCTTCTCGCCGATCACCACCAGGCGGCCTTGCCGCGCCTCGCCGGCCGACCATTTGCGATCGAACTGGTGCTGGATGCGCGTGCCGACGCCTTGCACCAGCAGCCGCATCGGCTTGCCGGCGATATGGACAAAACCCTTCATGCGCAGCACGTCGTGCTGCTCGGCCGCCTTCACCATGCGGTCGGCCAGCACCTGCTGCGAAGGGAAGGCCGGCAGGTCGATGATGAAAGTGTCGAAGTCGTCGTGATCGTGCTCGCCTTCGAGCTCGTGGTGCGACGGACGGCTCGCGAGATCGGACTCGGCCCTGGCGCCGAGGCCCAGCAGGACATCGATCGGCACCTGGCCGTTCGCGGCCTCGACGACCTTGACTGCGCGCGGCAGCGTCTTGCCGATCTGGTCCGTTACGCTGGCGACAGCGTCGGCCGACATCAGGTCGGCCTTGTTCAGGATCACCAGGTCGGCGCACAGGATCTGGTCCTCGAACACCTCTCCCAGCGCATTGTCGTGGTCGAGCGAGGAGTCCTCGGCCCGTTGCCGGGCGATCGCCTCGGGATCGTCGGCGAAGCGGCCGGCCGCCACGGCGGCGCCATCGACCACGGCGACCACGCCGTCGACGGTGACGCGCGAGGCGATCTCGGGCCAGTTGAACGCCTTCACCAGCGGCTTGGGCAGCGCCAGGCCCGACGTCTCGATGACGATGTGCTCGGGTGGCGATGGCCGGTCGAGCAAACCCTTCAGTGCCGGCACGAAATCATCGGCGACTGTGCAGCAGATGCAGCCGTTTGCCAGCTCGACGATGGCATCCTCCGGGCAGCTCTCGATGCCGCAGCTCTTCAGGATCTCGCCGTCGATGCCGACATCGCCGAACTCGTTGACGATCACGGCCAGTCGGCGGCCACCGGCATTCTCCAGCACGTGCCGCACCAGGGTCGTCTTCCCGGCGCCCAGGAATCCGGTGACGATGGTGCAGGGCACCTTGGCGAGGCTCATTGCAATTCCCTGTGGCTCATGGGCGGTACGCGGGCGATCACGCCCTTGCGGAAGAACAGAGGCCGTTCGCGCCATGGCACGATTCCGGTCTCGGATATGGCGTAGCTCAATGCCGCCGAGATGACGTCGCCCATGTGCGCGGCCGGGTCGATATCGCCGATCAGGTAGGTCCATTTGCCGGTGCCGCAGAACGCCACGGTGCAGGGGCGCTTGCAGACGGCCAGGCAATCGACACCGGCGACCGCGAACGACATCGGACCGTGCTCCCGTTGGTGCGCCTCGAGCGCCTGCACCAGGATGCGGCCCGGCCGATCGAGCGCGTCATTTTCCTGGCTCTCGCGCTCCTGGCCCTCGCGCTGGCAGGAAACGCAGATGAAGAGGGTCGCGGTCACGACGCGACGACCCGGCCCGCCGGCCTGGGCGCGAGCCTGGGCCACAGCCATCCGACCGCGACGCCGGCGCAAGCCCACAGCAGGCCCTGGACCACCAGCGACAGGGCGGCAAACTGCGCCGCGACCTCGGCAGGCACCCTGCTTTCGAACTCGTGCGGATGCGGCGCGCCGATGACATGCGGGGCCATCAGCAGAAACACCGCGCCGAGCCTCGGCAGGGGGTTTTCCATGCGCACGAAGACCCACAGGGCCAGCGCCGTGGCGGCCACCGTTCCGATCCACCAGAGCTGACGCGCCACCAGGGCACCGGACGCACTGCCCGGAAGCTCGGGCGCGAGCCCTGCGGCTGGGGCGAGGCCGCTGGCGACAAAGCCGGCGACCGCCCAGGCCAATGAATGACGTTCGTCGATCGGATCGCCGGCAATGAGCATGCCGGCCAGCAACAGGAAGCACACGCCCACTGCAGTCGCGATTGTCATGATTCCCGTGTAGAAAAACCGCGGCAGGCCGGCGGCGGGCTCCCAGGCGTCGCCGTGCGCGTGCTCCGATGCGCCTCCGCCGTGACTGTGCGCGGCGCCCGACGCCGGAGCGCCGGAAGTTGCGCCGCCGGTTGGTGGCGTCCCCGACTTCTCATAGCTCTCGGCCAGCAGGATGAGCGGCGTGGTCGTCACCTGCTGCACGAGCGCAATCACGAGCCCGGCCAACAGCCCCGCCAGCAGGCCGACCGACATCACCCTGGCGAGCATCCCGGCCTCAGTGGCAGGGAAAACTCAGGCCATGACGAGTGTCGTGTGCCGCGTTGTGAATGACCTCGGGATAGGCAAAACCCGTGAGGAAAACCAGGCCGAGCCCGAGAAACAGAGCGACGATGGCCGCCCTCAACGTCTCGCTTCGTTCACCCGCCCCGACGGCGGGCACTACCCTACTAGCCATCTCAACCTCCTTGGCTGCCCCTCCGGCAGACCGAACGCTCGCGACGACGGCAGGTCTCCTGGCTCCCGGCTCCTCGCCGCCGGCCGCCTTCCCGGTCTCCCAGTGGCGTATTGGCCGTCGACTTGCCGACTACAGTTGCGGGGGCAGCCGCGGATTGTGATCGCACCGCGTTCCCTTTTGAGCCCCGTGAGGGGCACCGTCCGGAGCTTGATACGGGCCTAGAGGAAGCTTCGTCAACTGGCTTGCTGGTCGCGGTCCGGCCGCCCATTGTGCGGCCCCCGAGGACGAAGGCAGGAAACAATGACCCTCGAGACAGACGATGACGCCCGCCACAAGGCGAAGATGGCCAACCGCAAGTCGATCCAGGATGCCGAGGTCGCGAGCAAGACCGTCGAGAAGGGCCTGTTGATCGTCCACACCGGCAAGGGCAAGGGCAAGTCGACCGCGGCCTGGGGCCTGCTCGTGCGCGCCGTCGGGCGCGGCCTGCGCTGCGGCGTCGTGCAGTTCGGCAAGGGAGCCTGGCAGACCGGGGAGCGCGCCGCCATCGAGCGCCTGGGCGGCGACCAGGTCGAATGGCACACGCTGGGTGAAGGCTTCACCTGGGAAACCCAGGATCGCAACCGCGATGTCGAAGCGGCCCGACGCGCCTGGGCGAAGGCGCGCGAGCTGATGGCCAATCCCGCCATCCGGCTGATCGTGCTCGACGAGCTCAACATAGCCTTGCGCTACGACCATCTCGAGATCGGCGAAGTCGTCGCCGCCCTGAAGGCGCGCCGGCCCGACCAGCACATCGTGGTCACGGGCCGCAACGCCAAGCCCGAGCTGATCGAGGCGGCCGATCTCGTGACCGAGATGACCTTGGTGAAGCACCATTTCGCCGCCGGCGTGAAGGCCCAGGAAGGCATCGAGTTCTGATGGCCGCCCGCGCCCTCATGATCCAGGGCACAGGCTCCGACGTCGGCAAGTCCCTGATCGTTGCCGGTCTCGCGCGGGCGTTTACCCGACGCGGCCTGCGCGTGCGTCCCTTCAAGCCGCAGAACATGTCGAACAATGCCGCGGTGACGGCGGACGGTGGCGAGATCGGCCGCGCCCAGGCCCTGCAGGCGCGCGCCGCGCGGGTGCCAGCCAGCGTTCACATGAATCCCGTCCTGCTGAAGCCCCAGAGCGAGATCGGCGCGCAAGTCGTCGTCCAGGGCAAGGTGGTGGGCAACGCCAAGGCGCGGGAATATCAGTCGATGAAGCCCGGCCTGCTCGAGGCGGTGCTCGACAGCTTCGCGCGCCTGGCGGACACCGCCGACCTGGTTTTGGTCGAAGGCGCGGGCTCGGCCTCGGAAGTCAATCTGCGCGCATCCGACATCGCCAACATGGGCTTCGCCCGGGCCGCCGACGTCCCTGTCGTGCTGCTGGGCGACATCGACCGCGGCGGCGTGATCGCAAGCCTGGTGGGAACCAGGGCGGTAATCGATCCAGCCGACGCCGCCATGATCGTGGGCTTCATCGTCAATCGCTTCCGCGGCGATCCCACGCTGTTCGACGACGGCATGAAGACCGTTGCACGGCACACCGGCTGGCACGCCCTCGGCTTGGTGCCGTTCTTCGATGCCGCGAGCAAGCTGCCTGCCGAGGACGCGCTCGGCATCCCCGGGCGTGGCGCGAGCGCTGCGCAGGGCAGCGCGGGCGTGGCGCCGGGCCGCACGCGGATCGCGGTTCTCGCCTATCCGCGCATCGCCAACTTCGATGATTTCGATCCGCTGCGCCTCGAGCCGATCGTCGACTTGGCGTTCGTGCGGCCCGGCGAGGCGATTCCCGGCGATGCCAGGCTGGTCATCCTGCCCGGATCGAAGGCGACCATCGCCGACCTTGCGGCCCTGCGGCAGGCCGGCTGGGACATCGACCTGGCGGCCCATCTGCGTCGCGGCGGCCACGTGCTGGGTATCTGCGGTGGCTACCAGATGCTCGGCCGCACGATCGCCGATCGCGACGGCATCGAAGGCCCGCCCGCAACGGTCGACGGCCTCGCCCTGCTCGACATCGACACGGTGCTGGAAGGCGAGAAGGTCCTGATCGAGACGGCAGGCGAGACCGTCGCCGGCGCCGTGCCCTTCAAGGGCTACGAGATGCATATCGGGCGAACGACGCACGGCGCGAGCGCGGAGGGCGGCCGCCCGCTACTCAGACTTGGCGACGGCCGCCTCGACGGCACCAGCAGCGCGAACGGCCGGGTCTCCGGTTGCTACGTCCATGGATTGATGACCGACGATCGTCAGCGCCGCCATTGGCTGCAGCGCATCGGCGCGCCCGCGTCCGACCTGATCTACGAGCCGGAGATCGATGCCACCCTCGATCTGCTGGCCGATCACCTCGAACGGTACATCGACTGCGATCGGCTGCTCGAGCTGGCACGTCCGTCGCGGGTTACTGTTCCAGGCTGATCATCAGCGCGACCAGCACCGCAATCTGCAGACCGCACGCAACCCGGTAGAGCTTCAACGCCGCGCGGATGTGCTGTGCCGTCAGGTCGCCGGTCCCCTCCCCCACCCAGGGCTCCTGAACGGGCGCACCGTGATAAATGCGTGGGCCCGAGAGGCGGATGGCGAGGGCGCCGGCCATCGCCGCTTCCGGCCAGCCGGCATTGGGCGACCTGTGATGGCCGGCATCGCGCCATACCGTCGCCAGCGCCGCGCGCGGCGACAGGCCGAGCAGCGCGGCCGCGAGCGCCAGCCACAGGGCCGCCAGGCGCGACGCTGGAAGATTGACGAGATCGTCGCAGCGCGCCGACGCCCAGCCGAAGGCAAGGTACCGCTCCGACTTGTGGCCGATCATGCTGTCAGCGGTGTTGATCGCCTTGTAGGCCAGCGCCCCCGGCAGCCCGCCGACGACCATCCAGAACAGCGGCGCCACCACGCCATCGGAAAAGTTCTCGGCCAGGCTCTCGATGGCGGCACGGCACACGGCGGCCTCGTCGAGAGTCCTGGTGTCGCGGCCGACGATGTGCGTGACCGCCTGTCTGCCCGCCTCGAGGCCGCCCTGCTCCAGGGCCGTGGCGACGGCGAGCACATGCGTGTCGAGGCTGCGCTGGGCGAGCAGGCTGCTGGCGAGCACCCCGCAGACCAGCAGCGCGGCCGCCGACGGCAGGAAGCGGCCGACGATCCCCGTGATCACGAGGCCCGCGACCACGGCCACCGCGATCAGGAGCAGGAGTGTCAGCAGGCCCAGCCCGCGGCGTTCGTCGTCGGACCGGATGGGCGAATTCCACGACTCGTCGCACCATGTTATGAGCCGCCCGATCCAGGTCACGGGGTGACCGACCAGTCGATAGACCGCGTCCGGGTAGCCGATGATCGCTTCGGTCGCGACGGCAATGAGGGCGAGCTCGGCGAACATGGCAGACGTGCCTATCATGACCACCGCGGCGGAAAAACCGATCGAGCAGGGACCGCTCGAGCATGGGGGCGATCTCGAAGCGCTGCGCCATCGTTACCCCGAGGCACCTCGTCCCTGGATCGACCTGTCGACCGGCATCAATCCGGTCCCCTATTCCGTCGGCGACCTGCCGGCGGAAGTCTGGTCGCGCCTGCCCTCGCGCGCGGCCGAAGGGGCGCTGCTGGCCGCAGCAGCGCGGCGTTACGGCGTCGGTGGTGACGCAGCGATCGTCGCCGCTCCCGGCACGCAGGCCCTGATCCAGCTCCTGCCGCGCCTGCGACCGAGATCGAAAGTGGCAATCGTGGGCCGGACCTACGCCGAGCACGAGTTCTGCTGGCGCCGCGAGGGACATGCGGTTTGCGTCGCGACCGGCCTCGCGGCCACGGACGGCGCGGACGTGGTGGTGATCGTCAACCCCGATAACCCCACGGGCCGGCTCGTCCCCGCCGACGCCCTGCGCGCCGTCAAAGCACCCCTGCTGGTCGTCGACGAGGCCTTCATCGACCTTCTGCCGGCTCGGGCCAGCCTGGCAGGCGGGCTGCCGGGCAACACGGTCGTCCTTCGATCATTCGGCAAGACTTATGGCCTGGCGGGTGTTCGCCTGGGCTTCGCCATTGCATCGCCGGATCTGGCGGAACGGTTGCGCGGTGCGCTCGGCCCATGGGCCGTCTCCGGTCCCGCCCTGGAGATCGGCCGACGGGCCCTGGCGGATGATTCCTGGCTGGACGCGACGGCGCGTCGTCTGGCGGCGGATGGCGAGAAGCTCGACACGTTGTTGAGGGCCGCCGGCTGCACCGTCCTGGGCGGAACAACCCTCTTCAGGCTGGCCGAGCATGGCGAAGTCCTGCGGGTTGCCGACGCTCTTGCCCGCCATGGCATTCACATCAGGACATTCACGGACAGGCCGACCTTGCTGCGTTTCGGCCTGCCGGCGAACGACGAAGAATTTGCTCGCCTCGCGGGCGCCCTTCAGGTGCCGCAGAACGTCTGACACACCCGCTGCTCGGCCGAGGGCGGCTCGGCATAGGCGGCATATTCCGCACGATCCTCGAACGGCCGTGCCAGCACCAACAGCAGCTCCTCGAACGGCGCGTAGTCCTCGTCGATCGCCGCCGCCAGGGCGGCCTCGACGCGGTGATTGCGCGGGA
>NZ_JBFWZI010000174.1:7961-15270 GCF_050185545.1 Reyranella sp. | reverse complement strand
CGATCGCCGCGCCGGCGCTGGCGGAGCTGGCACGGGGCAGAAAGAGTGCCTGCATCCTGATCTGCGACATCACGCGCCCGGTGCCGAACCGGCTGTTCCTGCGTCCGATGGTGCAGACCATGGTGTCGGCCGGCATCCCGCTCGGCGCCATCACCATCCTCGTCGCCACCGGGCTGCATCGCCCGAACGTGGGCGAGGAGCTTGCCGAGCTGGTCGGCGATCCCTGGGTGATGGCCAATGTGCGGGTCGAGAACCACGACGCGCGCGACGAAGCCATGCATGTCGATCTCGGGCGCACCGCGAAGCGCGGCACGCCGATCGGGCTCGACCGCCGTTTCGTCGAGGCGGAGCTGCGCATCGCCACCGGCCTGGTCGAGCCGCACTTCATGGCCGGCTGGTCCGGCGGCCGCAAGGTGATCGCCCCCGGCGTGGCGCATCACGCGACGATCCGCACCTTCCACTCCGCCCGCTTCATGGAGGATCCGCTCGCCGTGCAGTGCAACCTCGTCGGCAATCCGCTGCACGAGGAACAGCTGGAGATCGTGCACCGGCTCGGCGACTGCTACGCGCTGAACACGGTGATCGACGAGGACCGTTCCCTCGTGCACGTCACGTTCGGCGAGGTCATCGAAAGCCACATGGCGGCCGTCGAGTTCGTCACCCAGTCCACCCGGATCGGCATGAACCGGCGCTACAGGACGATCGTCACGTCCTCGGCCGGCTATCCGCTCGACAAGACCTACTACCAGACAGTGAAAGGCATGGTGACACCGCTCGACATCCTGGAGCCCGGCGGCACGCTGATCATCGCCTCCTCCTGCTCCGAGGGGTTCGGCTCGCCCGAGTTCCGGGAGGCGCAGGCACGCCTGGTCGCCCTGGGGCCGGAGCGCTTCCTCGCCACGCTGACGGCGAAGTCGCTGGCGGAGATCGACGAGTGGCAGACCGAGATGCAGATGAAGGCGATGCGCGTCGGGCGCATCGAGCTCTACACCACCGGCCTGGACGACGAGGAGCGTCGCATCACCGGCGTCGCCATCACGCCGAACGTCGATCTCGCGCTGCAGGAGGCGATCGCCCGCCACAACGATCCGAACGTGGCCTTCATTCCCGAAGGTCCCTACGTCGTACCGGTCTTCGCCGGCGCATGACTCTCGCGATCCGCCTCGACGCAGTGGGCGGCATCGCGGGTGACATGTTTGCCGCGGCCATGGTCGATGCCTTGCCCGATCTGCGGGCCCGCGTGCTGGCAGATGCCACGGCTGTGCTGCCGCGCGGAACCGGCACGCCCGTCTTCACGCCCGGCACCAGCGCCGGCCTGCACTGCCTGCGCTTCGGGCTCTCGGCGGCCGCCGGCGACCACCATCGCCACGACCACCATCACCACGATCACTCCCACCACGCGCACGCCGGCTTTCGCGACATGGTGGCGCGCCTCGCGGCCGCACCGCTCAGCCCCGGCACGGCCGCGCACGCGACGGCCATCCTGCGCCACCTGGCGGAGGCCGAAGCCGCGATCCACCATATGCCGGTGGACGAGGTGCATTTCCACGAGATCGGCGACTGGGATTCGCTGATGGACGTGACGGCGGCGGGCAGCGTCGCCGCGGCCCTCGAGGGCGCGCGCTGGAACGTCTCCGCCCTGCCGCGGGGCGACGGCCTGGTGCGCACGCGCCATGGGCTGCTGCCCGTGCCGGCGCCGGCCACGGCGTGGCTGCTGGAGGGCTTCACCTGGCGCGACGACGGCATCGGCGGCGAGCGTGTCACGCCGACCGGCGCGGCCATTCTCCGTCATCTCGTCGACGCCGCGTCGGCGCGGGTCGCCGGTCGCCTGCAGGCCATCGGCACCGGTGCCGGCACGCGCGAGCTGCCGGGCCAGCCCAACATCCTGCGCGCCACCCTGTTCGCCACTGCGGCGGAGGCGTCGAGCGAAGATGGGCCGGGCGAAGAAGACATTGTCGTGCTGAGCTTCGAGATCGACGACATGTCCGCCGAGGAGATCGCCGTCGCGGCGGACCGGCTGCGCGCCGCCGCCGGTGTGCGCGACCTCGTGCTCGTCCCCGCCATCGGCAAGAAGGGACGGCCGGTCCACACGTTTCGCCTGCTCGTCGAGCCGACGGCGCGCGACGCCGTGGCCGACGCCTGCTTCACCGAGACCGCGACCATCGGCCTGCGCTGGCAGGCGGCCCGCCGCGCCGTGCTGCCGCGCGCGAGTGCCGCTGCCGGCGCGGTGCGCGTGAAGACAGCGAAGCGGCCTCAGGGCCCCAGCCACAAGGCAGAGAGCGACGACCTCGCCCATATCGCGGGCCTCGACGCACGCCGCGCCGCCAAGCGCAAGGCGGAGGAGCCATGACGGCGCTGGAAGCCATTCTGTTGGACCTGCCGGGCCTCGCGATCGCGGTCAGCGGCGGGGTGGACAGCATGACGCTCGCCCATGCCGCGCACCGTGCCGGCCTGCCCGGCCTGCTGGTCGTGCATGCGCTGTCGCCTGCCGTGCCGGCGGAGGCGACGGCCCGCGTGCGCGAGCATGCGACCCGGTTCGGCTGGCGGCTCACGGAAGTGGACGCGGGCGAATTCGCCGATCCCGCGTACCGCGCCAACCCGGTCAACCGCTGCTATTTCTGCAAGACCAATCTCTACGCGCGCATCGCCCACGTCACCGAGGGGCCGATCGCCTCGGGCGCCAACCTGGATGATCTTGGTGATTACCGGCCCGGCCTGCTCGCCGCGGCCGAGCACCGCGTCCGTCATCCGTTCGTCGAGGCTGGCATGGACAAGGCCGCCGTGCGCGCCCTCGCCCGCGCTTTCGATCTCGCCGACATCTCCGAGCTGCCCGCGCAGCCCTGCCTGTCGAGCCGCGTCGAGACAGGCATCGCGATCAGCGCGCGGGACCTGGCCTTCGTCGCGCGCATGGAGCGCGCCCTTGGCCCCCTTGTGCCGCAAGGCACGGATCTCCGCTGCCGCGTCACCCATGGTGGCATCGTCGTCGAGGCACCTGACCCGGACGAGGCGATGCGACGCATCGCGGAGGATTTGTGCGCAGGCGAACGGCGCCTCTTCCTGGGCTTCCGCCCCTATCGCCGGGGCGCCGCCTTCCTGCACGGACAGGCGTGAGCGGGTGGGCGTGAGCGACTTCGTCCTCGACTGGGAGCGCGAGGCGCGCACCGGGGTTGCCGAGGCGGTGCTCTGCGAGCCCAAGACGCCGGCACAGATCGCCGCGATCCTGGATACCGCGGCCACATCAGGCGCGCGCCTGCTGCTCACGCGGCTTGCGCCGGCGCAGCACGACGACCTGCCGGAAGTGCTGCGCAAGCGGCTCGATTTCGACGCGCTCTCGCGCACCGCGATCCTGGGGGGACCGCATCCCGGCCCGCCGGTCGAGGGCGCCCTGATCGTCGCCGCCGGCACCGCCGACCTTGGCCCGGCGCGCGAGGCGGCGCGCACGCTGGCGTTCCACGGGCACGCCGCGCCGCTGATCGCGGACGTGGGCGTCGCCGGCCTGTGGCGGCTCGACGCGCAGGTCGGCAGGCTGCGCGACGCCCGCGTCATCATCGTCGCGGCAGGCATGGAAGGCGCGCTGTTCAGCGTCATTGCCGGCATGGTTGCCGCGCCGGTGATCGCGCTGCCGACATCCGTGGGCTACGGGGTGGCGTCCGGCGGTGCGACGGCCCTCAATGCCGCGCTGTCGAGCTGTGCCCCGGGCGTCATGGCGATGAATATCGACAACGGCTTCGGCGCCGCGGCGGCAGCGATCAAGATCCTGGGGATCGCGCGCCGATAGCGGCGGCTTGGGATCAGACCGGTCTGGCGGGGCCGCGCGCCGGTGTCGATCGTTTGGCGGAAAAGCAGTTTCCAGGTGCTCACATGGTGCTCGTTCAGACCGAGTCAGAGAAGAGAATGCATCGTGTTCTTTATCTTCTACGTTTTCTGCGTGCTACAATCCTGCACTACGTCTTCTTCGTAGCCCTGGTCTTCATGAACGTCGGCCTCGGCATTTCAGGGCTCTATTCTCCAGTCGATCAATATATCGACACAATGAAACTCTTCCTGGCAGCACTCAGTGACTATTATATTCACTTCTTTTTGGTAGCCGTCGTCGTGTTTGCGACGGCGTTCTTTGTCATTCTGTACTTTTCGATTATCCATGTCTGGAAGTGGGCGCTGCGAATGTTGGTGGTTGCCACGATAGTTATTATGGTTGCCAACGCTTTCGTCTACATTGCGCAAGTGTCATTTGTCGTCGAGCTGGGCCTGGTATTTGCCGGCTTGTATTTCTTTGCCCTGGCAATCACCACTTGGGTTTTCCTGGATATTGCGATTGGTCTCTGGTCGGTGGCGGGAACACCCGAGGTGTCCGCCTTTCGCGCCACTCTGGACAGTCGTCTCACGCGTGGTTTGTGGGGGTTGCTCAACAAGGCACTCGACCTGCCGCGGACGCCGCTTCAGTCCTGGCCGGCGCTGGCTGCCTACGGCCTGTCATTGGTCGGCATGCTGGGGTTGGCCGAGTCCTTGTCCTATTTGCTTACTTTTGGAAATATATTGAGCAAGACTTCGGCATACAGCCTCACCTGCCCGGTTGACGGCATGGAGCAATGCATGGACAGGTCCGAAAGTGCCGCTTTTGAGACCCTGCTCTGGCTTGCACTGTCGGTCATGGGAATCAAGCTGTCCCTGGCGTTGCATGCGAACGCAAAGAAACTTTCAGCTTCTTCTGTTCGTGACATCCTGAAGAATTCGGGAAAACGATACATTCTATACCTGCGTTCATTCGGGTCCGACGACATTCGGCTTCCTCGCCCCCGGCTGCCGCTGATAAGCAGAATCATGGCACCATTTCGATTCAAATCACTTGCGGAGGAGGAATTCTTCGACGTCGTGGATGGCTACATGCCTCTGATCGCCATAGGGCGGCCAGGCGATGGACAGGAGACGGCGGTCGGTGTCGCCTACCGGGAATATCTGCCGGACGATTCCTGGAAGGCCTACATAACAGACAAGGTCGTCCAGGCGGACAAGATAGTGTTGGTGCTCAATACGACCGAAGGCGTGCTGTGGGAACTGAGCTTTCTGCTCGGGATGGGAGCGTCATCCAAGGCCCTGTTCTTCTTCGATCCAAGAGCAAAGAACAAGGGCACCTGGCTTCGAATCAAGGATGCGATCATTCCAATCTTTGCGCGTTTTGGCGTCCTTCCGCCGGACTTTTCCTTTCACGGCAATGCCATAGCATTCTTTTTCTCCAAGGGCACATTGGTCGAGATCGAGAATTCAAATTGGTCAGTGTCATCGTACCGAACCGCCCTATCCACATTTCTCACGCATGGGCTCAAGTAACCCTTTGCATCAGCAGCCTTGATCCGGGACGCCTTGCGGCCGGCCCGGCGGGCAGCGCGACTGGCTTCGCGGCTGGCGCGAGCTGCCGATGAGTCGCGGCCGACGTCGACCTCTCGGGCGCGGGCGAGACGGCGATGCCTGTTGCGCCTGTCGCCTTCACGGTCCGGGCATGAAGCACACGCTCGAAGTCCGTCGAACATTGAACCGCGAAAGTTGCCGGCGGATCTTCGAGCCTCCTCCATAGGCAGCCCGCCGCTCAGTCGCTAGACTTGCCGCCTTCCAAGGTCGGTTTGCCGCCGCCCGATACGGCCCGAAAATCTCGAGGAGGATCCACATGGTCAATCGCATGAAATTCTACATCGACGGCGCATGGGTCGACCCGGTCGTCATGAAGACGGTCAAGGTGGTCAATCCGGCCACCGAGGAGCCGATCTACGAGGTCGCCGTCGGCTCGAAGGCGGACGTCGACAAGGCGGTTGCCGCCGCCCGCGCCGCGTTCGCGACGTTCTCGGTCACGACGCGCGAGGAGCGCATTGCGCTGCTCGAAAGGATCATCGACGCCTACAAGGCACGCTCCAAGGAAATCGCCGCCGCCATCTCGGACGAGATGGGCGCGCCGATCCCGATGGCCGAGCGGGCGCAGGCCGGCTCCGGCCTCGGGCACCTGATGTCGACCCTGCAGGTGCTGAAGGACTATCACTTCGAGGAGAAGGTCGGGTCGGCGACCGTCGTGCGCGAGCCGATCGGCGTGGTCGGCATGATCACGCCGTGGAACTGGCCGCTGAACCAAATCGCCTGCAAGGTCGCGCCGGCGATCGCCGCCGGGTGCACCATGATCCTGAAGCCGTCGGAGTTCACGCCGAGCTCGGCCCTGATCTTCGCCGAGGTCATGCACGCCGCCGGCGTGCCGAAGGGGGTGTTCAACCTCGTCAACGGCCTCGGCCCCGAGGTCGGGGTCGCGATGAGCGAGCACGAGGGCATCGACATGATCTCGTTCACTGGCTCGACCCGCGCCGGCATCGACGTCGCCAGGCGTGCCGCCAATACAGTCAAGCGCGTCAGCCAGGAGCTCGGCGGCAAGTCGCCGAACGTCATCCTGGAAGACGCCGACTTCACGAAGGCGGTCACCGGCGGCGTGGCCCAGGTGTTCCTGAACTCGGGCCAGTCCTGCAACGCGCCGACGCGCATGATCGTGCCGGCCGGCAAGATGAAGGAAGTGGCGGCGATCGCCAAGGCGGTCGCCGACAAGACTAGGGCGGGCGATCCGAAGGCCGAGGGCACCACGATCGGTCCCGTGGTCAATCGCGTTCAATGGGACAAGATCCAGGCGCTGATCAAGAAGGGCGTGGACGAAGGCGCGACGCTCGTCGCCGGCGGTCCAGGCCTGCCCGAGGGCGTCAACAAGGGCTTCTATGTTCGCCCGACCGTGTTTGCCGACGTGACCAACGACATGACGATCGCCCGCGAGGAGATCTTCGGACCGGTCATCGCCATCCTCGGCGCAAAGGACGAGGCCGACGCGGTCAAGATCGCCAACGACACGCCGTACGGCCTCGCCGGGTACGTTTCCGCCGGCTCGGTCGAAAGCGCCCGGCGCGTCGCCAAGCAGATCCGCGCCGGCATGGTCAACCTCAACGGCGTCCCCAACGAGCGCCTCGCCCCGTTCGGCGGCTACAAGCAGTCCGGCAACGGCCGCGAGTGGGGCAAGTTCGGCATGGAGGACTTCCTCGAGGTGAAGGCGATCGCCGGGGCGTAGAGCAGGCTCGGCGTCCTTCTTCATTCTCCTCCCCAGCTTCGCTGGGGAGGTGTCGCCGTCTTCGGCGACGGAGGGGTCATGCCTCTCATATGGACCGCGGGCGTCCCGCCCGCGCATGTTCAAGATCGGGCGGGACGCCCCCGGTCCCCGGAGTCATGACCACGCCGAATGACGGCGACGCCACCCCAAAATCGGTGGGGAGGAGAAAAACAAGCTACACCACGA
>NZ_JBFWZI010000174.1:0-7951 GCF_050185545.1 Reyranella sp. | reverse complement strand
CACTCTTATGGACGGGGGGCGTCCCGCCCGCTCTTGATCTGGGGGGGGCGGCACGCCCGCGGTCCCCTGAGTCATGACCTCGCCGAATGACGGCGACGCCTCCCAACTTCGTTGGGGAGGAGAATAACAAGCTACTCCTCGAACGGCAGCTTCTCGCCCTCGGGCAGCGGCACCTGGAAGGTGTTGAGCGTCATCGACACCAGGGTGTAGTAGCCCATCACGCCGACCAGATCGACCACGCCGTTCTGTCCGAACAGTTGCTTCGCCCTGGCGAAGGTCGGCTCGGACACCCGTTGGGTCTGCAGCAGTTCCCGTGCGAACTGCCAGATCGCCTCTTCCTGGGAGTCCATTGTCTTCGGCTTCTCGCCACGATGGATGGCATCGATGATGCCCTGGCTGATGCCGGCGTCCCGCGCCAGTCGGGCGTGCGCATACCACTCGAACTGCGCGCGCCACTGCTGCGCCACCATCAGGATGGCGATCTCGTAGTGTTTCGCCGGAAGACTGGATCCGAACCGGGTCTGCGCCCCCAGCGCCTGCGCCAGATCGGCGAATTTCGGCGAGGGCAGCCAGGCCATGAACGGCCCGCGCGTGGCCGAGCCACGCGGTCCGGCGATGACATTGTCCACCACCTGGCGTTGCTCGGGCGTCATCTGCTCCGGTGTCAGGGTTTCGTAGCGCGGCATGGCCGTTCCTCCAATTTGAGAGCGTTGCGTTTCTCGCCGCGGGGCCATTCAGCGCCCACCGGGCCGGATTGTTTCCGTTCGTTGGTCGCGTCAGGCCGCGTTGCGGTCGACCAGCTCGATGGCCACGCCTTGCGGCCCGCGCAGGAAAGCAATGCGCACGTTGGGCCGTATCGTGGTGGGCTCCATGGTGAACTCCGCGCCCTTGGCCTTCAATTCGGCCACCGCGGCGTCGATGCCCGTCACCGTCAGACCGATATGGTCGAGGCCGAGATAAGGCGACGTCGGCGCCGCGCCGATCTTGTCGTCCGCCGCTGCCTTGGCAATGAACACTTTCAAGCCGCCCAGGTCGAGATCGACGCGCGGCTTGCCCTGCTGCACGCTACGCAGCACCTCGGCGCCGAACATGCGCTCATAGAATTGAGCCGTCGCCTCCGGATCGGGGCTGCGCAGGTGCACGTGGTCGTGGGTAAATTTCGCCATGTCGGTCTCCTCGTGTCATGTGGCGACTGTCGCGTCGTCGACGAAAGATAGCATGCGGCAGGAAACGACGGCGGCGCGACCAGGGCCCGCGTGAAAAGCTGACGAGCGCCTCCGGACGCTGCTATGAAGCGCGCCCCTCCTCCGCCCCCTCCCCTCCACCGTCCCTGACCATCCGAAACCGCCGCGCATGCGCATGACCAACCGCCGATCTGGCAAACCGCCGATCTGGCTGCTGATGAGCGCGACAGTCGCCTCGCAGCTCGCGCTCACCATCTTCCTGCCGTCGCTGCCGGCCATCGCGCGAAGCTTCGACGTCGCCTACGGCACGGCGCAGCTCACGCTGTCGGTGTATCTGTTCGCGTTCGCCTTCGCGCAGCTCGCCGTGGGCCCTCTCTCGGACAGCCTGGGCCGGCGGCCGGTGCTGCTGGCCAGCCTGGTCGTGTTCACGATCGGCAGCCTGTGCTGCGCGCTGAGCCCGACCATCAAGGCCCTGATCGCCTCGCGCCTGATCCAGGCCTGCGGCGCCTGCGGCGGCGTCGTGCTGGGCCGCGCCATCGTGCGCGACAGCCGCTCCGGCCCCGAGGCGCCGCGGGCGATGGGCTACATGGCGTCGGCTATGGCGCTGGCGCCGGCGTTCTCGCCGCTGCTGGGCGGCCAGCTGCTCGGCCATTTCGGCTGGCAGAGCAGCTTCTGGTTCACGGCCGCCATCGGCTTCGTGATGCTGGTCGCGGTCTGGCACATCCTCGGCGAAACCGCGCCCAAGGCGCCGCCGCGCACGACCGGCGTGGTGCGCGATTATGTCGACGGCTTTCGCGGGGTGCTGCGCGAACGCCGGTTCGTCGGCCTCATGATCGCAGCCACCTGCGCCTCGGCCGGCTTCAACGTATTCTTCTCCGGCGGCCCCATCCTGCTGATCCAGGGGATGGGCGTGGCGGCCGAGCTCTTCGGCTGGTTCACGCTGGCGTGGGCGGGCAACTTCGTCGTCGGCAGCCTGGTCTCCAGCCGTCTGCAGGGCCGCGTGCAGAGCCTGCTCCTGATCCCCGTCGGCCAGGGCATCCTCACCCTGGGCGCGGCGGCGATGGTGGCGACGGCCCTGCTCGGCTTCGTCACGCCGCTCGCGCTGATCGTGCCGCTGGTCCTGATGGGCTGGGGCAACGGCCTCAACATGCCCAACGCGATCGCCAACGCGCTCGCCGCGGTGCCCGCCAACCGCGTCGGCGCGGCCTCGGCGCTGATGGGCTTCGTGCAGATGATCGCGGCCGCGCTGCTGACGTTGCTGATCGGCTACCTGCCGCACGACACGCAGCTGAACATCGGTCTCGGCGTCGCCGTAACCGGAATCGTCGGGCTGGCGGGCTGGTGGACGCTCGTGCGCAGGCTGCCCAAGGCGGCATGACGCGACACCCGGCCGGGTGCTGCGCTCGTGACCGATGGCATATCGCGGGGGGTACGCCCGGCGGCGCGGGCTCGGGATCGTCGAAATCTGCGCCGACGAGCAAGGCGGACTTCGGCTCGACGGCCGCGGTCGAGCGGGCGACGGCGGCCGTTTCGAGCCGAATACCGCACCGCTTCGCGGTGCGCGCAACCTCAACGAGCGTCCAGGCCGACTGGTCTGCAGCCCAATTGACAAGACTGCAGTCTGGAATCCCCGGACGCTCGGTCAGGACACGGGAGGGACCACTTCGTTCGACGAAGGCCTCGAGCATGGGCCTTCGCAGGCGGTGCCCCGATTCCTCGACTGTCGATCACGGATGCTTGGCAATCAATTCCTGAGCGGTCCTGACCCCGATCACCAGGCTGTGCGGATCGGCTGTCACGCTGTGGAGCAAAGTCGTCGCCGCCGCGATGTCGCTTGCACCTGCCCAGTCGGTTCCGTGGAGTTCCTGCTGGTAGACGTATTCCTGGCTCACCGCCACCCTGCTCATCAGCGTCGTGATGTCCTGGGCCGCCGCTGTCTCCTGAGCCCCGCTCATGATGTTGACCACCACCGCGTCCACGGAGTTGCCCGACTGCAGCGCCTGCTTGATCTGTCCGACCCAATAGGCCGATCCCGGCGCGTCGGTCGGGCGATCGAACAGGTTTTCGTAGACACTGTTGAGGAAGTCGGCGATCTGCGCGTCGCTTGCTCCACCCGGGTTGGCCAGGAACGGGTAGAGGGCCTTTGCCTCGGCACTGGTCCCGAACGAGTGCGCGATAGGGGCGAGCGCGGCCGCGGCACCCTGGGTCGGAAGGCTCTTGTTGAACTCGCCGACGTAGTACTCGTAGCCCCCCGCATCGGCGGCACGACCGAGATACGCGGCATAGGTCGCGGCAATCAGCTCCCCGGAAGTGAGCGACAACAGCTGCAACGTGGCCGTTGTCCCGTCGACATCGACCGGCACGACGTGGATCACGACCCCCGAGGTGTCCAATACTCCGTACTGTCCGAAAGCATAGTAGCTGAAAGTATCGACGCCGGTGAATCCGTCGTTCGCCGTATAGGCAACCACGCCATCCGGAGCGAGCGCCAGGTCGCCGTTCTTCGCCCCCGACTGCACCGCCACGAATGCAGTCTCCTCGGAGACGTCGTTGGTCAACACACCGAACGGCACGGCGGCGGCCAGCGAGCCGACTGGCGCGGCGCCGCCCAGCGGATTGCCCTGCAGGACCACGAAGGCATCGTTATGCGAGTCCAGGAACGTCGGGAATTGGGCAGTCCAGGCCGCCGCCAGCGTGCCCGTACCGTCCGGCCCCACCGACGGCGTGAGCTTGTAGACCGGGAAGGTGTAGTCCCCGTAACCGCCGGAGAACAAGCTGGTGCCGCCCGTATGGGCGTTCGTTGAATCGTTCGAGAACAGATTGAGGCCGGTTAACTTGTTCCGCGCGCCCGCCTCGTCGGTGAACTCGAAGTAGTTGTAGCCCATCAGGTTCGTCGTGCTGCTGGGCGTGCCGGCATTGTGGGACTTGAGATAGGCCTCGATGTCCTGGGCTTCCTTGACGGCCGCCTTGGCCATCTCGGCGTCGTTCTTGTAGAGATTCCGGTTGGGCGTGAACACTTCCATCAACAACACTGGCACGTTGAACGATTGTCCCGGCCACGGCGAGGCGCCGCTGTCCAGGAGCGCCAGCGTGGCGGCGATCCCGTTGCTGTAAGGAGGTGTCGTATTGCTCTGGCCGATGTTGAAGCTGTTGAAGTAGTAGCTCTCGAAGCCCGAGTCGACCTGGGAGAGGCCCGTCACGGTCGCGCTGAACTTGGTGGCATTGTTCCATACGCTGGGAAGGCCCTGTCCCTGCTGGGCCCCCGAGACCAGCGCCTTGAACCAGCTCCCATTCGTGCCAGTCTGGTCGCCATTGCCGAAGGTGGCGCCGATCTGCACGATCGGGCCACTCGAGCCATTGACGACGGGATTGCCGTCGGGACCGTTGGTGCCGTCCGTGCCATTGATCTGCTTGTGCAGGTTGTAGATCCACCAGTTCATGCGCGAGAGGGCCTGCGACGCATCGGTAACGGGCGGATCGGCGACCGGCCCCGCGAGGTAGTCCGGCTCGTTGGCGACGCTGATCATGACGGCGTCGTGAATCTTGTTCGTCGTGGGATCGGTGATGCTGGCGATGAACCGCTTGAAGCTGTCCTGGATCTTTTCGGGCGCCGAGTCGAAGGAGTAGCTGCTGTTGGGCGTGACGTTGTTCCAGGAGTCCCCGTTGTTGCTTATGAAATAATTGGAGACCGGCACCACGACCTTCATGCCGAGGCTCTTGGCATAGTTCAGGAAGTTGATGTGATCCAGCCCCTTCAAGGGGTCGCCCGGGGCAGTGCCGCGGGCAGGGTTCCAGTCGTAAAGCCGGACCAGGGTGAAGCCCTCGCGGGCGAGGGTTCCCAGGTCATCGCGGTAGTTGGTGCCGTTGTCGTGCGGCGAGCTGAAGCTGGGCTCGGTCGCCGCCATGAATTGCTTGCCCCACAACGACTGGAAGGCGTCGTTGGCGAAGTCGGAATCTTCCGTCTGCTTGAACTGTTCCGCGTGCCAGCCCGGCCAGAACCCATGGTAATCGACGCCGCGATACGTTTTTCCAATGTATGCCATTATTGTCCCCCCGTAGCCTCGGAAGGATACTATGTGACGGCGGCCGTGGCAGGCAATAGCCCGATCTCGAAGCGCGCCCCCGATCGACCGTTGCCGCCCGTCGCCGGGCAGAGCCGCCATCGCCTGCTGCCGGCCCCGTATGCGGCAATCATGATCTGAGCCCACGAGAGCCGCTTGACGTACCCTGCAACGCTGCGCTCACCTCGGTGCTGCGCTCGTGACCAATGCAAACCGCGGGGGGAACAATGGACCAACAGAGCTTCGACTTCATCGTCGTCGGGGCCGGCTCGGCCGGCTCGGTGCTGGCCAACCGGCTGAGCGCCGATCCCCGGCACAAGGTGCTGGTGCTGGAAGCCGGGCGCGAAAGCCATCCCTGGTCGTGGATCCCGGTCGGCTTCGCCAGGCTGATCGACAACCCTGCCGCGAACTGGCTCTATGCCTCGGAGCCCGAGGCGTCGACCGGCCAGCGCCGCATCCCGATCCCGCGCGGCAAGCTGCTGGGCGGCTCCTCGTCGATCAACGGCATGGTGTTCGTGCGCGGCCAGGCGCAGGACTACGACACCTGGGCGCAGCTCGGCAATCGCGGCTGGAGCTATCGCGACGTGCTGCCGATCTTCCGCGACATGGAGAGCTTCCAGGGCGATGCCGACGAGGAGTATCGCGGCCGCACCGGACCGCTGAAGGTGACCGAGAGCAACGAGAGCGGCGCGATCTACGATGCGCTGATCAAGGCCGCCGGCCAGGTCGGCATCGCCTACACCAGGGACTACAACGGCGCCAGCCAGGACGGCATCGGCATGACCCAGGCGACCATCCGCGGCGGTCGCCGCATGAGCACCGCGGTCTGCTACCTCGATCCCGCCCGCAGCCGGCCGAACCTGACGATCGTCGCCAACGCGCTGACCGAGTGCCTGCTGTTCGACGGCAAGCGCTGCATCGGCGTGCGCTACACAGTGGGTGGCCAGCAGCGCGAAGCGCGCGCCGGCCGCGAAGTGGTCGTGAGCGCCGGCTCGATCAACTCGCCGCAGCTGCTGGAGCTCTCCGGCATCGGCCAGCCGGAACGGCTGAAGGCGGTCGGCATCGAGGTGCGCCACGAGCTCAAGGGCGTCGGCGAGAACCTGCGCGACCACTATTCGCCCAGGATGAAATGGACGGTGCCGCCGGCGCTCGGCGTGACCTACAACGACAAGATGCGCGGTCTCGGCAAGGTCGGCCAGGCGCTGCGCTACGCGCTCACCCGCAAGGGGCTGCTAGGCCTACCGGCGGCGCCGATCCGCGCCTATATCCGCACCCGCGCCGGCTTGGAGGCGCCCGACGCGGCGATCTCCTGGATCCCGTTCCTGGTGGGCGAGAACTTCCAGTTGGCCAAAACCTCCGGCATCACCGCGATCACCAACATCCTGCGCTCGGAGAGCACCGGCAGCATCCATGTCACGTCGAGCCGGCCGGACACGCCGCCGGCGATCCGCTTCAACTTCCTGAGCGCGGCGCTCGACCGCGAGGTGACGCTGGAAGCGATGCGCATCACCCGGCGCATCATGACCGCGCCGGCCATGGCGGGCATCGCCACCGACGAGATCGCGCCCGGCGTGAACATCGGCGCCGACGACGAGCTGCTCGACTGGGTGAGGAACAACGCCGAGACCACCTACCATCCGGTCGGCACCTGCAAGATGGGCGCGGACCCGATGGCGGTGGTCGACGACCAGCTTCGCGTTCGCGGCCTGGTGGGGCTGCGCGTCGCCGATGCCTCGATCATGCCGACGCTGACCTCGGGCAACACCAATGCGCCCTCGATCATGATCGGCGAGAAGGCCGCGCGGATGATGCTGGCATCGACGGTTCAGGCCGCCGCGGCGTGAACGGGAACGCGCTCATTCCTTCTCCTCCCCAGCTTCGCTGGGGAGGTGTCGCCGTCCTACGGCGACCTGCCTCCGCCGAAGCGAAGCCGCTTCGGCTTCGCGCAGGCAGGCGGAGGGGTCAGGGCTCTCTTGGACCGCGGGCGTCTCGCCCGATCATGCTCATGAATCATGAGCGGGCGAGACGCCCGCGGTCCGGAAGACCATGACTTCCGCCGGCGTGGCGCAGGCAGGTGTCTATCGATTTCAACGCGATCTCGAACTGGCTGACCGTGTCCGCCGGGATGGTCCCGTCCGCCCTCATGCCGACCATGCCCGAAAGGTAGATGAAGTCGCCGGCGCGGACGACATGGCAGTAATGGCTGACTGGCTCGAGCTCCCCGACAACCATGAAGCGCTCGATGGGCATGACGTGCTCTCCTCTCTTCGGACACTTCCCGCGGGGCATTCACATATGGGCGTCCCTTTTCATCCTCCTCCCCACCTTCGGTGGGGAGGTGCCCCGTCATACGGGGCGGAGGGGTCATGAGCCACAAAGACGTCGGCGCCATGGCTCATGACCCCTCCGACGCCGTATGACGGCGACACCTCCCCAGCAGAGCTGGGGAGGAGAATGAAAGAGCGTTTCGCCCGTGGGTGTTGTCGCGGCATGCCGATCATAGCAAGCTCGGCGGCATCGACGACCCTCTCCGGGAGACTCCGTGCAAGACAATCCCACAACGCGGGCCTCCCTGATGTCCGGCTTTCCACCGCCACCCTCGGGGCAGGTCACGCTCGCCAACTGGCGGACGGCGCCGTTCAATCGCTGGGCGTTCCATCATGTGCGCGAGATCGTCCCGTCCGCCGATATCCCGCACGACCCGGC
>NZ_JBFWZI010000173.1:0-15389 GCF_050185545.1 Reyranella sp. | reverse complement strand
GACCGACGGACTCCCCGCCATTGGCATTGCGCTGGTCCATGGTGATGCAGCGGAAGTCGTGCTTGAATTCCTCCATCGCATTGAAAACGGCGGTCTGCCAGTTGCTGACGCGGGAATTCAACCCGCCACCAGGGATGACCAGCAGCGGGAAGCCGGAGCCGGTCTCCTCGTAGCGAATGCGAACGTCGCCTCTTTGATATAATGGCATGGAATTCTCCCGAAGACGGTCAGGTGGCCGGTTTGCTGGCTTGCGACTACGAACCTGTCCTCGAAGTTATCCTAAGGACACCATTTCGCCCAATCCGGCTTCCAGATCGACAGGTGCAGCTGGGGCCGTTGAAAGGGGGCTTGCATGCTCGACGTCGAGGACCTGCTCGAACGCGCCAAGGCGGACAGGGAGCGTGCCGCCCGGACGCGCATGAACGCCGCCCGATCCACGGACCTGTGCGAGCGACTTCAGGCCCGCGAAGGCGCGGTGGCGCTCGATCGGCGGGCAACAGTGCTCGAGGCTTTGGCAAACGGGCAGATGGTGACACTCTCTCGCCTCTGGCGGCGGTAAGGCCGCCAACCCGGTGCGCGATTTCCCGGTGCGGCGCATGGATCGAACGGGGGGAACTGGATGATGCCACGACTGGTCGAGATCGCGGTGGAGCCGCTCACACCGTCCGCCTTCGCGCCGTTCGGCGCGATCGTCGGCGCGGTGGGCGGAGCGCCGGCGCTCGACTGGGGCACCTTGCAGACCTGGATGGCGCCGTTCGACGTCGATGGACCGACCCAGATGACGCTCTGTCGCTATCATCGCGAGCCGGTCGAGTGGAGTCACATGGAGCGCCATCTTGGCGTGACGCAAGCCTTCCTGCCGCTGGGTGGAGTGGCCAGTGTCATGGTCGTGGCACCGCCCAGCGACCCGGCGGACCGCAACGCCCTGCCGCCGCCCGACAGCGTCCGCGCCTTCCGCATGGACGGCACGGTGGGCGTCGTGCTCCATCGCGGCACCTGGCACGCGCTCCGCCGCTTTCCGGTCGGCGCGCCGCTGATCGACATCGTTCTGCTCACCGGACGCGACACCCAGGCCGAGCTCGAGCGCCAGGCACGCGACGGCTCCCTGCCTCGGCTGACCCACGAAGCAGACTATGCCGCGGTGCACGGCGTCACCTTTCGCGCGGTCGGCGTCTAGCCTTTTCACGACACAATCAGCGGATTATTCGGTGAGCTGCCGGGGCAGGGCCATCCCCGTCGCCCGGTCGCGGCGCCGGGTCGATGCCTCTACGCCGCGGCCATTCACGGTAAAATAACGCAACCGGTGACAAGGTCGAACGATCGAACGGGGGAGGCCCAGATGATCGTTTCTCACGGACGCGGACTTGGCGGAGCGCCACACTATGCCGACAAGGCTGAAGCCGCGATAAGCACACTCGACGAGCGTGGCTTTCGTCACCTGGGCAAGGCGCCGGACGACGCGCAGCGGCTCAAGGCCGGCGGTGCCGCCCCTCCTGACAACCGGCCGGAGACACATCGTCTGATGGGCGTCCTGGCGGGCCTGATGGCGACGGAGAACGAAGGGCCGGAGCTCATCAAGAAACTGGAAAATCCCGACCTGCCGTCCGGCTACACCTATCTTCTGCAGCTCGTGGCCCACGATTGCGTGCGCACATCGACGCCGTTCTGGGCCTTGTCCAACCCGCGGGCGCAGGCGCGCAACGCGCGCACCGGCCGGCTCCGCCTCGACACGATCTATGACGACGGCCCGTCTGGATGCCCGTTCGCGTACGAACCGGATGATCGAAACGACACGTCGTCGCGCAGCCGGCTTCGCCTGGGACGCATGCGCAGCGATCCCATGCGCGCCGAGGCCAACGGCCCGCTGCGCGATATCGGACGCCTGGCCAGCCAGCCGATGGATGCGCCGAATGGCGCCGCTCCTGGCAATTCCAACGAGCCGTGGATCGCGAATCCCTCGCTGACCGAGGTCCTGCTCGCCGATTCGCGCAACGACGACAACGTGCTCGTCTCGCAGATGACGGCCTTGTTCCACATGCTGCACAACACCCTGCTTGGCGTGATCGACCGCTCCTCCGAGCCCGGCGAGTGGCGCGGCGACATGGAAAAGCGCTTCGCGTGCGCCCGTGCCGCGACCACCATGATCTACCGGCGCATCGTGCGCGATGACTTGTTGCACCGGCTGCTGCAACCCGATGTGCACAAGCGGTACCAAGCGGAATACGAGGCCGGCGGCAGCCGTGGCACGCTCGAATGCGGTCCCGGAAAGCGCGGCGGCACGTCGGTGCCGCTGGAGTTCTCTCATGGCGCCTTCCGCTTCGCGCACAGCATGATTCGGCCCGCGTATCAGACGGGCGCGCCCGCCGCTCAGCCGCTTTCGCAGGCTTTGAGGCGCACCAGCACCCGTGCACCGGGCTCCATGCCACTCGATGCCAGCTGGATCCTGCCCTGGGGGCGCTTCTTCCGGCTGGAAGGCGGCAGCCCCGAGCCCAACCTCAGCCTGAAGATCGGGCCTCGCTACACGGGCACGCTCGACAACGCAGCCTGGTTCCCATCGCCGCTGCCGCCGGCCGAGGCAGCCAAGTCGTCACCTGGCGTGCGTACCAACGGCGTCGCCCTGCAGGATCTGCTGAGCGCCGCACTCTCCGGCGTATCGTCCGTTCAGCCGCTCTACGCGGCTCTGCAGAGCAGGATCGCGGAACTGGGCTGGGGCGACCTCCTGGCTCGCTCGAAGCTTGCGGACGAGGAGACACGCCGCGCGGTGTTGGCCGGCTGGATGAATCGGCCCCGCCACGCCACCCGGCCAAACGAGAACGACGTTGCCGCTCTCGCCGCCGATCCACCCCTGCCGTTTTACGTGATGTTCGAAGCGGAGCACGAAGAGGCGGGTCTTCGCCTGGGTCGCCTCGGCTCGCTGATCGTCGCCGAGGTGCTGTATCGTGCGATGCTCGATGACCCGCTCCCCGGCGAGATCGTCACGGCGCCGCTGCAGGACAACCTCGCGCGCTTGTCACTGAGTACGCTCGGCAAGGGAGCCCTGGCCGCCGTTCCCGAGATCCGCGACATGGCCGGCCTCGTCGGATTCATCGCCGACCAGAACCGCCTGCGCGGTGCCACGCCCGCCTTCATCTGATCAACCGCAGAAAGGACACGCCATGATTCGCCCCCTGACAGTCAACAATCACGCCAAGCTGGGCGTCCTGGTCAAGAAATGGTCCAAGGACGAGACGTCCCGGCCGAAGTCGCTGGACGAATTCAAGACTGCGCTCGCCGACGCCGGGATCGACTTCGATCTCGACCCTGGCATCACGAGCCTGAGCTTCAGGACACACCTGCCCAACGAGCTCGTCATCCGTTTGCCGCCGGCCGACATGATCACCGAACACGAGCAGCGGCTGCAGTCGCAAGGCTACAACCTGCCGGACTTTTACGGCGCCGTCACGGCGGAGGGCGCGCAACCGGGCGCCAGCTTCGAAGTGAAGCTCGACTTCGACAACGCGCGTACCGGCGACTACACGATCGCCAACTGCGCCTGACCGGCGCAGGCGCCTACCAGCCATTGTGGCGCAGGCCGGCGTCGGGAATTCCGGCACCGGCCACGCCCTGGTGCAGCCTCTCCCAATTCTCCAGCGTGCTGATGGGATACAGATGGAGCAGCCATTTGCCCATGAGGCTCTCGGTCGGCGGCGTGGCGCCTCGCCACGCCTCACGCACCTGGCTGAAGTAGTCTCCCGCAGCACGCCGCGCGCCCTCCCTGTCACCCAGATTGTAGAGCGCCGCGGCCCGCCAGGCGCGCAGCGTCCTGATCACGTCTTGCGCCTGGTCGCAGGCCGTGATCGCAGCACGGTCGTCACCGCGCAGATAGGCAATCGTCACCTGGTATCCCCAATGGGTCCTACTGGGCGCGAACGTCATCTCGAGGGACTCGGAGGCGAGCCGCATCGCTTCCGCGTGGCTGCCGCAGAACGAATGGAACAGCGCGGCCGAAATCAGCGTCCAGCTGTCGTTGGAATTCAGCTCGCAGGCGAGCTGCATGTGCGTGCCGGCGCGGTCGTACTGGCGGACCATGGCCAGCGACCATCCGAGGCAAAGCTGCGCCCGCGAATCCATCGGGTCGAGCTGCACCGCCCGGCGCGCCATCTCGAGCGAGCGCTCCTCGCGCGCGCGGTCGCGCCACACGCCGGGATTGACGATGTGCTCGACATTGTCGAGCTGCGCGAGGCTGCTGTACGACGACGAGAAGTTCGGGTCCTCGGCGATCGATTCGAGGAACAGGGCGCGGGCGCGACCCCAGTGTTCCGGGCTGAAGCTGCGGATCACGCTCTGCCCCAGCAGCCAGCGATCATGCGCCGCCAGGGACACGTCACTGCGCGTGGCGATGCTGGAAAGCCGCGCCGCCGATATCTGGCCGGTCAGCGACATCGCAATACCGCGCACCAGCTGGTTCTGTGCCTCGAACCACGTGTCCAAGCCAACATCGATGCGTTCGCTCCAAACGACGATTCCGGTCTCGCCATCGCGCAGCGTCAGCACGAGGCTGATGCGGTCGCCTGCCTGATAGGCGGTCCCGCCGATCGAGTATCGGCCGGAGACGCGATCGATCGAGGCGTCCCGGGCCGGCAGCACGCCGCCATCCATCACGAACCATTCACGGAAGCGCGCGAGGCAGGCGATCAGGTCGTGCCGGAAGCCCTGCACGAGGTACCCGCGCTCCTCCGGCACGCCATGCGCTGCGAAGGACTCGACCAGCAGCAGGAGCCGCCCCCCGGCGCTGCGCGGCTGCGGTGGCATGGGAGGAACCAGGATCGGCGGCTCGCTGCGCGGCCCCGGCTTCAGCTTGCCCGACTTGATGTCGGCTACCAGCTCCTGCGTCGCCAGCGAAGGCTCCATGTCGAAGTCCTCGCCAAGCACGTTCCACAACGCTTCGTAGGTGCGCAGCGCACCGGAAATGTTGCCCTCCGCGACCGCTGCCTTCATCGCCTGCCGGCAGGCTTCCTCGTGGGTCGGATCGAGGTTGAGCAAGGCTTGCGCAAGAGTCCGCTGATTGCGTGTCTCCGCCGGCAGGAGCATCTCCAGCCGGCGCGCGAACTGATCGTGAAGCGCCTGGCGGCGCGCCAGAAGCCACACATTGAATGCCGGATCGAGATCCTCGAGTCCTTCCAGCAAGGCCTCCGTCGGCCGCGTCTGTGCCAGCAGAGCAGGATGGACCTCGCCCTGGCCGAGCGCCGACTTGACCTGTTCGACATCGACGTCGAAGGCATCGCGATCGAGCACGAGGCTGAGTCGTTCTGCCGCCAGTACGTCAGCCGGCAGCACGCCGCGCAATTCGTGCACCACTTGGCGCAGCGAGGCTCGCGCCTTCTCTTCCGACGATTCGCTCCACAGCAACCCGACAAGCCGCTCGCGCGTTTCTTCGCCAGTTGCCGACAGGGCGAGGCAGCCAAGCACAGCGCGGGCCTTGCGGTTGCGCAGACGAAGTTCCTGCCCCGCCCTATCGAGCCTGAAGCCACCCAGCAGGGACATGGAAAGTTGATTCATGCCCGCCCGCATTGGACCTGGCTCCTCGCGGAGCTCTCTCCCAGGTCGTTTCTATTTTATGATACCAGCGCGAGAATGCCATTCCAATCAAGCGTAAAGCGAGACCCCGACCCGATGCCCGGGGCCTCCCCCGGTCTCGGCAATGGCGTGCTGCAGGCGGGGCGACATTTCGATGGACGGCTCGCAGGCGAGGCCCGGAGACAGCGCGCGCCAAACGGGCATCCCACCTCCACCCTCGGAGTGATCGAACACCAGCAGCTCGAGACCGGCCGCTTCGAGCCGATCCCGGAGTGATGCGATGTGCTGGTTCGCGGCATTGCCCGACAACGCCAGGCGGCGCGGGGCTCCCGTCGGATGGATCAGCCAGGCGGTTTCCCCAGTGATCTGCCAAGTCCGGCTCAGTATCGCCTTGTCGCGCGGGTTGAGCCCGGCCTCGCCGCGCTGCTCGCGCTTTGCCGAGGCCACGGCATGGGCCAGCTCGTTCTGGCACAGCTCGAGAACCGCCGCGCAGGCGGCCTCGGCGACGTTCGGACGAGCCGCCGTGCCGAAGCTGAATCCCGTGCCGTCCGACCCCAGAGAGACCGCGGCGACCACCGGCACGTCGAGGTCGCTCGCGATGTCGAGCAGCCAGGTGTGGCGATGCGTCAGGCCTCGCCGCAGCTCTCCGAGCAGCACGCCGGCCTGCGCGGAGGCCTCCAGCGCGACGGGCCGTCCGGCACGACCACCGCGCCACCACAGCGCGACGGCATCCCGCTCCACCAGCTCGAGGGCGGCGCGCAGCATCGCTTCGTCCCGGGTGCGGCCGGCAGCGCAGCCGATGCTGAGTGGGGCCGCGGCAGCCCGCGTGACCCGATGCGGGATACGACGCAAGCATCGATCCAACGGCACCGCGCGGGGCGCGCCGTCCGGCCATCGCAATGCCGTCACCTCATCGGCGGCACCTTGCCCGAGCCTCGTCCGCTGTGCCGGGGTCAGCACCTGGGCCCGCAGTTCCACGGCCTCGCCGATACAGGCGGCAAATGCGGCGCCGGGCTGCGCGGCAACACCGGAGCTGCCGATCACCGGCAAGCCAGGCTCTCCCGCGGCCAGCGCCAGATCGACCTCGGCACCGAAGCAATGAAGGCCTGGCGCATCCGGCGCACGCAGCGGGAAGACCCGCACGCACTCCGAAGCAGCCGCCAGCAGCCGGGAGCGATCGGCCGCCACTGCGGGTTCCGCCACACGATCCCAGCCGAGCAACCCCAACAAGGGCGTTGCTCGCCGGTCCGCCGGGTCGTATGCCACAGCCGATGCTGCCAAGCGCAGCAGATCGACTGGTATCGCCATTCGTGTCGTCTCCGGTGCCGCTGCCCCCTGCGCGAGGCATCCGTGATGGTCGCTCAACCGTATGACCCAGGCAAGCAGGTGGACCGATGACCCCAGAAGGCTTTGTCATGGCGATGCAGGGCAAGGTGGTGCTGCGTCGCGAGCGTTCGGCGACGCGACGGACCCTCAAAAGGGTATGGTTCCTCGTATCCCGCCTCGGGCCGGAAGGGCGTGTGCTGCTGATCGGCTGGTCGGGCCGCGAAACGGGCATGACGTCGCCTCGGACGATGCCGCGGTTGACCCTGGTGGGGTTTCAGCAATCGGCCTTCCGTCCCAGCGGAGGGGTGCGTTTCGACTTGCTGCACCGCGCGCCGACGGGCCTTGTCATCGCCGGCCAGGTGGTACCGACGGCTGGCCGGGCGTTGCTGTCGAACGTGAACTCGCCGTATGCCCTGCGGGTCGTGGCGTGCCTGCCCAATGGCTTGTCCTGCCGCATCGCCGCCGCACGCCGCCCATGGCTCGGCGAGGTCATTGACGACTATCGATACAACTAGCTGAGCTCCGTCTCGGATTACGAGACCGCCAAACACTCCTCGACATCGGGTCGCCGCCTCGACAGGGGGCGCCTCCACGATACTGCCACAAAGAGGCAGTTTCGATTCACAGTCGCCTCACGACCCGATCACGGCCCGGCTGGTACCAAGTGCCCATCGCAACGGGCCGTCCGGCTGAACAGCCGGATGGCCGGAGAGGGCAACATGACCACGCTGCCAGCCATTCCCTCGGAGCGCGCGCCACGGCGCCGCTGCGAGATCGCCGGATGTCCGGTGGCATTCCTTTTCACCGACCTCAGCAACTCGACCGCCCTCTACGAACGACTGGGCGATGCCGCCGCCTATGACGTCGTGCGCCAGCACTTCGCGTCCCTCTCGGACCTCGTCTTCGACCACGGCGGCACCGTCGTGAAGACCATCGGCGATGCCATGATGGCCGCATTCGACGATCCGTTCGACGCGGTTGCCGTCGCCCTCACCGTGCAGGCGCGCATCGCCCATTTCGATCGGGCGAAGGCGAAGGGAGGTCATCATCGCCGAATCGCCGTCAGGCTGGGCGTTCATGCTGGCGGGTGCGTCAGGGTCGAGCGCGACCACCGCGTCGACTATTTTGGATCGACCGTCAACCTGGCGGCCAGGTTGCGGGGGAGGAGCAGGAACGGCGACATCGTGCTGAGCCACGACGTGGCCGGACGTCCCGGGATCAGCCAACTCCTCGCTACCTTGCCGACTCGCGAGGAAAGCCTGCCCTTCAGAGGGATCAGGGGGCTCGTTCGCTTCGTGCGAGTCCTTCCTTCGATCCAACAGGTGATCGGGTCAGGTTCAGTCCCGGCTCCCCAATCGGACTCTTCGGAAACTCCGCCCGGGGCATTTTTTGCCCTCGGGGGGCACTAACGTCAGCAAGGGAGGAAGCACATGTCGATCGCCATCCACCGACGCACGGCGATTGCCGCAGGGTTGGCTGCTTGTGTCTTCGCGGCGCCCAGTGCCGCTCGCAATGGTCGCACGGAGGCTCTTCGCTCCGGTGACAGGAGTGCGCGCATCGTCGTCCCCTTCGCCGCCGGGGGCACAACCGATCTCATAGCGCGCGTCGTGGCCGGAATCCTGAGCGAAGCGACGAGCTGGAATTTCGCCGTCGAGAACAGAACGGGCGGCAGCGGCAATGTCAGTGCGGAGATCGTAGCCCGCGCCGTGCCGGACGGGAGGACATTGCTGCTGGGTCACGTCGGCACCGCCGTGACGAACCAGTACCTGTACAGGTACGTTCCCTATGACTGCGCGGAGAGCTTCGCGCCCATCGCCCTGGTCGGCGAAGTGGCAAACGTGCTGGTCGTGCATCCCTCGTTCCGCTGCCGGTCGCTCGCCGAGCTGATCCACTGCTGCAAGGCCCAGCCGCCCTTCCACATGAGCTACGGCTCCCCCGCGATCGGCAGCATGGGGCACCTGGCCATGGAGCATCTGCAGGGGCTGGCCGGCATCAGGCTCGCGCACATGCCTTACCGCAGCCGGTCGCGCCTGATCAGGGATCTGCGGGCAGGACATGTTCTGGTCGCGATGGACAATCTGCCCACCTGCCTGCCGCACATCCGATCAGGTGCGTTCCATGCCCTGGCCGTGAGCTCGGCAGGTCGCTGGTTCGCCGCGCCCGAAATACCCAGCGTCAGCGAGCATGGCTTCGGCGACTTCAACGCCACCCTCTGGTGGTATGTTGCCGCGCCGACCGGCATCCGGCGTGCCTTGGTGAACGTTCTCTCCGAAGCAATCGTGAAGGGACTCGCCAGCGAGGCCGCCGTGGCGAGGATTCGCAGCCTCGGTGTCCTCGAGACGCCACGCTGCGCGGACGATCTCGCCGCGCACATCGCCGCCGAAACAGTGAAGTGGAAGACCGTGATTGCAGCCGCCGGGCTCGAGGCGCGGTAGCGGGCGAACGCGCCTCAGAACTCCATCTCGCCGGCGAAGTGGCAGCGGCTGAAATGACCCGGCGCGATCTCGCGCAGCGCCGGGGCCTCGACGCGGCAGCGCGCCTGCGCGTGACGGCAGCGCGGGTTGAAGTAGCAGCCTTGCGGCGGCGCGGCGGGGCTCGGCACCTCGCCGCCCAAAATGCCGTCACCCGAGCGGACGCGCGGGTCGGCGGCCGGCACGGCGCGCATAAGGGCCGACGTGTAGGGATGCTGCGGCCGGCGGAACAGGGCATCGGTCTTGGCGAGCTCGACCAGCTGGCCGACGTACATCACGGCGATGCGGTCGGAGATGTGGCGCACCACCGAGAGATCGTGGGCGACGAACAGGAAGGTGAGCTTGAGCCGCGTTTGCAGCTCGAGCAACAGGTTCAGCACCTGGGCCTGGATCGAGACGTCGAGCGCCGACACCGGCTCGTCGGCCACGACCAGGCGCGGGTTGGTGGCGAGGGCGCGGGCGATGCCGATCCGCTGGCGCTGGCCGCCCGAGAAGGCGTGCGGGAAGCGATGCATGAACTCCGGCCGGAGCCCGACCAGGCGCAGGAGCTCGGCGACGCGGTCGGCGCGCTCGCGGCGATTGCCCATGCCGTTCACCAGCAGAGGCTCGCCGACATTGTCCAAGAGGTTCATGCGCGGGTTGAGCGAGCCGAACGGGTCCTGGAAGATCATCTGGATCTCGGCGCGCAGGGGAAGCAGCTCGCGCGGGGCCAAGGTGGCGAGATCGACGGTACGGCCCTCGCGCGTGCGGTAAAGGATGCTGCCGCCGGTCGGATCGATGGCGCGCAGGATGCAGCGCGAGGCCGTGGTCTTGCCGCAGCCGCTCTCGCCCACCAGGCCCAGCGTCTCGCCCTCGGCCAGGGTGAAGTCGACGCCGTCGACGGCGCGGACGTGGCCGACGACGCGCTGCAGGAAGCCGCGCGTGATCGGAAAGAACTTTTGCAGGCCCTTGACCTCGAGTAGCGGCGGCTGAGCGGCGAGGCCGTCGGTTCGCGCGGGCGAAGCGGCTGTCTCGCTCATGCCGGGTCCACCACGTCGTGGTGCAGGAAGCAACTCGCGAGCTGGCTCGTGCCGACCGGCTGCAGGCTGGGCACGGCGCCCGCGCATTTCGTCATGACGTCGGGGCAGCGCGGATGGAACGGGCATCCCGGCGGGCGATTGAAGGGATGCGGCAGGGCGCCGCTGATCACCGGCAGGGCCACGCGGGTCTCGCCGTACAGGCTCGGGATCGAGCGCAGCAGGGCGCGCGTATAGGGATGCTTGGGGGCATGGAAGATGTCGTCGACCGGCCCCTCCTCCATGACGCGGCCGAGATACATGACGACGACGTAGCTCGCCATCTGGGCGATCACGCCGAGATCGTGGGTGATGAAGATGATGGCGGTGCCGTAGCGCGCCTGCAGGTCGCGCAGCAGCGCCAGCACCTGGGCCTGGGTGGTGACGTCGATCGCCGTCGTCGGCTCGTCGGCGATCAGGAGCCTGGGCTTGCACGACAGCGCCATGGCGATCATGGCGCGCTGGCGCAGTCCGCCGGAAAGCTGCCAGGAGAAGGCGTCGATCCTCTGCTCGGGCATCGAGATGCCGACGTCGCGGAACAGGCCGACCGTGATGTCGCGCGCCTCGCGGCGTGTGAGCTTGCGGCCGCCCTCCTGCCAGCGATGGCCGTGCAGCAGGATGGCCTCGACGATCTGGTCGCCCACCGTGTGCACCGGGCTGAAGGCCGCCATCGGCTCCTGCGGGATCAGCGCGATCTCGCCGCCCCTGATGTCGCGCATCACCGGACCGCGCGGCGGCAGCCGGGCGATGTCGACCACTTCGGCGCTGTCCTCGCCGCCGCCATTGACGGGCCGTCGGCGGAAATGGATCTCGCCGGCGGTGATGCGGCCCGGTCGCTCGACCAGCTGCAGGATGGCGCGCATGGTGACGCTCTTGCCGCAGCCGCTCTCGCCCACGACGCCCAGAACCTGGCCAGGCATGACATCGAAGCTGGTGCCGTCCACGGCGCGCACCAGCCCCTCGTCCAGCGCAAAAGAGACGCGCAGGTTGCGCACCGAGAGCAGCGGCCGGGCGTTGGCGAGCGCCATCGGCCGCTCAGTGGCTGTAGGGGTCGGCGGCATCGCGCAGGCCGTCGCCCACCAGGTTGAAGGCGAGCACGGCCACGATCACGACCAGGCCGGGGATCAGCAGCCACGGCGCCAGCGCGAGCGTCTGGATGTTCTGCGCCTCCTGCAGCAGCACGCCCCAGCTGATCGCCGGCGGGCGGATGCCCAGCCCCAGGAAGGAGAGCGAGGTCTCGTTGATGATCATCACCGGGATGGCGAGCGAGCTGGTGGCGATGATGTGGCTCAGGAAGGTCGGCACCATGTGGCGCAGGATGATGCGCATGCGCGAGCAGCCGGCGAGCCGGGCCGCCAGCACGAAGTCTTCTTCGCGCAAAGCGAGGAAGCGTCCGCGCACCTCGCGGCCGAGCGTCGTCCAGCCGACCAGCGAGAGGATCACGGTGATGGCGAAGAACACCTCCGTCGGCGTCCAGTCGCGCGGCAGCGCAGCCGACAGGGCGAGCCAGATCGGGATGGTCGGCACCGATTGCAGCAGCTCGATGATCCGCTGGATCACCTGGTCGGTCTTGCCACCGACATAGCCCGAGATGCCGCCCAGCACGACGCCCAGGATGACGCTCAGCGCTACCGCGACCAGGCCGACCGTCATCGAGGTCTGGGTGCCGTGCATGATGCGGGACCACTGATCGCGGCCGAGCCGATCGGAGCCCAGCAGGAAGATGCGCTGGGCCGGATCGACGGGGGCGACCAGATGGATGTTGGTTGGGATCAGGCCGAGCAGCTTCCAGGAGAAGCCCGGGGCGAAGAAGCGGACGGGCACCCTCTTCCCGGGATCGGTCGTCCATTCCATGCGCAAGGTCACAGGGTTGCGCTTGCCGACGATTGCCGGCACCCACGGCGCGAGCTTGCCGTCGTCGAACAGATGGATGGTCTGGACCGGGATGAAGGCCTGGCGCGCGTCGGTGCGCTCGGGATCCTGGGTCGAGAAGAAATCGGGCGCGATGACGATCAGGTAGAGGAAGATCAGCAGGAGGCCGCTCACCATCGCCAGGTGATGGCGGCGGAAGCGCCACCACACCAGCTTCCAGTTGGAGGCGACGGCGACCCTGTCCTCGGCCGCGCTGCCGGCGACATCGACAGTCATGGGTGGGCCTCATGCGGACCGCGGGCGTCCCGCCCGCTCAGAATCATGAGCGGGCGAGACGCCCGCGGTCCGGATGAAGACATGATCCTGCCCATCCCTACCTCTCCACCCGCACGCGCGGGTCGATCAGGGCAAGCGCGATGTCGGACAGGAGCGTCCCCAGGATGGTGAGGAACGAATAGATCAGCAGGATGCCGCCGGCCAGGTACATGTCCTGGTTGACCAGCGCGCGCAGCAGCAGCGGGCCGATGTTGGGCAGGTTCATCACCGTGGCGACGATCAGGCTGCCGGAGAACAGCATCGGCAGGTACCAGCCGATGGTGCTGACCAGCGGGTTGAAGGCAAGCCGCACCGGGTAGCGCAGCACCAGGCGCCATTCCCTCATGCCCTTGGCGCGCGCGGTCACGACATAGGGCTTGTTGAGCTCGTCGAGCAGGTTGGCGCGCATGATGCGGCTCAAGCGCGCCGTTCCGGCGATGCCCAGCACCAGAGCCGGCAGCCAGATGTGGCCCAAGAGGTCCCAGACGCGAGCGAGGCTCCACGGCGCGTCGACGTACTCGGGCGAGAACAGGCCGGTGACGCTGATGTCGAAATAGGCGAAGGCGACCCACATCAGGATCAGCGCCAGCATGAAGTTGGGCGTCGCCACGCCAATGTAGTTGATCACCGTCAGCACATGGTCGCCGAGCGAGCGCGGATGGGTCGCCGAGTAGATGCCGGCCGGCACGGCGATCGCCCAGGTCAGCACGAAGGAGAACAGCGCCAGCGCCAGGGTCAGCCCGATCTGCTCGCCGATCAGCTCGGCGTTGGGCCGCTGGTACTCGAGCGACAGGCCGAAATCGCCGTGCACCAGGTGCTGCACCCACAGCCAGTACTGCACGATCATCGGCTGATCGAGCCCGTACTGCGCGCGCAGCGCGGCGATCTGCTCGGCCGAGATCGACGAGCCGGACGACGACAGGGTTGCCACGTAGGCCGTCAGGAAGTCGCCCGGCGGAGCCTGGATGATGACGAAGATGACGAAGGAGTAGATCACCATCAGCAGCGGCAGGAGCGCCAGCCGCTGGAGAATGTAGCGGGTCATGCCTCAGCTCTCCTCCCCACGAAGTGGGGAGGTGTCGCCGTCATCGGTGACCTGCCTTCGCCGAAGCGAAGCCGCTTCGGCTTCGCGCAGGCAGGCGGAGGGGTCATGAGTCTTGGACCGCGGGCGTCTCGCCCGCTCATGATCATGAGGCGGGCGAGACGCCCGCGGTCCGCATGAATCATGGCCCCTCCGTCGCGTATGACGCGACACCCCCCCAGCGAAGCTGGGGAGGAGAATGAGGCTCACTTCGCAAAATAGAACTGCTCGGTGCGGGCATTGCCGGGGCTGCGCAGCGGCCAGTCGTTGCCGAGTGTCGTCGGCACGTTGCGGAACTTGGTGTTGGTGACCACCACGCCCTGCACCATCGGCGTCAACCCGACCGTGCCGATCTCGAACAGCTGGTCCGCCCAGATGCGATAGAGCTCCTGCGAGAGCTTGACCTGCTCCTCCGGCCCGACGGTGCGCGCCTTGTCGACGATCTCGACGATGCGCTTCATCTCCGGCGGCGGCTCGGCGCCTTCCTTGCCGCCGGTCGCGTACCAGCGCAGCCACAGCGGCCCCATGGTCAGGATCGGCGAATTGCGCGGATCGACCTTGGCATTGCCGGTGTAGGGGAAGGCGCTGGTGTCCTCGTTCCAGATCTCGGACATCAGCTCGTTGTTCTCTCTCATCTTGAAGTGCAGGGCGCGCTCGCGGATCTGCACGATCGTCTTGATGCCGACCGCCTCCCAGTCCTTGGAGACCAGCAGGGCCACGTCGGGCCACGCGCCGAACGCCGGCACGACGCTGATCTCGATGGTCGCCGGCTTGCCGTTGGGCAGCAGGCGGAGGCCCTGGGCATCCTTCTTGGTGAGGCCGATCGAGTCGAGCATCTTGTTGGCCTCGTCGCGCTTGAACTCGGTGTATTTCTGCGCCCATTCCTTCCCCGGGAAGTATGGATGCCACGGCGCCGGCACGCCCTGGCGCGGCTCGCCGAGGCCCAGGAACACGCTCTCCTTGATCTGGTCGCGGTTGATGGCGAGCGACAGGGCACGGCGGAACACCACGTTGGCCATCAGCTTCCCCATCTCGGGATCGGCCTTGTAGGTCTGGTTCAGCGCGATCACCGCGTCGGCGCCGCCGAAGGTCGGCCAGGTGATGATGCGATACTTACCGGTCTTCTCCTGCTCCTTCAGCACCGGGTAGTTGGTCATGTTGACGTGGCGTTCCTGCATGTCGAACTGGCCGGCGATGGCGGCAAGATTGAGCGCCTGGGCGTCGGCAAAGTAGGTGAAGCGCACCTCGTCGAGATAGGGCAGCTGGTTGCCGGCGCTGTCGACGCCGACGAAGTACGGGTTGCGCTTGAGCGTCAGGACCGGATCGGAGGCGCGGCTGGCCGGCGCCCAGGCGCCCATGGTCGGCCGCTCCGGGTTCTCCCACGGCGCATTCCTGTTGGCGAACAGCTCGGTCCACGCCTTGAAGCCTGCCGCCTGCGTCGCCTTGTCGATGTCGGCCTTGGGCGTGTGTGCGGGGTGGAACTTCTTGAGGTAGTGCGCCGGCAGGAACACCGCGAAAGTGCGGTCGGCGCCGTCCTGGTTGGCAAGCGCGGTCAGGAACAGGGTGGCCGGCGCCGCATAGGTAAACCGCACCGTGTTGTCGTCGACCTTCTCGACCTTGGCCGGCGAGCCGTCGGCATTGCGGATCCAGCCCGGCAGGGTCGGCGTCAGCTCCTTGTTGAGCAGCACGTCGTTGTACCAGAACAGGATGTCG
>NZ_JBFWZI010000172.1:0-15555 GCF_050185545.1 Reyranella sp. | reverse complement strand
TGGCGCGACTGGCTGCAGCGCTTCGACCATGCCGCGATCTTCGCCATGATCGCCGGCACCTACACGCCCTTCACGCGCCTGCTGGAACCCGGCTGGGCGGTCGGCCTCACCGCCTCGGTGTGGGGCGTCGCGGGCGCCGGCATCGCCGGCAAGCTGTGGCGCCCGCTGCAGGATGGCGCGCTCGTGCGCGCGCTTTCGGTCGTGGTCTACCTGGCGTTGGGCTGGATCGGCCTGGTCGCGATCGAGCCCTTCGTGACGTCGCTTGCCGGTCAGACCCTGGTGCTGATCTGCATCGGTGGCGTGATCTACTCGGCCGGAGTCATCTTCCATCTCTGGCACCGGCTGGCCTACCAGAATGCGATCTGGCACGGCTTCGTGCTGGCCGCGGCCTGTGTCCACTACGCCGCCGTGCTGACGACGCTGGGCTAGCTTCTGGCGAAGCGGCAGCGAGCGGATCCCGTCCGGGGCGCGGCAGCCTTGCCCGCCGCGCGTCCCGGCCGCGGCGGCAAAAATCGCCGTCCTGTCAGCGTGCCGGCGCCGCGTCGGTGAAGCCGACCACCGATTTCATGCGCCCGTCGCCCGCCATGACCACGAAGTCCGTGCCCTTGATGTAGAGCGGCGCCTCCTGCGTCCCGCCGGCGACCCAGCTGAACCGCACGTAGTCGTGGTGCACCTCCACGCCGCTCGCCAGGTTGAGGCGATAGCCGGGGAAGTGCTGCTGCGCCGCGGCGATCATGGCGTCGAGGCTGTCGTGACCACGGCCCTCGCGGGCGGGGTCGACGTAGGTGCCGTCCTCGGACCACACCTTCGCCACCAGCTCGCGGCGCCGCCCGGGCTCGCGCTCGTTCCACGCCGCCAGATAACGAACCACGGCTTCGTTGACGTTGGCCATTGTCCTGCTCCTTTGAGACGAGGGTTGCGCCCGCGCAGGGCCGATCAACGGCGGCGTCGATGCGACGCCGACCGCAACGATTGCTCTGAAGAGTTCGCGTCTTTCCATGCCCGCGAAGCTATGGCGGGCGGGCAACAGGGTCGATTACCCAGGGCGTAATTTGACTTCTTCAGGACCACGCATGTGGTCCGGAAGACGCGTGCCTCAGCGATGTGGGCGGATGTCGTTGTTGACGGTGCGATCGCCGGCCGACCAGCGGCGCAGGGTCTCGTGCGCGGTGGCGCGCTGATGCGCGGCGATCTTGTCGGCACCGGGCGCGTCGGCGGTGAACTCGACGATCAGGCCGTCGGGATCCTGCACGTAGATCGACGTGCAGTAGCCATGATCGACCTGGCGCACGGATTTACCGGCGGCGGTGAGCCGCTGCTTGATCTCCTTCTGCGTGGCGTCGCTGACGGCGAGCGCGATGTGGACGAACGAGGGTTGCTGGCGCGCCTTGAAGGCGGCCGCCGCTTCGGGGTCGGGGAACTCGAAGAAGGCCAGGGCACCGCCGTCGCCGATGCCGTAGAAGGTGTGGCTGTAGGACAGGCGCTTGCCCGGAAACTGCGGGAACTCGGCCTCCTCGACCCAGGTCGCCAGCAGCGGCAGGCCGATGATGTCCTCGTAGAACTGGCGCGTCCGCTCCTGATTCTCGCACACATAGGCGTTGTGATGCAGACGCTGCGGCAACTCGCTCAGGATGCGATTGGATTGATCGGTCATGTCCGTCTACTCCTGGTCTTGCGTTGGCGGCAGGGGTCTTTGCCCGGAACGATCACCGTGCTTCGTTCAGTCTAGCCCCGGCGCGGCCCCGCCCGTAAGGTCCTCGAAGAGGAAACGTCAGGGGGAGCCGATCGGCATGGTTTCGACCTTCGTCGCCCACGGGGCGGCCGCTTACGATCACTACATGGGCCGCTGGAGCCGAAGGCTGGCGCCGCTGTTTCTCGATTTTGCCGGCAGCGCCGCCGGCGAGCGCGTGCTCGATGTCGGTTGCGGCACCGGCAGCCTCAGCCTGGCGCTGGTCGAGCGCTCGGCGGTCAAGGCAGTCGAAGCCATCGACTTCGAGGCCGATTTCGTCGCCGCCTTGCAGACAAGAATTGGCACCAACCCGATCACGGCGCGCCAGGGCGATGCCTGCGACCTGCCGTTCGCCGATGCCTCGTTCGATCGAGCCCTCTCGCTCCTGGTGTTGCATTTCGTGTCGGATGCCCAGCAGGCGGCGCGCGAGATGCGCCGCGTCGTTCGGCCGGGCGGAGTGATTGCCGTCTCGGTCTGGGATACGTACGGCGGCATGCCGAGTCAGCGGATCTTCTGGGATACGGTGGTGGCAATCGAGCCATCGGCTGACGGGCGCCGTGCGGCGACGATGTTCCGGCCGGCGACCCAGCCGGGCGATTTGCCCGACCTGCTGAGCCGCGCAGGATTGACCGATGTCCGCGAGACCCTGCTGACCATCCGCATGGAGTTCGCCAACTTCGAGGATTACTGGCAGCCGCTGCTGACAGCGCAGGGCAACCTGGGGCAGTTCGTCGACGGCCTTGCGGCGCCGACCCGCGCGCGCGTGATCGAGGCGGTGCGCGCGGCCTATCTCAGCGGTCGGCCGGATGGACCGCGCAGCTTCGCAAGCGTCGCCTGGGCGGCGCGCGGCACGGTGCCGGACTAGGCTCTATGATGGAGGAGACGGCAGGCATCTCATGGCTACCGATCGGTCTAGTGATGACCTGGAAGGACTGCGGCGCCGGGTCGTTGAGCTGCAGGCGACTGCCGAAGCCGAAGCCGAGCGCTACAGTCGCCAGACCTGGATGCGTTGGCTTGGGGTCGTCTTTCCGATCCCGTTCGTCGTCGTGCTGCTGCGGCTCTACCTCGACGCCTGGACATACTATTTTGCCGGCGCAGCGCTGATCGTGTCGGCGATGGTCCTGTTCGAGCTCGACACGGCGGCGCGCGATCGCAGCAATGCCGCCGGGCAGGCGGCGGAGGCAGCACAACGCGACTACGAGGCGGCGTTGGCGGCGCGGCAGCCCGACGCGCCGATCCCTTGCTAGCCGCGCGGCGGCGGAAGAAGCGGCGCCCAGAATTTGGGCTGGAGCTCGACGTACTCGATCCACGGGCCGGTCTCGGCCTGGCCATCGTCGAGATGGCCGACATCGCTCACCCAGTAGCCGAAGGTCCGGCGGTTGGCGTCGAACTTCCAGACGCCGATCACGATCTCGCGGATGACATGGCCGTTGAGGCCGGGGCAGAACAGCAACACCGGCTGCGAGTCCTTGGGCGCGGTGCCGATCGGCTGCCATCCCGCCACGACGCCGCGCAGCTGCTCGATCTCGGCCGCCGCCCGCCAGCGCAAGTCGTCGGCGATCTGCCGCAATTCCTCGTCGGTCGGCCCGTCCGGCCGGTGCATCAGGCCGCGCGAATCGTGACACTCGGCGCGCAGAGCCTCGACGATGTCGGCGAGCTTCTCCTTGGCATGCGTCATGTCGGCAACCCCGATCGTCGTTCAGGTCATGGTACAGGCCGTTTCCTAATGCATTATCGCGCGACTGCACAGAGGGCGGCTTATGCCTCTGACGGCAGGTCGGGCATTCCAGGTTTCTTCTCGCCAGCGAGTCTGCCAGGGGGCGGACACATCTCATATTCCTCCCCCGTAATCGGGGGAGGTGCCCCGTCACGGGGCGGAGGGGGCAAGCCTCACGCGAGGTACATGAAGTTCCGACGTCGGAGTCTTGTGAATCTCGTTTGAGGCTTTCCCCTCCGGCCAATGGCGCTGTAAACAGCGCCTACGCGGGCCACCTCCCCCGATTACCGGGGAGACACCCAGCACGCCCGGCGCGCACCACGACGGTGGGAAAATCGGTGTGGTACCCGCCCCGATTTTCATAGGAGTTCCCCACCGGCCCGAGGGCCGACCCGCCGTTTCCTGAAACTGGTGATCTAATTTCTTGCTAGGAAAATGACGTGCAGCTTCGCTAACTGCGTTTCGTCGCGCGATTGCGTGGCGCGCGGTCCTCGGCGACGGCTGGCCATTGCCGTGATTGGCCGAGGAGAGTGTCGCTCGCCTGCTGGACCTTGCCGGCGAGCCAGGCCGAGCCGCCGCGCTCGGGATGGACCAGGCCGAGCAGGCGCTTGCGCGCGGCGCGGATCGTTGCGTCGTCGGCGCCCGGCTCGAGGCCCAGCACCTCGAGCGCCTCGCCGTTCGACATCGTCTCGCCGCCCCGCTCGTCGGTCAGGGCCAACCTGTCGTTCAGAGCCACCGGCGAGGAGCTGGCGACGTAGGCTTCGAGTATCGCCGCCGCCCGGCGCACCATCTCGGGATCGTCGGCGGGATCGAAGTCGCGCACCTCCATGTCGAATGGCGCCGGCCGGCGGCGGAACAGACCCGAGACCCAGTGCAGCGGCGCGAGCAGGGAGCGCCACTTGAGAACCGTGGGCACGATCAGCAGGGCGGCGCCGACCAGCATGGCGAGCGACCACTGGCCGTCGGCGATGGCGTAGATCAGGAGACCGATGCCGGCGATCAGCAGCAGCAGCAGCATCCAGCGCGCGGTGCGCAGCATCGTCCTGGGGTCGCTGTGCACGAACCAGTCGAGGAACTTGGCAAGGGTCGCCAGCACGGACAGGCCGAGAACGATGGCACTGATCACGACCATGTAGTCCATTACCGCGCTCCCGCGAAGGGCCGGCCGACGACCGGCATCGGCGCAACACTATTCGGAAACAGGCGCGTCAACCAGCCGGCAGACAGGCGGTGGCCACACCGTGCTGCTGTCGACGACAGGGAACATGCGGAAACCTGCTCGACGACAAGAAGCAGGCCGACACGCGCGCCGCGCCATCGCCATGACCGTTGCCGACCCTGGCCGAGTTACCGGCAGATCACCTCCAGCCTGGCGCTCCAGGGCGACGAGCAGAGGATGTCCGGGAAGAACAGATGCACGACGCTCGCGAAGGCAACCAGCAGCACGAGGTACTTGCCCACCTGCCAGACCCACCCGAGCAGAAGGTACGCAACCAGCAGTCCGCCGCCGACAAGGCCTGCGCCGGCGATCAGCCGCTGCGGCCCAGACAGGTCATTCCAGGCCGACGACCCGGCCGACACCAGTCTTTCCCAGAGTTCCACCACCCGCACACCCTTTCACCGGCGCGGTCGCGTCGAGCCCGGGCTGGAAATCGGACGAGCGCACCATCCCTGACCCCTTCGGGGAACGCCGCTCGAGCGACAACGAGGGGCCTGCCACAGCTTGATCACGGTACATGGTAGTGCAAATTCCCTACGCTGGCGTCGGAAAAAAGGGCCAGTCATGACGCTGGCGGTAACGAACCTCGAAGGCGACGTCGGCACGGCCTGCGGCAAGGTCGCAAGGCGGCCACAGGTCCTTATCGTAAGTGGCATGCGCCTCTATCGCGAGGCAACGGCCGCCATGCTGGCTGCCACAGGGCGAGTCGAGATCGTCGGCATGGAGGGTGGGACCGAGCCGTCCTCCGGTACCGCTCCCGATGTCGTGCTGCTCGATATCGACTGCCTGAGTTCGCCCGCTGGCGCGCCGGCCCTGAATTGTCCGCCGACGGCCAAAATCGTCGCGTTCGGGGTCTCGAACGTCGAGCACGAGATCCTGGCCTGCGCCAAGGCCGGGGTTTCCGGCATGATCGAGAAGAACGGCTCGGCCGAGGACGTCCTGGCGACCATCGAAGGCGTCGTGCGCGGCGAAGTGCCGTGTCCGGCGCGAATTGCCGGAACGCTGCTGCAGTGCCTGACCGCTATCGTGCATTGGCACGCTCATCGGCCCAACGTCGCGGGGCTGTCGAGCCGGGAGGTCGAGGTGATCGAGCTCATCGACCGAGGCTGGTCGAACAAGAGGATCGCCCGTCAACTCGGCATCAGCGCCGCCACGGTGAAGAACCACGTCCACAAGATCCTCGAGAAGCTCCAGGTGCGCCGTCGTGCCGAGGCGGCGGCGGCCATGAGGAGCATCGGGGCCGCGTCGGCCCGGTCGATGGTTCGCCACTGGTCTGCCCTGCTGCTGGCGGCGCCGGCCGTGGCCCAACTGCCCATGGTCTATCCGCTGTAGACCGTCGACGAACTCTCGTTGCCCCGTCCGGTCCATCGACGCGGCTGCCTCGGTCGGTGACGCTTTGGGAGTGCTTCGCCGCCGGCCAGTCGGTGACGCGCACGCACGGCTGCTGCCGGTGGCTTGCTGTCGGCGGGAGGTCGAGCGCAGTCGGTCCAGACCGTCAATCATGTCCTCACAGGGGAGGGTTTCATGGCACTCCGACAAGTCACGTGCACGATCGATGGCGTCATCGTTACGATTGTCGAAGACGACGTAGCCGGGACGCTCACTGTTTCCTATGAGCTGGATGACGGCTTCGCAGGCGACTTCCGTGGGTTCTTCTTCAAGCCCGGAGTCGATGTCGGGTCGTTGACGGCCGCAGGCGTCGGCGTGACCGAGTTCCTGGGCGATCCGGACGGCATCCAGGACATGGGCCAGGGCGCCAACATCCATGGCGTCGTCGGCAAGGCCCTCGAGCCGACCTTCGGCGTCGAGATCGGCGGCCCGGGCAATGGTCAGGGCATGATCGAGGCAGGCTCTTTCGTCCTCACCAGCTCGGATGGCCCGCTGACCCTCGAGGATCTGGGATCCCAGATGGGTATCCGGATTACCGGCGGCAACGCCGCCGGCAAGCTCCTGTGCGACATCCCGGCTGCCCCGCTGGCGCAGGACGACATCGCCTATGTCGAGCTGGCTGATACGGTCGACATCGATGTCGCCGCCAACGACTCGGACGCCGACGGCGATCTCGATCCGACGTCGGTCGCGATCACCGATCCGCCGGACTTCGGAACCGCCGTGGTCAATCCCGACGGCACCGTGACCTATGCCGACACGATCGTCGACACGGCGGGCGACGACAGCGTCGTCGACGCCTTCCAGTACCAGATCGACGACGACGACGGGAATTTCGGCCAGGCCGACGTGGCTGTGAATGTGATCGACCCGTTGCGCGAGGTCCAGGTCGATGACGCTGTCACGCCGAACGGCCAGTCGATCAGCCTCACGGTCGCGACCGAGGACCGCACGGCCAACGATTCGAGCTTCGTGGAGGTCGACATCGTGACCGGCGACCTGGTCGAGGTCGACGTCAACGTCGCCTTCGTGTTCGACGCCTCGGGCAGCATCTCGGCCGCCGAGTACGCCGAGCAGATCGAGGCCATCCAGGACACGATCGACCTGCTGCGAACCCAGTTCACGGGAGCGGAGAACGACGTCGAGGTCCAGCTGATCCGCTTCGCGACCGGCGCCGACGCTTCGGCGAATTTCGACCTGTTCGATGCGTCCCTCGACGACATCTCGGCGCTCGGCATCACGACCCAGACCGGCGGGTTCACCAACTACACGGCGGCTCTCGCTCTGGCGAACGACTTCTTCGATGCCGTCGATCTGGCCGGAACGGAGGACAATTTCGTCCTCTTCGTCTCGGACGGCGAGCCGACCACGGGGGGCAGCTTCCTCGACGAGGCCGCCGATTTGCAGGCGCGGGCCTCGGTGACGGCCGTCGGGTTCGGCGGCGGTGTCAACGAGGCGACGCTCGACCAGGTCGACAACACCGGTGGCGCGGAGGTCGTTCCTGATGCGGAGTCCCTCAGCGACGTCTTTGCGGCGTCGCCCCTGTTCAATGCGGTGCTGGTCGACTTCGACCTCACGCTCAGTGTCGACGGCGGGGCGCCGATCGTGCTGGCCGACGATGTCGGCGATCTGGTCGACAACGGCGGTGGCGATTATTCGCTCGATCTCGCCTCGGTCGGCGGGCTGTGCGGCGCCGAAAGCTGCATCAATGTCTTCACCGCGATCGCGGTGTTCGATACCGATGGAAACCTCGCGACCGACGCCGACCGGATCACGCTGACCGGCGTGAACACGGTGGAAGGCGCGGTGCCCGACGCCTTCTGGGTCTGACCCGACCGGGCGGTCGCCCTAGCTCTTGGCGCGGGCGACCAGGACCGGACAGGGCGCCTGGCGCATGACGGCCTCGGCGACGCTGCCCATCAGCGCTCGCTTGAGGCCGCCCCGGCCATGGCTGCCGATCACCACCAGGTCGGCCGGCCAGTCCCTGGCTGCGTTGACGATCTCGCCGGCCGGGGGGCCGATCTGGATGAACTCCAGAACCGCCAGCTGCTCGGGCAGATGCTTGCGGAAGTCGGCGATCAGCTTGCGCGCCTCGTCCTTGGCCGAAGCGACCAGCGTCTCGGGCTGGAGGCCGGTATCGGCGGCATTGACCAGTGCCGGCTCGATGACATGGATGAAGGCCAGCTCCGCGCCCGCCTGTCGCGCCAACTCGGTGGCGATGTCGACGGCGTGTGCCGCGATCGGCTCGCTGTCGACGGCGACGAGAATCCTGCGGAAGATCACGGCGACCTCCTGAACCCAGAGAACGGGCGAAGGATGCCCTCGGCAGGAGCTGATGGCTAGGCACCCCCGTCGCGACATTGTCGCCGTCGGCATGACCGCGAACCGGCGTCTTCGACGTGGGCGGCGCGAACGATCTGGCCTGCGCGTCTGCATATCTGATGGCGTTTGCATCATCGCGCCGCGTGTCTACTATCGCGCGTTCACGACACGAAGCCGCTAGGGAGATCGAGATGGCGAGGCGCAAGAAGACGGCAACCAAGAGCCCGCAGCGCGGAAGTCCCGGCGTCAAGCCCGGGGCGCCGGCAGGGAGGGTTCCGGCTGCTCGCGCCACGGCCGACGACTATGCCCGGCGGCGTGCCGAGGTCGACGAGCAGGATCACAAGGAATTCCAGACCTATCTGGCGGACAAGAAGGAGGCCGACGAGCGCAAGGCCAGGACCGTCGCCGTCGCCGAACCGCCGGCGCGCAACGGCATCAGCCGGCGCACCATGTTCAACGTCGCCGTCGGCACCGCCGCGGTCGCCGAGGCCGGCGTCATCGGCTACAAGGTGCTGGGCAGCGGCTCGGTATCCGATCACGGCGTGCGCCACGCCGGCGACAACTACACCGAGGTACAGCGCCACAACATCACACGCGAGGTAGTCGACAGCCGCGCCGACCTGCGCGGCCAGAGCCTGGGCAACTGGGTGGCCCTGCTGCCGACCAAGATGGGCGGCGGCACCTACGCTATCGATCTCAACTCCAACCGCGTTCTGGCCTCGATCTGGTACTGGAACTACGGCGACTACAATCCGATCAGTCATCACCTCTGCGCCTTCCCCAGCGCCGATCCGATCCACGGCTTCGAGTTCGTCAACAGCACACAGGGCGGCCAGAACTCGCTGATCTACGGCATGCCGACCGCCGTGACCGCCGAAACGGCGCCGGGCGGCACCAACATCTACCGTGTACGCTTCGACGGCACGCAGATGCAGCTGATCGAGAACGTGTCGGAGACGACCGGGCTGGGGCTTGGCGTGCACGTCACGATCAATCCCAAGGACGCGCAATCCTACTTCGTGACCGACGGCCAGAAGGACATCGCTGCCTGCTTCGATCGCACCACCTCCAAGGTCAAGGCGGCGCTGCGTTTCGACTGGGAGCCCAACGTGCGCGACCTGCGCGAGGCATGGATCAAGGGCGGCACGCTCACCATCAGGAAGATCTATCCCGATCCGCGCACCGGCCTCTTCGACTACCGCGGCACCAAGGGCAACAAGATCGACTGGGAAATGGTGCCGATGGGCGAGCTGTTCGTCGAGGAGGGCTCGCTGCCGGGCGACGATCCGCTGGCGTTGACCGGCGCCGACGGCACGATCTGGCATCCGGAGGGCCGTTGGGCCGCCACCGTGGTGCGGCTGTGCGGCGGCATCTGCATCCTCGATCCGGAGAAGAACTTCGATCCGGTGGCGTTCCTGCAGTTCAACAAGGATTCGAAGGGCCAGTACAAGGTCGAGCAGATCGACAAGGACACCTGGAAGGTGGTGTTCGACAAGATCCATTCGCCGGGCCACGAGATCGGCTTCTCGCCCGACGGCAAGTTCCTCGTGATGATGAACAATCTGCGCGAGAACAATTGCTCGGTGTACAGCACCTCCGATCCCGATCCGCGCAACTGGCGCAAGATCGCTCATGTCGAAGATCCGCTGTGGCGCGGCAAGTATCCCAACCCGTTCCACATGGTGTTCTCGCTCGACAGCTCGAAGCTCTACCTGACGATCCTGCATCCCTCGCCCGCATTCAGCGGCATCATGGTGGTCGACACAAAGACCTGGACGATCGCCAAGGAGATCCAGGGCATCGGCCCCGACCTGCAGACCCCCGCACTGACCTACGACGGCAAGTACGTGGTGACGCCGTTCAGCGGCTTCCAGCGCCAGTCGAGCGGCATCGCCGTGATCGACACCTCGACCGACACGCTGATCGGCATCCTGCCGAGCAACGGCGGCCACCATGACTGCGTCATCATCCCGACCAAGCTCGAGCATATGAAGCACACGCGTTCGTGCACGCTGTGAGGAGTCTTTTCCTCCCCAGCCGGGCTGGGGAGGAGGAATGATCATGCGCTGGCTGCTCGCAAACCTCGCTTTGCAGAATCTCGGGCGGCGCAAGGCGCGCACCCTGCTGCTGATCGCGGCTGTCGCGGTCGGCAGCGGGGCGCTGTTCGCCGGGGCGACCCTGATGAGCAGCATCGAGCGCAGCATGGCGGTGGGGTTCACCCGTATGGGCGCCGACCTGATGGTGGTGCCCGATGGCGCGCTCACCAACATCACGGCGGCGCTGCTCACCGTCGAGCCGACCGACCTCGTGCTCGATGCGGACCAGATCGACAAGGCCCATCTCGCCAGCGTCGGCCGCAGTGCGCCGCAGAAGATCGCGCGGGTCGAGCATTCCGGCATCGGCAGCCACCACGACTCGGTCGACCTGATCGGCTTCGATCCAGTGCGCGACTTCACCATCCAGCCGTGGCTGGTCGAGAAGCTCAATCGCGGCCTGCAGCCGGGCGACGTCATCCTGGGCGCCGGCCGTGACGCCCCGCTCGGCTCACAGCTCCTGGTCTTCGGCAAGCCGCATGTCGTCTACGGCCGGCTCGGCCGCACCGGTGTGGGCACGCACGAGCGCGGCGTGTTCATGGCGTCGGCCACGCTGGAGGCGCTTGCGGGCTCGATCCAGGGCCATGGCAAGCCGCTGCCCGTGCTGCAGCCCGGCAAGGTCACCGGCTTCCTGATCGAGCTGGCGCCCGGCGCCACCTCGTTGCAGGCGCGCTTCGCCATCCTGTCGACCCTGCAGGGCGTCAGGGTGGTGAGCGGCGACACGACCTTGAGCGGCATCCGCCAGGGCCTGACCTCGCTGCTCGACGGCATCCTGGTGCTGATGATCGTCATGCTGGGCAGCACGGCGCTGATGGTGAGCGTCCTGTTCTCGGCCATCGTCGCAGAGCGGCGGGCTGAGCTCGGTCTCCTGAAGGCGATCGGCGCCCGGCGGGCACAGGTGCTGGGCATGATGGTGGTCGAGGCCATGCTGGCGACCGGCATCGGCGGCGCGCTCGGCGTGGCGCTGGGGCTCTTGGTCATGCGGCTCTACGAGCGCTCGCTGGTCTACAATCTCGAGCGGCTCGGCGTGCCCTTCCTCTGGGACGACCTCGCGAGGACGGTGGCCTTTGCCGCCGGCGCGATCGTGTTGTCGGTGCTGATCGGCGCGCTGGGCGTGCTCTATCCGGCCTGGCGCGCCAGCCGGCGCGACGCCTACGACCTCGTGCGCAGCGAGGCGTGAGGCGATGCTTGCGTGCCGGCAGCTCAGCAAGACCTACCGCACCGAGCGCGGCGATGTCGCTGCCGTCGTCGACCTCGATCTGGAAGTCCAGACGGGGCGCTACGCCGCTATCATCGGTCGCTCCGGCTCGGGCAAGTCCTCGCTGATGGCGATGATCGGCGGCCTGAGCCGGCCGAGCGGCGGCAGGGTGACGATCGACGGTACCGACATCTGGGGCCTGGGCGACGATGCCCTGGCGCGCTTCCGCAACAGCCGCATCGGCTTCGTCTTCCAGTTCGCGAGCCTGCTGCCGACCTTGCGGCTGGTCGACAATGTCGCCCTGCCGGCGATGCTGGGCGGCGCGCGCGACAGCGCCGGAACCTACGACAAGGCCTCGGCCCTGCTGGCCCGTATGGGCTTGCGCGACTATCTCGACGCCTATCCGTCGGAAGTGTCGGCCGGCGAGCAGCGCCGCGCCGCCATCGCCCGGGCGCTGATCAACGATCCGGTGCTGCTGCTCGCCGACGAGCCGACCTCCGATCTCGACGAGCAGACCGAAATCGAGATCATGGACGAGCTTCTGGGCGTCAACCGCGAGCTCGGCACCACCCTGGTCCTGGTGACCCACAACCTTGCCCTGGCCGAGCAGGCCGGGCAGATCGTTCACATCGCCAACGGCACGCTGGTCGAATGATGAAGCGTCCCGATCCGCGCAAGCTCTCGCCGGAGCAGAAGGATGCGCTGATCCGCGATCTGCAGCGCCAGGTGGCGACCGGGCAATCCGAACTGCGCCTGCTCAGGCGCCGGCTCGGGCTGACGCAGCAACAGTCGCAGGCCGCCGCGTCCGATCGCGCCCCCTTCGATCGCAGCCGGTCCGATCGCAGCCCGTCCGATCGCGGGCCGTCCGATCACGCCCCATCCGGCCGTGATCTGTTCGATAAGCTCGCGGCCGCGGCGCCGCGGCCTTCAACCGCGCCGCCGACCGGCATCGCTGTGAAGCTCGGCCGCCATCTCGGCCTCTGGCGCTCGCCGATGGTGATGGGCGTCGTCGGCGTGGTGCTGGCGGCCTTCGCGATCGATGGCGGCATCGGCATCTGGCAGGATCAGGCGCTGCGCCGCTACAAGCAGGCGCGCCTCCTGCTCGAGCACCAGGCGTTGACGTCGCTCTATGTCGAGCTTAAGCGCATCGTGCCCGAGCCGGACGGCAAGTCCTATCGCATGACCATTGCGATGCAGAACATCGACGCGGCAGCACCGCTCTACGTGATGCTCAATGCGGTCGGTGTCTACGCTCAGTCGGGCCTGATCTGGCAACAGGTGCCGTCCAGTCCCGCCGACGGCGCGGGCCGCGGCGTGGTGAAGCTGGTCGACGGGTACACCTACGACATCGTCTTCACGCCCGAAGTGGCCAGCTGGGCCGAGCTGATTCCCGGTTACATGCATGTGCGCATCCAGTCCGACATGCTGATCAGCCGCCAGGCCCAGCCCGGCAACGACATCGTCGAACGCCGCACGCCGTTTTACGTCTACCTGAAGCCGCACGGCGCCAACGATGCCGACATCAAGGCGCGATCGAAGATGTCGGGCACGCCGCCGGTCTTCATCCCGATGCCGCCGCATTGATCTCGGTCCTCCCCAAGCTGCGCTTGGGGTAGGTGTTGGCGTCTTCGCGGATGGAGTGTCATGGTCTTCTGGACCGCGGGCGTCCCGTCCGCTCATGCGTCATGAGCGGGCGGGACGCCCGCGGTCCAGAAGAACCTGACGCTCAGCTACTTCTGCACGACGCAGAATTTGTTGCCGTCGGGATCAGCCAGCACGACGTAGTCGGCACCGTCGGGATAGCGCCAGTCGACCCGGCTCGCGCCGAGCCCGAGCAGCCGTTCCACCTCGGCCGCGCGGTCCGAGGCGTAGAGATCGAGGTGGTGGCGCTGGTGGGTCTGCGGGTCGGACGAGACGAGCGTTATCGCCATCTGCTGACCCGCGCCGTCGACCGGCACCAGGATCGCCCAGTCCTCCGAGGGTGGCCGCAGGGGCGTGTAGCGCAGTGCCTCGCACCAGAACCGGATTGCGCGAGGCACGTCCTGCACGCCCCAGACAAGCGAGCCGATTCGCAAGTTCATCCCTGTCGCCTTTCTTTGGTTCCGCCTTCTTTGGCCCAACCCTGCCTTGGAATGACGTGCACCCATGATATTGGTTCCAGCGTGCGTCCGGTTGGCAAGGAGGAGAGCCATGGCGTTTGCGATCAAGGCCGAGGTTCGCAATTCGCAGGCGAGGACGTTCACGTTCCTCGCGCAAAAGACGATGTATGGCGGCAAGCGCATCGCCGAAGGCGACACGGTCTTCGTGTTTGCGAGCGAGAACGAGGGCGGACAGGGCCTCGTTGGACGCGGCATTGTCACGTCGGTCGAGGCGATCGCGAGGAAGCGCGGCATTGCCCGGCAAACGCCCCGCGTCAGTCTCTCCATCAGGCGCACCGCGCTCGCGAAGCGGCCGCTGGGGCGGAATGAGCTCAGGTATCTCACCGACTGGAATGACGGCCAGCCCGGCACCGAGCTCAACTTCAAGCTCTATCGACAGGCGACCAACAAGCTCGCCGGAATCAGCGATGAAACGGCGGCATTCCTCGACGGCTTCTTCTGATCCCCGGGCTCAGTTCGGCAGCGCCGCCTCGGCAATGGGGTCGCCCGCGATGCGGCTGTGCCACATGATGCGGCGCTGCTTCATGTCCCACGGCGTGGCCTGGTGCATCAGGCATCGGTTGTCCCACACCACGGCGTCGCCCGGCACCCAGTCGTGATGGTAGATGCGCGGCTTCCGGCAGGTGAAGTCGACCAGCTCCTGCAGCAGGCGATCGGACTCCTCTTGGGAGAGCCCCGGGATGTTGTGGGCGTGGCGGCCGATCAGCAGCGATTTGCGGCCGGTCTCGGGATGGGTCTTGACCAGGGGCCGCAGCGGCACCGGGCCGTTGTGGAAGCCATAGCCGTTGTACTCGCCGTCGGCCTTGTCGGCGAAGTGGCCCATCTTGGCCTGGCTGTAGTGCAGCGAATGATAGGCGGCGAGACCCTCGATCCGGGCCCGCATGCCTTCGTCGAGCGCATCGTAGGCGGCGCGCAGGTCGGCAAACCCGGTATGACCGCCGATGGTCGGCACCTCCTCGGCGCTGAACACGGCGCCCTTGGCCTGCACCGGCATGTAGGTGCTGTCGCAATGCCAGCCCATGTTTCCCTTCAGGACCTTCATCCTGTCGTCGTTGTCCTCCTCGCGCCGCAGGGTGCCGTCTTCCTTGACGTTGCTCAGCGACACCATGTCGAACTCGAGCGGGCCAAAGCGCTTGGCGAAGGCGATCTGCTCGTCGCGCTTCAGGAACTGGCCGGGAAAGATCAGCAGGGCGTACTCGAGCCAGGCGGCGTAGAGCGCACGGAACTCGGACTCGTCGAGCGTGCGGACGTCGAGGTTGCGGACGACGGCGCCAAAGGTGGTGGCGTCGAGCGGTTCGATGTCGAGCGTGCGCGCCATGCCAATCCTCCCGGGATTTTGCAGCTGCCGCGAATTCTAACGAACTTCAGGCTGGCCCCTCAAGTGACCCGGCCGCGCTTCTTGGGAATGGCAGCGATGAGCGCAGCCCGGACCGGCATCGCCTGCTTCGGCTGCCGGCACTTGGCGAATGCTCAGGGGCGCCCGACGATCCGTTCCTCCCCAGCTTCGCGGGGGAGGTGTCGCGTCATACGCGACGAAGGGGTCACGACTCTCATGGCTGGGAGCGCGCCACTCCTGTGGCGCTCATGGGTGTGTTGTCGACAAGAAGAGCGCCACAGGAGTGGCGCGCTCGTGCGACCGCGAGTGTGTCTGGCTTGGAGGGTGGAAGTCCCTTCCAGGCAAGCCCACTCCGGCCTGTAACCGACTGCAACTGCGTCGTCGCGAGGCGAG
>NZ_JBFWZI010000171.1:9817-15593 GCF_050185545.1 Reyranella sp. | reverse complement strand
CGTCGCACGGCAAGCGACGGCTGGCGCTGATCCTGCCGCACGATGGCTTCGTGTCGAGCGCCCCACCGCCGTTGCTGCGCGACGCGATGCGTGTCGCGCCGGCGGCGTGGCACCCGACTCTCGAGCGGCTGATCGCGCTCGGCATCGAGCCAAGCGTCTACGGCAGCCTGGCGTGGCAATACCTGACCGGCCTCGATTGCCTGACGGCGCGCTCCGATCTCGACATGCTGCTGGCGATGCCGCGGGCGGCCGAAACGCCGCGGCTGATCGCCGGGCTGGCGGCGATCGAGCTTGGCGGCGCCGATGCGCCTGCTCGCCGCGCAGATCTCGCACACCGTCCAGTGGGCGGCCTGCCTCGACAGCGCGGTCGAGGCGGGCGCCACGGTCTTCCTCGAGCTCGGCCCCGGGCGCGCCCTCGCCGAGATGGCCGCCGCGGTCCATCCCGACATTCCCGCCCGCAGCCTCGACGATTTCGGGACGCTGCAGGGAGTCCATGCGTGGCTGGCGCGGCAGGTGGGTTGATGCTGGCCACGATCCCAGACCATTCGCACATGGCAGAGATACCGTCATCCCGAGCGGAGCCGCCCGCAGGGCGGTGCAGTCGAGGGCCTTTCTTGTCGGCGCTGCAACAAGAAAGGTCCCTCCACTACGCCTCGCTGCGCTCGGCTCCGGTCGGGATGACGGCATTTCCTCCTATGCGAATGCCCTGGCCGCGGCCCGACCCGTTCCCCGGCCACGGGTTTTCGTCCTCTTGACCGTTCCCTCGCGGTTGGCGAGTGTCATGTCTCTCGAGTCGCGAAAGGGCCAAATGAAAAGCGCAGTCATGGTGGCAATGGCGGTGGTGTTGACCGCCTGCGGCATGCAGCCGGTCCCGGTGGTCCCGTTGGCCAACCGGCAATCCGATGCCGCCGGCAAGAGGTTCTGGTCGCCGATGCCCGGCATGACCGCGGTCTATATCTATCGCGGCCCGGATGCGGCTCCGCCGCAGGTGCTGTCGCTTACGGCGCGGGACACGCAGCTGGGCTGGCTGACGCCGTCGACCTGGATCCGCGCCGACGTCGCGCCCGGGCGCTACGATGTGCGCTGCCTCATCGGCAAGGACAAGGAGCTCGCCGGGTCGACCAACCTCGAGCTGCGACCCAGCACCATGATCTTCCTGCAGGCGGCGACGGAGACCGGCTCCAATGCCTGCACCCTGCGCGAGGTCCCGGCCAATATCGGGCGCGACGGTGTCGTCGCCGGCGTGGAGACCCAGCCGCCTGTGTACAATCCGCCCTTCCCCATTCGACCGTGAGCCGTCACCGTCCCTCATGGACGAGCCATGAGTGAGACGGCGCTCGCGGCGTGGCTGGCCGAGGCGGGGCTGCGCAACCTGCCGTTCGAAGAGATGGTCGACGGCTTCTCGCGGCGGCTCAACGCGCTCGGCGCGCCGGTGGCACGCACCTTCGTCGGCATGAACACGCTGCACCCGATGGTGCGCGCGCGCAGTGTGATCTGGGAGCGGTCGGCCGGGGCGAATGCCCATTTCGAGTTTCGCCACGTCGATATCGGTGCGCCCATCCTGCGCCAGAGCCCCTTCCTGCCGATGCTGCGCGATGGCGTGGTCGAGCGCCGTCGGCGGGTCGACGACCTCGCGGCAGCCCGCGAAGTGCCGATGTTCGAGGAGCTGCATGCCGCCGGCATGACCGAGTGGTTCGGGCGCGTGTTCGCCTTCGGAGCACTGACGCCCGACTTCGGGACACTTGCGGCCGGCGCCCGCATTCCGGAGTCGGCCGAGCACGTCGAGCGGCGCTTTCTCGTCTGCTCGCTGACGACGGACCGGCCGGGCGGCTGGCTTGACGACGATGTCGCGATGTTCAACCGAGTGATGCCGGTGTTCGCCTTGGCGGTCAAGGCGGTCACCGCCGGCGCCATTGGCCACGGTCTGCTCGCCGCCTATCTCGGCGATGATCCGGCGAGCCGGGTGTTCGCCGGCACGGTGCAGCGCGGCGAGGTGCAGAGCGTCGAGGCGGTGCTGTTCTATACCGACCTGCGCGGCTTCACGGCGCTGGCCGACGTGACGCCCGGGCCGGAGCTGATCGCGCTGCTCGACGAGTGCTTCGAATGCATGGTCGAGCCGGTCGCCGAGCGCGGCGGCGAGGTGCTGAAGTTCCTGGGGGACGGGCTGCTCGCCGCCTTCGCGGTCATTGCCGGCAATCGCGACGCGGTGTGCGGCGCGGCGCTCGACTCTGCGGTCGAGGCACTGGCGCGCATCGAGACGCTGAATGCCCGCCGGCGCGTCGAGGGACGGCAGGCGATCGCGCTCGATATCTCGCTGCATATCGGCACGGTGCAGTACGGCAATGTCGGCACGGCGACCCGCCTCGACTTCACGGTGATCGGCCCGGCGGTCAACGAGGCCTCGCGCATCGAGCGGCTGTGCGAGCCGCTCGGGCGTCGCGTACTGGCCTCGCAGCAATTCGCGGAAGCGGCCGTCTCGAGCCGCTGCCGCCTGGTCTCGCTCGGCCGGCACGAGCTGCGCGGCGTGCGCGAGCCGACCGAGCTCTACTCGCTCGCCGCGACGTGACGCCTACTTGCCGTAGACGGCGCTCTCGAAGGCGTAGAACAGCGGCAGCGACTTCACGTCGGCGAACGGCAGGACCTGGGTAAGGTAGACGCCGCCCAGACCCTTCTTCTGGTCGATCCAGAAGTAGGTGTTGGCGAGGCCCGCCCAGGCCAGCGAGCCGGCGGTGCGGCCGGTCGGCGCCTCCTCGTTGTTGATCATGAAGGAGAGCCCCCAGCTCTTGTCCATGCCGGGGAAGAACTCGGCATCGTTGGAGAACGGCGGCGCCGCCGTCTTGAGCATGATCACCTTCGAATTGCCCATGGCGTTCTTCGACATCAGCTCGACAGTGGCGGGCTTCAGCACCGCCTCGCCTTTGTCCGAGCGGCCCTGGTTCAGCATCATGCGCACGAACTTCAGGTAGTCGCCGGCCGTGCTGTAGAGCCCGCCGCCGCCCATCTCGAACTCGGGCTCCTGCGGCAGCTCGAGCGCCGGGTCGGGCACCAGCTTGCCGTCGGCGCCGCGGTGATGGATCTTGGCGAGCCTGGCGCGCATCGCATCGCTGATGCGGAAGGCGGTGTTGTCCATGCCGAGCGGCCCCAGGATATTGTCGCGCATGTACTGGCCGAGCCGCTGGCCACTCACCGCCTCGACCATCTTGCCGGCCCAGTCGATGTTGATGCCGTACTCCCAGCGCTCGCCCGGCTCGAACAGCAGGGGAAGGGTCAGCGCCTTGTTCTGGCAGCTGATGACACCGGGCACCTCCATCGCCTCCATGTACTTGCCGATCTCGGGCTTCCAGATGTCGTAGGCGAAGCCCGCGGTGTGGGTGAGCAGATGGCGCAACGTGATATCCCGCTGGGCCTTGCGGGTCCGGGGCTTGCCGGCGGCGTCGAAGCCCTCGAGGACGACACAGTCGCCGAGGGACGGGATGACCGCCTTGGCCGGCCCGTCGAGCGAGAGCTTGCCGCGCTCGACCAGCTGCATGGCGCAGGCGCCGGTGATCGCCTTGGTCATCGAGGCGATCCACGCCACGGTGTCGGGCGTCATGTCGGCGGACTCGCCCAGGATCCGCTTGCCGAAGCCTGCCTCGTAGGTCGTGCCTCTGGCATCGGTCGCCACGGCGACCACGCCCGGCACATCGCCCCTGCTCACGGCTTCCTTGAGTACGCTGTCAGCCTTGGCTTTCATGGCATGTTCCTCCCGATTGTCGAGTTGCTATTGAGGCATGCCGGCCAGGTCTCCTGTCCAGCGCAATTATCGTTGATGACCGTGTCGCCGCGTCGTCCGGCGGTAACTCAGGCGTAGTTGCCGCGCACCCGGCCTTTGCCGTTGGTCTTGCGCGCCCGTGCCGCCGCAGCGGATTTGGCCGGTCGCGCTCCGGCCTTCTTTCCCGGCCTGGCCTGCAGGAGCGTGCGCATCTCGGCGCCCTTGGTGTCCCACCAGTCGGCGAGGATGCGGACGTCCCAGCCAATGCAGAAGTGCTTCACGCCCATCGCCAGGTAGCGTCCGGCCTGCGATGGATCGCGCAGCTCGACGCGCGGATGCAGGCCCATCTTCAACGCCGTCTCGATCGTCCTGGTCTCGGCGGCCAGCACTTCGGCGTCGCCGTATTGGCCGGTCTTGCCGATGCTCATCGAGAAGTCCGAGGCGCCGAACTGGACCATGTCGATGCCGGGCACCGACAGGATGGCCTCGAGATCGTCGACGCACGATTTCTTCTCGACCATGATGGCGATGACGACCTCGTTCAGCGCATCGACATAGGCCGGCGTGCCGCCTTCGCGAACCGTGCCGACGTCACGGCGCATGCCGACGCCCAGCCGGCCGCGCCCGCGGACGCCGCGCGCCATCGTCGTCTCGGCGCGCACCGCGTCGACGGCAAGCTTGGCGTCCTCGACGCTGCGGATATCGGCGAACAGCACGCTCTGGAAGCCGGCGCCGATCGCCCGCATGGCCTGATGGGTGTATTGGGTCTGCTCGATCTTGATCATGCCGGCCATGTTCATCAGCTCGAAGCTGCGGCCGAGATTGTCGAGATCGTGCATCGTGAACGGCGCGTACTCGGCGGTGAACTCGACATAGTCGTACAGCTTGGAATAGCCGATCAGCTCGACCAGGGTGGGCCACGCCGACAGGATGTGCGTGCCGACGGTGGGCTTGCCGGCATTCAGGAGTTCGCGAAACAGATTACGGCGCATGGCTGGGGTTCCCGGTGGTCGATGCTTGTTCGTTGGCATCCATACTGCTCGATCGGCTAGGCTCGGGGAAGCGGGGAGGGGCAGTCTTGAAGCAGATCGCAATCACGGCGGCGACGGTCTACGTCACCGAGATCCCGGTGCGGTTGATGCGCCGTCACGGCTCGGGCGACGTCGCAGGCACGGTGAAGAATGCAATCCTGAAGCTCGAGACCGACGCCGGCATCACCGGCTGGGGCGACGCCGCGCCGTGGGCGGTGTTCACCGGCACGATCGAGGCCAATGTCGCTGCCTTGCATGTGTACCTGCGCCCCCTGCTGCTGGGCGCCGATCCCTTCCGCATCGAGGCGCTGATGGCCGACGCCGATCACGCGGTCGTCGGCCATCCCGAGGCCAAGGCGGCGATGGAGATGGCGCTGTTCGACATCGTCGGCCAAGCGTCCGGCCTGCCGGTCGCCGAGCTGCTGGGCGGGCGCTGCCGCGACGACATCCCCCTGTCGTTCTCCGTCGCCGATCCCGATTTCGATCGCGACATGGAGATGGTGAAGCGGCTCTACGGCGAGGGCCTGCGCCTGTTCAAGATGAAGACCGGCTTCGCCGGCCACGCCGCGGATCTCGGGCGCATGGAACGCTTCCGCAAGGAGCTGCCGGCCGATGCCGAGCTGCGCATCGACTACAATCAGGGCATGAAGACCCACGACGCCATCCGCGAGCTGCGCGACGTCGAGGCGTTCCGACCGACCTTCATCGAGCAGCCCGTGCCGGGCCATCATCGCGCGGCCTTGGCCGAGATCACCCGCGCGCTCGACACGCCGGTGCTGGCCGACGAGAGCGTATTCACGCCGACCGACGCCCTGCAGGTGGCGGCCGGCCGCATGGCCGACCTGGTCAGCATCAAGATCATGAAGCACGGCGGCATGCTGGCCGCTCGCAAGGTGTCGGCGATCTGCGAGGCTGCCGGCATCGCCTGCTACGGCGGCGACATGTTCGAGACCGGCATCGCCCACCTCGCAGGCACGCACGTCATCGCCGCGAC
>NZ_JBFWZI010000171.1:0-9717 GCF_050185545.1 Reyranella sp. | reverse complement strand
ACGGCGGCATGCTGGCCGCTCGCAAGGTGTCGGCGATCTGCGAGGCTGCCGGCATCGCCTGCTACGGCGGCGACATGTTCGAGACCGGCATCGCCCACCTCGCAGGCACGCACGTCATCGCCGCGACTCCGAATATCTCGCTGGGCTGCGAGTTCTATCAGGCCAAGTACTTCCTGGAGCGCGACCTTCTCGCCGAGCCGTTCCCGATCGAGAACGGCCGCGTGATCGTGCCGCGCACGCCAGGCCTCGGCATCGGGGTCGACGAGGACCGGGTGAGGCACTACGCGGTGGAGACGTTGCGTTGAGAGGAGCTTCCGCCGGGAGCGCACCACTCCGAGGCGCTCATGTCATGCACCTCCCCAGCTTCGCCGGGGAGGTGTCCGCGTCATCGCGGACGGAGGGGTCACGACTCATGAGAGCCATGACCCTCCGTCGCCGTAAGACGGCGACACCTCCCCAGCGAAGCTGAGGAGGAGCATGAGCGCCACGGAGTGGCGCGCTCCCAGCCATGACCTGCGTCCGCGATGACACGGACGCCAGCACTGGTTGGCGCGCGTCTTGCGTGATTGCTTGACGGGGGTGAAGACCGGCACCTAGACTCGTCGCGCGTTTCGCCTCCTCGAGCGCCTGGGGCAGCGAGCCGGCACAGATCGGCGCGACAACAAGCAGAACGAGAGGAGAAGGGATATGGGGATCCGTCGTCGTGATGTCGCTTCCGCGACAGTCGTTGCCGCCGCCGCGAGCGTCGCGGTGGCCGCCGTTCCGGCCCGTGCCCAAGGCAAGACCGAATCGACCTGGGAGCTGATCAAGCGCACCGGCCAGGTGCGCATGGGCATCTTCGAGTATTCGCCCTACTTCATGCGCGACAAGTCGAGCGGCGAATGGGTCGGCGCCATGGTCGACATGGGCAAGGACATCGCCAACGAGCTCAAGGTGAAGTACGTGCCGGTCGAGGTCGGCGGCTTCGGCGAGGCCGTGCTGTCGCTGCAGTCGGGCAAGGTCGACATGAACTTCGCCCTGCAGGCGACGCCCTTGCGCGCCACCGCCATCGACTTCGCCGGGCCGATCTACTGGATCGAATGGGTGACGGTGAACAATCCCAAGTTCAAGGGCCGGGTGTGGGCGGACTACAACAAGGAAGGCGTCAAGGTCGCCGTGATGACCGGCACGTCCGACGAGCTGTTGCTGCGCAAGATGGCCCCCAAGGCGACGCGCGTGGAGTTCAAGTCGGCCGCCGAGATCGCCCTTGCCGTGTCGTCCGGTCGCGCCGATGCCTTCACCACGACGGTGCTGAACTCGATGGTCGCCAAGTCCAAGAATCCCGGGCTGGGCGACTTCGTCAATCCGACGCCGCGCGTGGCCCTGCCGGGCTATATCGGCCTGCGCCTGGAGGAGGATCAGCGCTGGCAGAAATTCCTCAACCGTTGGGCCGAGTGGAACATCCTGCTGGGCCACAACGAGGCGCGCATGAAGGCGGCGCTGGCGCGTGAGGGCCTGGAGATTCCGTCGACCGTGTCGTTCTCGCCGAACTGATGGCCAAATCCGTCACCGTGATAGGCGCCGGCATCGTCGGCGTCTGTTGCGCACTTCATCTGCAACGCGAAGGCTTCAAGGTGCGGCTCGTCGAAAAGGGCGAGCCGGGCATGAAGGCCACCTTCGGCAACTCGGGCAGCTTCGGCATCGCCTCGTGCGTGCCCTTCGCGATGCCGGGCGTGCTGAAGAAGGTGCCCAGGATGCTGTTCGACTCCACCTCGCCCCTGAAGCTGCGCTGGAGTCATGTGCCCGCCGCCTTGCCGTGGTTCCTGCGCTTCATCGCAGCGGCGCGGCCGTCGCGCGTCGAGGAGATCGCCGCCGCCCGCAACTCGCTGCTGGTGCATACCCATGCCGGCTATGCGCCGCTGATCGAGGATGCCGATGCGCAGCAGTGGGTCAAGGACGACGGCCTGATGATGCTGTTCGAGAGCGAGGAGACGTTCCGGCACGCCGCCTATGCGCTCGACCTGCGCCGCCGCAACGGCGTGCACATGGACATCCTCGACGGCAACGAGGCGCGGCAGATGGAACCCGCGCTGTCGCCCCGGATAGTCAAGGCGGTGTCGCTGCCCGACGTCAATCGCACCATCGATCCGTGGCGGCTGTGCGAGGCGCTGGCCAGGGATTTCGTGCGCCGCGGCGGCGAGATCGTCAACGCTGACGTGCGCGGTTTCGAGATCGGCGGCGAGGGACCGACCAAGATCGTTACCGACCGCGGGCCGCTGGATGTCGAGACCGTCGTGCTGGCCGCCGGCGTGTGGTCGCGGCCGCTGGCGAAGCAGCTCGGCACGTCGGTGCCGCTCGAGGCCGAGCGCGGCTATCACGTGATGTTCGCCAACCAGGAATTCGGCCTGCGCCGCGCCCTGGTCTCGGCCGACCGCAGCGTGTCGCTGGCCCACATGCACGAGGGTATCCGGGCCACCGGCGTCGCCGAGTTCGCCGCCCCCGACGCCCCGGCCGACATGCGCATCGCCGACATGATCGGGCGCCATGCCAAGGAGCTGGTGCCCGCGCTGAAGGGCGAGCCCGCCTCCAGGTGGATGGGCCCGCGGCCGTCGCATCCCGATTCCAAGCCGGTGATCGGCCGCTCGCCGCGCCACAGCAACGTGTTCTTCGCCTTCGGCCACGACCATCTCGGCCTCACCATGGCGGGCATCACCGGCAAGCTCATCGCCGAGCTCGCGACGGGCCGGCCGACGACGGTCGACCTGGCGCCGTTCCGGCCGGACCGTTTCTGAGATGGTCCTCGCGGTCGCCTACACCTGGGATTTCGGTCTCGTCCTCAGCTACACGAATCTCTGGGCCAAGGGACTGGGCGTCACGCTCGCCTACTCGGTGGGCACGGTGCTGGGCGGCATGATCATCGGCGTGATCTGCGGCCTGCTGCTGCTCGTGCGCAGCCGCTGGGTGACCTTGCCGGTGCATTACTACGTCGAGATCTTCCGCTGCACGCCGCTGCTGGTGCAGATCGTGTGGTTCTACTACGCGCTGCCGATCGTCCTGCAGGTCGAGCTGCCCGACTGGTTCGCCGCCGGCCTCGGGCTCACGCTCTACATGGGCGCCTTCGCCACCGAGATCTTCCGCGCCGGCATCATCTCGATCGACAAGGGCCAGTGGCAGGCCTCGCGCGCGCTCGGCATGACGGGCGGTGAGCTGATGCGCCACATCATCCTGCCGCAAGCCACCAAGCGCATGGTGCCACCCTTCGTCAACCAGTCGATCATCCAGCTCAAGAACACGTCGCTGCTCTACGTCGTGGCGATCCCCGACCTGATGTACACCGGCTCGATCATCGTCTCCGACACCTTCCGGCCGCTCGAGGTCTACAGCAGCGTCGCCATCGCCTATTTCGTGATCCTCTATCCGCTCACCCTGTGGGCGGCCCGCCTGGAGGCGCGCGTTGACCAGTAGTGGCCAGGCGATGGTCAAGGTCGATGGCCTGCGCAAGAGCTATGGGACGGTCGAGGCGGTGCGCGGCGTGTCGCTCGAGGTCCAGCGCGGCGAGGTCGTGGTCGTGATCGGCCCGTCGGGTTGCGGCAAGTCGACCTTCCTGCGCTGCATCAATCTCCTGGAGGAGCCCTCGGCGGGCACGCTGGAGGTCGGCGACCGTCGCATCGATTTCAGTGCCAAGCGCTCCATGCCTCACGGCCGCGACCTGGCGCGCTTTCGCGCCCGCATCGGCATGGTGTTCCAGCAGTTCGACCTCTTTCCCCACATGACGGCGTTGCAGAACGTCATGTCGGGGCCGGTGATCGTGAAGAAGATGGCCAGGCCTGAAGCCGAGGGCATCGCGCGCGATCTCCTGGCCAAGGTCGGCCTGGCTTCCTTCGCCGACCGGTTTCCTCGCAACCTGTCGGGCGGCCAGCAACAGCGTGTCGCCATCGCGCGCGCCATGGCGATGGCGCCCGAGATCATGCTGTTCGACGAGGTCACCTCGGCGCTCGATCCCGAGCTGGTGGGCGAGGTGCTCGACGTCATGAAGCAGCTCGCGGCCGAGGGCACGACCATGATCGTGGTGACTCACGAGATGGCCTTCGCGCGCGACGTCGCCGACCAGATCGTCGTCATGGATGCGGGCCAGGTGGTCGAGCACGGGGCTGCCGAAGAGGTCTTGCTGCGGCCCAGGAACCCGCGTACGGCGTCGTTCCTGTCGCGCTTCCACAGCACGATCGGCGAACGCAAGAGTTAGGGGAGTTTCGGCGAATGTTTCCGGCGAAGGACAAGCTGACGATCTGCTTTGCCCATGCGGCCTACCAGATGCAGGCGCGCTTCGAGGCGCGCAACACCGGCATCAGGAATTTCCAGGTATGGGCCTACGACGACCTGGTGAAGCGGGTCGGCGAGGCCGACATCGTGGTCGTCTCCGGCATGTGGAAGAACGACCTGATCCCGCATGCCGGCAAGTTGAAGTTCATCCAGTCGATCAGCTCGGGCATGGATCAGTATTCCCGGGAGCAGCTCGGCGCCAAGGGGGTGCGGCTCGCGAGCGCCGCCGGCGTCAATGCCCGCGCCGTGGCCGAGCATGCCATCGCGCTGATCCTGGCGGTGTTCCGCCGCCTGCCGGAGGCGCGCGACAACCAGCACCGCAAGATGTGGCGCGGCATGATCGGCGATCTCGGCCAGCGCGAGGACGAGCTCGGCGGCAAGACTCTGCTGGTCGTCGGCATGGGCCGCATCGGCAGTCATCTCGCGTTGCTCGCCAAGGCTTTCGGCATGAAGGTTATCGGCATCCGTCGCGATCCCTCGCAAGGCGAGAACGGCGCGGATTCGATCTACGGCATGGGCGACCTGGTGAGCCTCGTGCCACAGGCCGACATCGTGGCGCTGACCTGCGCGCTCACGCCGGAAACCACGGGGTTGATGAGCAAGGCCGCGTTCGCGGCCATGAAGCCGTCATCGATCTTCGTCAACGTGGCGCGCGGCAAGGTGGCCGACGAGGCGGCCCTGATCGACACCATGCAGCACAACCGCATCTGGGCCGCCGCCATCGACGTCACGGCGGACGAGCCGCTGCCCCAGCCTTCGCCGCTCTGGACCATGCCCAATGTCTTCGTCACGCCGCATACCGCGGGCGAGACGCGCGCCTATGAGGACAACGTGCTCGACATCCTGACGGAGAATCTCGACCGCCTGTGGCGCGGCGAGACGGCGCTGCGCAACCAGGTTCTCTGACGAGACACCGTCTGCGGCGCGCCTCGCTGTCTCGGTGCGCCGCTATTTCTTGTCGTCACCCTTCTGCTGGGTTGGTGCAGGCCGTTGCGGCTGCTGCGGCTGTTGCTGTTGCTGCGGCGGTTGTGCCCGCTGCGGCGGAGACTGGGCCTGGCCGGGAGCAGGCGGCGGCGCGGCCTGAGGCCTGGGGGCCGGAGGTGGCGCCGTGCGTCCTTCCTGTGGTGGACGCGGCGCCTGTGGCGGCGGCACGGCCCGTTGAGGCGGCATCTGAGGCGCCGCTTGCGGCGGCCGTGGAGGCTCGACCGGACGAGGAGGTGGTGCTGCCTGCTGCCTCGGCGGCTCGGCCTGCCTCGGCGGCTGCGGAGCCTGCGGCGCCGGCGGAGGAGGAGCAGCCTGCTGCCTCGGCGGCTCGGCCTGCCGGCGCGGTTGCGGCGCCGGCTGCTGTTGCGGTGGCGGTACCGCCTGTTGTCTCGGCGGCTCGGCCTGCCGCGGCGGCTGCGGTGCCGGCTGCTGGAGCGGAGCAGCCTGTTCTCGTTGCGGCTCGGCGGGTTTCGATGTCTGACCCGCGGGCGGCGGCTGACGAGGCGGTGCAGCCTGCTGTCTCGGAGTCTCGGCCGGTCGCGGCGGTTGCGCCGCCGATGGCGGCGGTGCGGGGGCGACTTGCGGGCGCTGTGGTTCGGCGGGCCCTGGCGTCCGGGGCGCGGGCTGCCGCTGTGGCGGTGGCGGCGCGGCCTGTTGTCTCGGCGGTTCATCCGGTCTCTGCGGCTGAGGCGCGGGTCGAGGCTCCGGTGGCGTTGCCTGCTGCTGCGGAGGTTCGCCGGGTTTGGCCGGCTCGCTGGCAGTCGGAGGTTGTGGAGAAGGCGTTGCCGCGGGACGCCCGGGCTGTTCGCTGGGCCGACCGGTCCGCGGAGACAGAGGCGTGACGGTGCCCTGCAATGCTGGTGGCTCGGCGCCTTGGCGTGGCACGAGCTTCGGCACGTCCGGCTTGTCGGTCGAACCCGCCGGAGCACCGGGCGCGCTGGCCGGAGGTGCGGCGGCGTTCCTGGGACCAGGAGCGGCGCGCCTGTCAGGTGCTGCTGGCTTCGCGAGCGTCGGCATGTCGGCGACTGCGGTTCTGGTGACGGCGATGTTGGCGGCGGCTCGCGCTTGCGCCTGTGCTCGCGGATCGGCTGGCGCCACAGTCCTTGGTGGTGGCGTCGCCGCCCCGGGTGCCGGCGACGCCGGCGCCGGTGCAACGCCAGGTCGCGTGACGGAGAGGGTCGGCGCCGGCGGCGCGGCAACCGGCACGACCGGAACGGTCGCCACCCGGTCCCGAGCGACGCGCAGCGCCGCGCGCGACACCGGCTGCGAGCCGATGAAGGCGGCGGCCGGCACGACGGTCGCGAAGCGCTGATTCATCAGGCGCAGATTCTGGGCCGTGATGCCGCCTTCGCGCCATTCGGTGCGCCGCCACCGGTCGTCGAGCAGACGATCCTGCACCGCGGCGGAGCGGTTGATGCGCCGATAGTAGTCGCGGTTGGTCGTGTAGGCCGGCACGTAGACCTCGCGCGGCCCCAGCGGGAACCAGCCGACCGGCGCGTTTCTGCGATCGGCCAGGGTCACCGCCAGCTCCACGCCGCCGACGAATGCCACCAGGGCGGGCGCGTAGATCGGGCGCGTGTCGCGCTGCGGCGGCACCCACATCCAGCGATTGTTGCGGTTGGCCCAGCGACCATAGTGATACGGTGCGAAGCCCCACGGCTGGTCGTCGATCCAAGTCCAGCCCCAAGGCTGCTGATAGACCCAATGGCCGGTGCGATAGGGCGCCCAGCCGACGGGCACGGCGCGCGGTATCCAGGCCATTCCATAGCTGCCGTCGTTCACCCAGGTGCCGTAGGCGTTCAGATCCTCGTAGCCGGTGACGCCGGCGGGCATGTACTGCGGTGGCTGGTCGTACACGACCAGGCGATCACGACTGGCCCAGAAGGCAGGCGGCGCCGGTGGTGGCGCGCTGACGGTCCGCAGTTGCGGCATGGACGCATCGCCCAGCACCTCGCCGACCTCTCCCGGCCGCACGGCCAGCACCTGTCCGTCGAGAGCCTCGATCTGGGCGGCGCCGCTGCGCACGCCGAGCCGCGTCGGATCCTCGAGCGAGCCGGCCTCGACGTAGTAGTCGCCCTGTTGCAAAAGCGTGACCGTGCCGCGCGGCGTCACGATCTGGTAAGGCTGGCTGGCATCGAGCGAGAAGGTCTTGATGTCGATGCGGCCCTGCGAGAGGCGCAGGCGGGTCTGCTCATCGTCGAGCGCGAGCAGGTCGAGTTCGCTGGCGCCTTCCATGCGAATGCGCGTGCCAGCGAGCGAGATCTCGCTGCGGGCGTTGGGCTCGGTCCAGATCGCGTCGCCCGTGGTGAGGGGCGTGTTGACGACAGCCGGCCTCCAGGCGCTCTCCGCATCGTCGTGGAAGGACACCGCGCCATTGGTATAGGCAAGCCGCCCGACCCGGGCGGGCGGTTCACCCTGCGCCAGTGCGACGCTCGACCAGGCGAGGGTGGATCCGGCAATCGCCGTCATCACGGCGATGGCGGCATGACGAAAGAGTTCGCCCATTGCGCGGCTCCTGCTAGGCTTTGCCTGCAATCCGCTTGAACGCCGCACCGGCAGGCCGGTTCCGGCAGGGGAGGAGTGAAGATGGCCGTGTTAGACCCGCATCGCCTGATCCTGACGGGCGAGAACCCGTTCATTCGCCTCAGTGAAAAGGACGGCGACCCCAACTCGACCGACGCCAGCTTCTGGCGAATCCTGTTCTGCCCGGCCGGTCCGGGACACGTGCTCTACCTCAAGAGCGAGCTCACGCACGGTGGCTGGCGCATTTTTTCCGACAACATCGCCATGGCGCGCTGGCTGCAGCAGACCGTTCAGGGAATGCTCAATGCCGAGCTCAAGGACCTGACCATTCCGGTGCACGATGCGGCGTTCTCCAAGTCGGGCGATCCGCGCTACTTCTGGACCGAGCATGTCGAGACGCACGACGGCGAGATCTCGCTCACTTGGCACGACATCGGCGAACCGCTGCTGATTCACACCGAGCCCAACCAGCAGCCCAACCCCAGGCCCTACGGCGTTTGCACTGTGCTGGTGCCGGCACTCGGCACGCGGCTCACGGTGAACGGCCAGCAGGCACGCGGCAAGTCGTGGGCCCGCCAGCGCGAAGGGCGGCCGTTCAGCACCTCGGCGCTGGCCTTCTCGGAGAGCTGGACGGAGCCGCGCTGAAGGCACGCTTAACAACCGATGAAAGCCGTCTTCGATTCCCGACCAGGGTCGGGTTACGACGACGAAATTCAGTCACGATACCATTTTCCCAATCGCTACTTGCCGGAAGCAAGAACGGTGGTGGGCGATTGGATTGTCTACCGGGCGACTCGTCGAGGCGGAGCGCGTATCGGCTATTTCACGGCAGCGCGCGTGATTGGCATCGAACCGGACCCTGCGCGTTCGAGTCATTCATATGCTCGAATGGCAGACTTCCTGCCATTCGATGAGATTGTGCCCCTGGAGCGGCCTGGTGGCTTCCATGAACGCCAACTGGAGTATCTGCCCAAACGGTCCCTGATAGGCCGCACACTACAGGGGCGATCCGTGCGAGTGATTACCGACATTGAGTTCGGCGATATCGTCCGGACAGGTTTGAAAGAGACGTTGTCACCGGCGAACGCGGTCCGACTTGAATTGGACCCTGCGCACCTTGATTCGGATACGCTTGCCTAGTCACTGCGCCGGAGGCTGAGCAGGAAAGAAAAGTCGTTTAGATTTTAATGAACCGAAAGGTGCGGGAAGCGAACTTTCGAAGACATGTGTGCGAAGCGTATGACAATACTTGTGCTGTGACTGGCCTACGAATCTTGAATGGCGGTGGCAAAGCGGAGGTCCAGGCGGCACATATCTGGTCGGTCGCAAATGGCGGTCCGGACGTTGTGCAGAATGGGTTGGCACTGTCCGCTACAGCGCACTGGCTGTTTGACCGGCATCTCATTTCGCTGACAGACGACTATGGCTTGCTCGTGTCACACAACAGAATACCGAGCGAGCTACAGGCGCTGTTTCAGAAGCAGCTTCAACGTGTTCGCTTGCCAGAGAACCAAGCGTATTGGCCACGTCCCGAATATCTGCGTCGTCATCGAGCGGCCTACGACAATGTCGGCTAGAGCGCTGGCGCGAACCCCATGGCGCGGGCGAGGTGCGTGTAGCTCGCCCGTCGCACCTCCTCGTCGTACGTCCAGGTGACGACCGCCATCTCGTCGACGCCGACCCGGTTCTTCAGCTCTTCGATGCGTGCCGCGACTTGCGGGCCCGTGCCGACGAAGGACTCGCGGCGGAACCGCTCGACGCGGCCCTGATCATAGGCTTTCAGGGCCTCGGCGGCGGTGTCGGGCGCATCGAGCGGCGCGAGAATGCCGCGGTCGCGGTTCATGCGGGAGAGAGCGCGTGACGTGAAGTGGTGCTGCGCCTCCTCCATGGTCTCGGCGGCCAGCGCCCAGA
>NZ_JBFWZI010000170.1:0-15695 GCF_050185545.1 Reyranella sp. | reverse complement strand
GGCGAATGATTACACCGAGCCGCGCAGCCTGGGGTCGAGCAGGTCGCGGATGCCGTCGCCCAGCAGGTTGAAGGCGAGCACGGTGAGGGTGATCGCAAGCCCCGGGAACAGCACCAGCCACCACGGTGGTACCAGGCCGGCGTTGAGCGAATCGGCCAGCATGTTGCCCCAGGTCGGGTTCGGTGGCGGGATTCCGACGCCGAGGAAGCCGAGCGAGGCCTCGATGATGATGGCGACGCCGAGATGGGTGGTGGCCAGGATCAGGTACGGCGCGACGCATTGCGGCAGGATGTGACGGAACATCAGGCGCTGGTGCGAGGCGCCCAGCCCGCGGGCCGCCTCGACATACTGCATCTCCTTGAGCGACAGGACGACCGAGCGGATGACGCGGCCACCGAAGGGTATTCGGGTGATGGCGATGGCGACGATCACGGTCCCCAGGCCGCCCCCCAGCGCCATGGCGATCGCCATCGCCAGTATGAGGTCGGGAAACGACTGCAGGAATTCGATGATGCGTTGGCTGATCATGTCGAAGCGGCCGCCGAAATAACCGCAGGCCAGCCCCCACAGCGCGCCCAGCGTGGTCCCGAACAGCACGGCGCCCAGCGCCACGGTGAGCGAGGCGCGGCTGCCGTAGATCACGCGGCTCAGCGTGTCGCGGCCGATCTGGTCGGTGCCGAACCAGTGTGCCTCGCTGGGCGGCTTCTGCATGGCGCGGAAATCGGACTTCAGCGGTGGGTAGGGCGCGATCGCCGGCGCAGCGATGGCCATGGCCAGGATGGCGGCGGCGACGCAGCCCCAGAAGGCCGAGAGCGGCGACCGCCGGAAGAAGCGCCCGACGCCCCGGAACAGCGTCCGGATGCGCGAAGCCGCAGTCGGCGCGGCGGACTCGGCGGGGAGGATGACGGTCATTGGTAACGGATCCTCGGGTCGAGCAGGGCAATCGTCACGTCGACCACGATGTTCAGCATCACGAACACCACGGCATAGAGGAACACCAGGTTCTGCATCACGAACACGTCGCGTTCGCTCACTGCGATGAACATGGAGTAGCCGAGACCCGGCGTGCCGAACGCCCGCTCGACCGGGATCGACCCCGCCAGCACCAGGCCGAGCAGCACGCCGGACAGGGTGATGACCGGCAGCAGCGCATTGGGCAGGGCGTGCAGGGCGATCACCAGACGGCTGTTCAGGCCCTTGGCCCGCGCCGTGCGCACATAGTCCTCCCGGATCACCTCGAGCAGGCTCGAGCGGCCCATGCGGGCGATGTAGGCCGCCTGGCCGAGCCCGAGCACGATGGCCGGGCCGACGACCAGCTGCAGGTTGGCGATCGGATCGACGAACAGCGACGCACCCGCCATCGGCGCGCGGTAGCCGAACCAGAACAGCAGGCCGAGCACGATCAGCATGCCGACCCAGAAGCCCGGCACCGCCAGGAACAGGATGCTGACGAAGCGGACGGTCGAATCGGCCACGGTGTTGGGCTTGAGGGCGCTCACCAGGGCGACCGGGATGCCGACAATCCACGACAGGATGACCGACAGCAGGGCGATCTCCGCCGTCAGGGGGCCGCGCCGCAGGATCATCTCGGCCACGCTTTCGGAGCGGAAGAACGAGCGGCCGAAATTGCCGCTGATGATGTCCTTCACCCAGGCGAAGTACTGCACCCACAGGGGGTCGCTGAGCCCGAGCTCGGACATGTAGTTGGCGCGCTGCTCCTCGGTGAGCTTGGTCATGCCCTCCGGCCCGAAGATCGCGACCAGGGGGTCGCCGGGCAGGATGCGCATCACCACGAACACCATGATCGATACGCCGATCACGGTCAGCGCGCCGAAGACGAGCCTCCGGGCGATGTAACTGTACATACCGTCGCCTCCCGGGCGCTTCGTTCTTGGCCGCCATCATAGGGGCGGAATGGGCGCGGAAGCGACTCTCCCCCACAACTTTTTTCGGACGTGCAGAGCCTGTACGTATTCGGCGACGATTATTTGCGCCGGGCGGGAGCAGCGATGACAGCCGACAGGACAATGCGCGATCTGATCGAGGACATCGAGAACGTCCGCGCGACCTCGAGCGACGAGGCGCGGGCTGCCGCAGTCGAGCGCCTGGCCGGGCGCGGCAAGCTCAGCGCCCGCGTGCGCCTCGGCCGACTCGTCGATCCTGGAACCTTCGACGAGATCGGCGGGCTGGTCACCGCCGAGGAGGACGGCATTGGCGCCGGGCCGGCGCGCACGCTCTCGCCGGCCGATGGCGTCGTGGTCGGCACGGCCCGCATCGACGGCCGGCCGGTCGTAGTGTTTTCACAAGATTTTTCTGTGTTCGGCGGCAGCATCGGCCGGCTGGGCAGCGCCAAGATCCAGCGCGCGCTCGGCATCGCCATCAGCCGCGGCCTGCCGCTGATCATGATCCTCGATGGCGGCGGCCATCGCATCCAGGATGGCCAGGACGCGCGTCATTTCGCCAACGCCAATGCCACCTTCCACAATTTCGCCCGCGCCTCCGGCTGGATCCCGATGGTGGCGCTGATGCTGGGGGCGGGCTTCGCCGGGCCGACCAACTATGCCGGCACGGCCGACTTCGTCGTCATGGTGCGCGGCCTGTCGACCATGGGCATCGCCGGCCCGGCCCTGGTGAAGGCTGCCACCGGCGAGGACATCGACGGCATGGCGCTGGGCGGCGCCGACATCCAGGTCGACCAGCAGGGCATCGCCGATCTCGGCGTGGCCAACGAGGACGAGGCCCTCGCGGCGGCCCGCCGGTTCCTCTCCTACCTGCCGTCGAACGCGCGCGCCGCGCAGCAGATCGTCGATCATTCGCGGCCGATCGCGCCGATCGACGATGCGCTGCTCGACCTGGTGCCGGTGTCGACGCGCAAGGCCTACGACGTGCGTAAGGTGCTGGCGCTGATCGCCGATACGGGCAGCCTGTTCGAGCTGAAGCCCACCTTCGCGCCCAACATGGTGACGGCGCTGGCGCGGCTCGGCGGCCGCCCGGTCGGCTTCATCGCCAACCAGGCGCTGCGGCTGGGCGGCATGATCAATGCGAACGCGTGCGACAAGGGCGCTCATTTCATCGCCCTGTGCGATGCCTTCGGCCTGCCGCTTGTGTCGTTCATCGACGTGCCCGGCTTCTCGATCGGCTCGGGCGCCGAACGCACCGCGCTGGGGCGGCGCAGCGCCAAGCTGGTGTTCGAATGGGGCCATGCCAGCGTGCCCCGCGTGTCGATCGTGCTGCGCAAGGGCTACGGGCTCGGCTATTTCGCCATGGCGGGCGGACGCAGCTTCGCGGCCGATGCCAGCTTCGCCTGGCCATCGGCCGAGATCTGCGCCATGTCGATCGAGGGCGCGATCGACGTGGCCTTCCGCAAGGCATACGAAGCTGCGCCCGACCCGATGGCACGCCGCCAGGAGATGATCGCCGAGACGCGGGCGCGCATCGGCGCCCTGCGCGGCGCGGAAGGGTTCGGCATCGACGACGTCATCGATCCACGCGACACGCGCCGCCGCCTGGTCGAGATCTTCGATTCGGCGCAGGCCCGCCGACCCAACTACCATCCTCCTAAATATCGCTCGTTCGCACCGATCTGAGCCGCCCCTGGCATTTCGGGCTCTCGGCGACGCTGCTCGCGACCGCTGCGCCGAAGGAACGATCCCTCGAGCGGACCGCGGGCGTCTCGCCCGCTCTTCTCATGTGCGGGCGAGACGCCCGCGGTCCGCTTGAACGACCTTTCCTTTCGCCGACGTATTGTCCAGAACTCAGTCATCCAGAATCTCACAAGCTCTCGGCAGGGCGAAGGATCCATCCATGCGGGCAATCCAGGCGGCGTCGCTTTCCTCGATCGACGAATACCGTTCGGTCGAGCTGCCGATGCCCATCCCGGGCCCGACCGAGGTGCGGATCAGGATTGCCGCCTGCGGCGTCGGCTATGTCGACGCCCTGGTCGCGCTCGGCCGCTACCAGGTCAAGCCGCCGTTGCCGCACGTCCCGGGAGGCGAGGTCGCGGGCTGGATCGATGCCGTCGGTTCCGACGTCGCCTCCCTCGCGGTCGGCGATCGCGTGCTGGCGCAGGCGCGCGGCGGCTTCTGCGAGTATGCCATTGTTGCTGCCACGTCAGTTCGGCGCATTCCCGATCGGATGCGGTTCGACCAGGCGGCCGGGTTTCGCATCAATTATGTGACCGCGCTGCACGGGCTTCGCGATCGGGCGCGCCTGCAGGCAGGCGAGACCCTGCTGGTGATCGGCGCCGCAGGCGGCACGGGCAGTGCCGCCGTCCAGATCGGCAAGCTGCTCGGCGCCAGGGTCGTAGGCGTGGCGTCGACGGCGGAGAAGCGCGCACTTGCCCGCCGCTACGGCGCCGACATCACGCTCGATCGCGACATCGACGGCTGGCGCGATCGCCTGCGTGCCGCGGTCCCCGACGGCCTCGATGTCGTGTTCGATCCGGCCTGTGGCTCCTTGATGCAACCGGCCTTCCGGTCGCTGAGATGGGGCGGGCGTCATCTGGTGGTCGGCTTCGTGTCGGGCGAGATCCCGGCGTTGCCGGTCAATCTGCCGCTTCTCAAGGGCGCCGCGCTGGTGGGCGTCGATTACCGGCAGTTCGCCGATGTGTTCGAGCGGGAACAGGCCGGGCGTGAGCTCGAGGAGCTGCTCGGCTGGGTCGAGGACGGCCGGCTCGACCCGCCGGCCGGTCGCGTCTTTCCCTTCGACCAGCCCCGCGAAGCCCTGACCTTCGCCCTGTCGGGCGAGGGCGTGGCCAAGACCGTCTTCGAGGTCGCTGCGGCCTAGGCCGAAGGATCGGGCGTCGACAATACGGCGAGAGAGCCGTTACCCTCGACTGCAAAGGTCCCTCGCTGCGCTCGGGATGTCGGATTCTCGGCTGGGGGCGCGCCACTCCACTGGCCCGATCATCGTCGATCACGCGAGAGATGCGCCACAGGAGTGGCGCGCCCCCAGCGCAATGTTGTCATCCCGAGCGCAGCGAGGGACCCTTCTCATGTCAGTGCGTCCCAAGTCGGAGAGGTGCGTAAATGCCCGACCACACGATCTACCAGGCGCCGCGTCGTCCCGGCCGCGCCGGCGAGACCGTCGTCACCAGCACCTGCGGGCACAATTGCGGCGGGCGCTGCGTGGTGAATGCGCATGTCGTGGACGATCGGATCGTCAAGATCTCGACCGATCCCGCGCGCTGGCGGCCCGAGCTGCCGCCCCTGCACGCCTGTGCCCGCGGCGTCGGGCAGATCGAGCGGCTCTACCACCCGGAGCGACTGAAGCATCCCATGCGCCGTGTCGGGCCGCGCGGCGCCGGCCGGTTCGAGCGTATCTCGTGGGACGAGGCGCTGGACCACGTCGCCGGCGAGATGCTGCGCATCCGCCGCCAGTACGGCAATGCGTCGATCGTCGATGCCTCGCGCTCGGGCAATACGTCGATGCTGCACGGCTCGACCGTGTCGAAGCGCTTCTTCTACAAGTTCGGCGGCTGTATCGACCTGTGGTCGAACATGTCGGCCGAGGCCGAGGTTTTCGCCGTCCGCATGACCTTCGGCGCCAAGGCCGACTACAAGACTGCGGGCCGCGAGCCGACCGACTACGTGAATTCCAGGCTGATCCTGATGTGGGGCTGGAGCCCGGCCGACGGCACCTTCGGCACCGGCACGCAGCAGTATCTGAAGGAAGCCAAGTCGCGCGGCGTGCGCATCGTCTGCGTCGATCCGCGGCGCACCCGCACCAGCACCGCGCTGGCCGACGAGCACATCTTCATCAAGCCGTCGACCGATGCCGCCGCCCTGATCGCCATGGCCTACGTGATCGTGTGCGAGGGCCTGCATGACCAGGCCTTCTGCGACCGTCACGTGCTGGGCTTCGACGACGAGCACCTGCCGCCCGACGCGCCGGCCGGCGCCTCCTACAAGTCGTACCTGCTGGGGCAGAGCGACGGCGTTCCGAAGACGCCGGAATGGGCGGCCGAGCGTACCGGCATGCCGGCTGGGACGATCCGGCGCCTGGCGATCGAGTTCGCCACCACCAAGCCGGCAGCGCTGCAGTGCGGCTACGCGCCGGGCCGCACCGCCTTCGGCGAGCAGTTCCATCGCGCCGCCTATGCGCTGGCCGCGATCACCGGCAATATCGGCATCGCCGGCGGCAACACCGGCGTCAGCAATGGGGTGACCGGCCGCAGCGGCATCAGCGGGTTGCCCGCCGGCAGCAACCCGATCAACGCCCGGGTGGCAACGCCCTTGCTCGCCGACTTGCTGGCGCGCGGCAAGGCCGGCGGCTACCCGGCCGACGTCAAGATGATCTATTCGGCGGGCGGCGACCTGTTCAACCAGTGCCCCAATGCCAACAAGATGGCCGCCTCGCTCGACGGCGTCGAGCTGATCGTCGGGCAGGATCACTTCCTGACGCCGACGGTGCGCCACGCCGACATCGTGCTGCCGGCCACCACGTTCTGGGAGCGCAACGACGTGCACACGCCGTGGGCCGGCGCCGGTCATTACGCCATCTTCATGAAGCAGGCGATCCGGCCGATGTACGAGTGCCGCAACGACTTCGACATCTTCGCCGACCTTGCGGCGCGCGTCGGCATCAACGACTACAACGACAAGTCGGAGATGCAATGGCTGCGCGAGCTGACCAGCAAGGCCGTCGACGATTTCGACACCTTCGCCGACAAGGGCGTCGCCCGCTTCGCACCGCCAAGGGATGCCGTGGCATTCGCCGCCCAGATCCGCGATCCCGAGAACCACCGCTTCACAACCCCCTCGGGCAAGATCGAGGTCTACTCGATGGCGCTGGCGGCCAAGCCCGACTACTACGGGCTCGGGCACATTCCGGCGGTCCCGACCTGGATCGAGCCGGTGACGCCCGAGGCGCGTTTTCCCCTGATGCTGTGCAGCCCCAAGTCGCGGGCGCGCACGCATTCGATCCACGGCAACCAGCCGCAGCTCGCGCGGGTCGACCCCGACGACGTCTGGATGAATCCGGCTGACGCCGCGGCCCGCGGCATCGTCAGCGGCGACACGGTGCGCGTATTCAACGACCGCGGCGCGACCATGCTGCCGGTCAAGGTGACGCGCCGCATCATGCCCGGCATCGTCTCGATCAAGGAAGGCGCGTGGTTCACGCCCGACGGGACGGGCACCGACACGAAGGGCTGCGCCAACGTCCTCTCCCAGGACCGCTCCGCCCCCTGCGGCGCCACGACGTACAACACGAACCTGGTCGAGGTCGAGCGGGCCGGCTGAGCGCGGCCCGCGTCGGAGTGGATCACGTTTCACGTTCCTCCCCCCGTCATACGGGCGAGGTGCCCCGTCACACGGGGCAGAGGGGAGAGCTTCAAACGAGATCCATGAAATTCCGACGTCGAAACTTCATGAATCTCGACTCGGACCTTCCCCCTCCGGCCCTTCGGGCCACCTCCCCCGGTACGGAGGAGGGATTGGAGATTCACTTCGTAACGTCGGATCTGGGAAGGCGAATAGATCAAGACCCTCGCAGCATTCGCCCCAGGAAAATCACAGCGGTTGAATACGCGCGCTACCACTGAACGATCACCGACGGGGCCTAGCACCTTTGCCTGTATCGTCGTTTATTGACGGCTCAAGCATTGGAGGAGCGAATGGCGATGCACGAAGAATCCGACAAGATCGAGGCGCGGCGCCGTTTCCTGGCGACCTGCGGCAGGTTTGCCGTCATCACGCCGCCGGCGATGACCGTCCTGCTGTCGAGCACTGCGCAGAACTACGCAGTCGCCCGGTCCGGCCACGCGGGCCGGTCGCTGTCGGGAAACAACGGCTTCGGCAACGGCGGCTTCGACGGCGTGCCGGGCAATTCGGGAAGCAATCCGTCGCCGCAGGCGCCGAGCAAGGCGCACGATACGAAGCGGTAAGGAAGGGAGGCTGCTCCGGACGGCGCCGTCAGCCGCGACTTCGCAGGCGGCTGACGGCGCTTCATTGAAGGCGCATCAGCCGTCCAACGGTGGCGCCGATACCCTTTTTTCGCAGGTACTGCAGCAGGTGACGGCAGCGCCAGCCGAGCGGACCGCCGACCTCGCCATGCAGCGCATGCATGCGGTGCCACGCCAGAGCGCCGCGAAGATTGCCCCAGGGAACCGCCAATCGCTGCAGCACCGGCAAGTCCAGCTGCACCTCGCATCTCAGAAAATGCCATCGCGCCCGCGGGCTCGCGGGATGAGCGAGCGGCCACTCGAGTCCGAACAGCCGGTGCGCCGCGAAGAGATGGGATTCGAGCGCCGAGGTCAGGCGATGCGCCGCCAGTCGCCGATGCACGAAGCACCAATCGACCGCCGGGCCGAAGTATCGCGCGAGGGTGGCCAGCTCGTAGATCTGTTGAAGGTGCAGTTCGCCGCGATAGAAGCTCCCGAGATAGTGGATCTGGGCGTGCAGCACGTTGTGCATGACCCTGTCGGTCGGCGAGGGGGCGAGGTAGCGAGCACCGTCGATGGTCCGCGGTTCTGCGCGGCTCCACACTTCCGCGGCTGGCAGCACGTGGGACGAATCGACCAGCTCGGTATGCAGGTCGATGCTGCCCGGATCGTCGGACCGCGCGAAGTCGCCGAATGCATGGTGACCCGGCGCATATTGCTGCGTCAGGCGATAGCCGAGCCGGTCGAGCACCACGATCGCCTGGTCGCGTGAAGGCGCCGGCACCAGCAGATCGAGGTCCCGCATCATGCGGATCGCCGGATCGTCATAGGGACCGTCGAACAGCGCGAGGCCGCCCTTGAGCAGCGCCGGGACGATGTCACGCTCGTTAAGCGCGCCGATGAGCTCGATCGCCTGGCGCCGCAACACGCCATTGCGCTCGCCGTTCAACAGATAGAGCGTTGCCAGGTATTCGGCCGCGTCGGCGGGAAGCGAGCGAAAGCGCCCCGAGCTGATGAGCGCATGCCACAGGGCGGGCGTCAGAAGATGATCGTTGGCCGCCTGGAACACCGACATCCACTCGGTTGGCTCGATGGTGGCAGCCGTGTTTCCGGGCGCACTGCCTTGCAGGCAGCGGGCAAGGGTGGTGAGCGAGCGCCGGTGCCGGTTCATCGGCACAGCCCGTCGATCAAGGTGGTTGCGTCGTCGAGCGACGACAGCGGCAGGTCGTAGCAGTCGATCCGCTCGATCCAGGCAATGAGCCTGTCGAGGTTGCCCGGATCGAGGTGGCCCGACAGGAAACAGACGCCGGGCAGCAGCCGCGCCAGGGCCGCGTGCCGCCGCAGGGGCAAGAGGCTGGTGCCCTGGTCGGGGTGATAGCGCGGAAACACCATCCAGCGCGCGGCGACCGCTGCATCCACCGGCGCCCAGCCGAGATCGCGGCCCGGCATCAGGTAGCGCGCGTGCTTGCCGTCGGGTCGCCGCCATTCGCGCAAGCCGGCAAGATGCGGGTGGAGCGGCTCCAGGACGGCATAGGCGCCACGCTTGATGCAGAGCCCGGTCGGCAGGCAGCGCACCAGCGGCGGATCTCCCGCCAGCAGGGTCGTGTCATCGCACAGCATGTCGAAGCCGCGGGCGGCAAGGCCGGCGGAGAGCGTGCTCTTGCCGTAGCCGGCATCGCCGGGAAGAAGCAGAGCGCCGCCGTTTCGGCTGAGCGCGCCGGCATGGACCACGCAGAGACCGCCGCTCTTCGCGGTCGCCACCTGCGTCAGGCAGGCCCTGACGGCGACCGCAGCGTCCTCGAGGGTCCACGACCATCCGATCATCAGGTCGTCGGCGATGATCGCCACGCCATCGCCGTGGGGGACGATGTCGATGACGATCGTCGGGGTCGCCCTGGCGAGGGCGCCGTGCTGCAGCAGCGGGTGGACCGCGTCGTGCAGGCGTGCGTTGTCGTAACGAACGCGGATGACACTGCCAAGCAGCGCATAGGTCGCGATCACCTCGGCGTGTCGCGAACGCAGGCGATGGCCCGGTCCAGCTTGTATCGGCATGTCCTGCGGTGCCGCCGGCGCCTTTTCCGCGCGGCTGAGCGAGGCGCATTGATCCAGGATGCCGGAAACGTAGGACGCCGCTTCGTTCGCGGACACTGCGTATTGCTCGTTGAGCAAACGGCAGATTTCCGCCGGCGGCGCGCCGTCCTCCAGCATGCACCAGATCAAGGTGGCGCTGGCGTTGAGCGCGTAGAGCCGGTGGTGTTCCCGGTCGAGAAGCAGTCCCTCGCCGTCGATGAAATGGAGGCTCAAGTCCCTGGCGGGAAGGCATGAGCGCGCAGGCCGGCGCCGCGAATCCATGCCGGAATGTGCGCACGCGCCGGGCCCGCGGCGCGTGATCGATGCGTGATAACGGGCGCGATTCTCCTCAACAACTTAGCTGCAGCTTAGCTGGGGAGGTGTCGCCGTCTTACGGCGACCTGCCTTCGCCGAAGCGAAGCCGCTTCGGCTTCGCGCAGGCAGGCGGAGGGGTCATGCATCAAGCGGACCGGGGGCGTTTCGCCCGCTCATGATTCATGACCATGAGCGGGCGAGACGCCCGCGGTCCAGAAGACCATGACCCCTCCGCGAAGTCGCGGACACCTCCCCAGCGATGCGCTGGGGAGGAGGACGAGCTCAAATATGCAACGCCTCGCCGAGGGCACGCAGGCTGGCTTCGTGGAAGGCCTCGCCCAGGGTCGGATGGGCGTGAATGGTGCCGCCGATATCCTCCAGCCGCGCGCCCATCTCGAGGGCAAGTCCGAAGGATGCGGAGAGCTCGGAGACTCCAGGGCCGACCGCGCCAATCCCGAGCACGAGGTGATTGTCGGCGCGGGCGGTCACGCGCACGAAGCCGTCGTCGTTCGCCAGGGTGAGGGCGCGGCCGTTGGCCTGGAAGGGGAACTGCGCGGTCAGGATTTCACGCCCGGCGCGACGCGCCTCGTCCGGCGAGAGGCCGACCGTGACGATCTCGGGATCGGTGAAGCAGACGGCGGGAATCGCCGCGGCATCGAAGACGCGCCGGTGACCGGCGATCTGCTCGGCGACGACCACGCCCTGGGCCATCGCGCGATGGGCGAGCATGGGCTCGCCGGTGAGATCGCCGATCGCCCAGACGTTGCGCATGGAGGTCGCGCAGCGTTCGTCGATCTGCACGGCGTCGCGATCCAGGGTGAGATCGAGGCGCTCGAGGCCGAAACCGGTCAGTCTCGCGCGTCGTCCTGTGGCGACCAGCAGGCGATCCATCGCGATGGTGCGCCGGCCGGCGCCTTCCTGGTCGACGAGGAGGGCGGTGCCGTCGTCCGACAGGCCGGCGGCCTTGGCCCGGGTCAGCACCTCCACGCCGAGCGCGCGCATGCGGCGGGCGACGGGGCGGACCAGCTCGGCGTCGTAGGCGGGCAGGATGCTGTCGAGGGCCTCGACCAAGGTCACCTTCGATCCGAGTTTGGCGAAGGCGATGCCGAGCTCGAGGCCGATATAGCCGGCGCCGACCACGGCCAGTCGCTCGGGGATGGCGTCCAGCGACAGCGCCTCGGCCGAGGAGATGACCTTGCCGCCGAACGGCAGGCTCGGCAGCGCGGCGGCGACCGATCCGGTCGCCAGCACGACATGCTCGGCGCGGATCACCTGCGGCCCAGTGTCGGTCTCGACGCGGCAGCTCTTGCCGTCGGTCATCTCGGCGCGGCCCTGCACGATCTTGACGCGATGGCGTTTCAGCAGCGCGCCGACGCCGCCGGTCAGGCGGCCGACGATGCCGTCCTTCCAGTCGACGGTGCGGGCGAAGTCGATGGTCGGCCGCTCGACCTTGAGCCCGAACGGCGCCCTGGTCGCCTGCTCGATCGCCTGGTGATAGGCCTCGGCGGCGTGGATGATCGCCTTGGAGGGAATGCAGCCGACGTTGAGGCAGGTGCCGCCCAGCCCGCCGCCATTGCCGCCCTGCTCGACCAGAACGACGTCGAGGCCGAGCTGGCCTGCCCGGATGGCGGCGACGTAGCCGCCGGGCCCGCCGCCCACGATCAGCACCTTGGCAGTGATATCGGCCATCTCATGCCTCGATGAAAAGGGTGGCCGGCTCTTCGAGCAGCGCCTTGAGCCGCTGCACGAAGCGCGCCGCGTTGTAGCCGTCGATGACGCGGTGATCGAACGACGACGACAGGTTCATCATGGTGCGCGGCACGAACTGGCCGCCCTGCCAGACCGGCCGCACGACCTGCTTGTTGATGCCGATGATCGCCACCTCGGGACGGTTCACCACCGGCGTGGTGACGATGCCGCCCAGCGGCCCCAGGCTGGTGATGGTGATGGTCGAGCCGGTGAGCTCGGCGCGCGTCGCCCGTCCTTCGCGTGCCGCCTCGGCGAGGCGCGCCACCTCGCGGGCGAGGTCCCACAGGCCGCGCGCCTCGCAATGGCGCACCACCGGCACCAGAAGGCCGTTGTCGGTCTGCGTCGCGATGCCGATATGGACGCCGCCGTGCCGTTCGATCGTCTCGGCCTCGTCATCGTAGAGCGCGTTCATCTCGGGAAAGTCGGCGACGCCTTTGACCACCGCCTGCATCAGGAAAGGCATCAGGGTGAGGCGCGGACGATCCTGCTTCTTCTCGGCGTTCAACGCCGCGCGCAGCTCCTCGAGCGCGGTGACGTCGACTTCCTCGACATAGGAGAAATGGGCGACCCGTCGCTTGGAATCGGCCATCTTCTGCGCGATGCGCCGGCGCAGGCCGATCACCTTGACCGTCTCGACATGCTGGTTCGGCGCACGTCCGGCAGGTGCTGCGGTCGCCGGTCCGCTCTGCAGGAAGGCGTCGAGATCGTCGTGCAGGATGCGGCCCGCCGGCCCGCTGCCGCGAACCTGGCGCAAATCGACACCGGCATCGCGGGCGCGCCGTCGCACGGCCGGCGAGGCGAGCGGCTTCTCGCCAGCCGGTCGCGGCGGACCGAGCGAGCCTGAGGCGACAGGACGCGGCGCCGGCGGCGACGCTTCGGCGACGACCGGCTGCGCCGGCGCGGGCGTCGGCAGGGGAGTCGGGGCGACCGGGGAGGAGGCGAGCGCCTCGCGTGGTGCCGCCTTCACCTCCTGGTCGCCTTCGCCCGCCACCTCGAGGCGCACCAGCTCGGCGCCGACCGCCAGCACGCCGCCCACCTCGGCGCCCAGCGCCACCACGGTGCCGGCGACCGGCGAGGGAATCTCGACGGTCGCCTTGTCGGTCATCACGGCGGCGAGGACCTGGTCCTCCAGCACCGACTGGCCGACCTCGACATGCCATTCGACCAGCTCGGCCTCGGCAACGCCTTCGCCGACATCGGGCAGCTTGATGATGCGGATTCCCATCTCAAGCCTCCATGACGGCCTTCAGCGCGCGACCGATGCGCGCCGGTCCGGGGAAATAGTCCCATTCCTGGGCGTGCGGATAGGGTGTGTCCCAGCCGGTGACGCGCACGATCGGCGCCTCGAGATGATGGAAGCAGTTCTCCTGCACCAGCGCGCTGAGCTCGGCGCCGAAGCCCGAGGTCAAAGTCGCCTCGTGGACCACGACGCAGCGGCCGGTCTTCTTCACCGACGCGACGATCAGGTCGAGGTCGTAGGGCACCAGCGTGCGCAGGTCGATGATCTCGGCATCGATGCCGGTCTCCTGCGCCGCCGCTTCGGCGACGAACACCATGGTGCCGTAGGCCAGCACCGTGACGCCTGCGCCTTCGCGCCGGATCGCCGCCTTGCCGAGCGGCACGGTGTAATGGCCGTCAGGCACCTCGCCCTGCGGATGGCGCGACCACGGCGTGACCGGGCGATCGTGATGGCCGTCGAACGGTCCATTGTAGAGCCGCTTGGGCTCGAGAAAGATCACCGGGTCGTTGTCCTCGATGGCGGCAATCAGCAGGCCCTTGGCATCGTAGGGATTGGACGGCACGACGGTCTTGAGACCCGACACGTGGGTGAACAGCGCCTCCGGGCTCTGGCTGTGGGTCTGGCCGCCGAAGATGCCGCCGCCGGTCGGCATGCGCACGACCATCGGCGCGGTGAAGCCGCCGTTCGAGCGGTAGCGCAGCCGCGCCGCCTCCGACACGATCTGGTCGTAAGCCGGATACATGTAGTCGGCGAACTGGATTTCTACGCAGGGACGCAAGCCGTAGGCTGCCATGCCGACCGCGGCGCCGACGATGCCCGACTCGCTGATCGGCGCGTCGAAGCAGCGGCTCGACCCGTACTTCTGCTGCAGGCCCTGGGTGCAGCGGAACACGCCGCCGAAATAGCCGACGTCCTCGCCGAACACGACGACGTTGTCGTCGCGCGACATGCAGACGTCCATGGCATCGCGGATCGCCTCGACCATGGTCTTGCGCGGCATCGACTACACTCCCCCTTGCTGGCGCTGGCGGCGCAGGTGAGGGGGCATGTGCTCGAACACGCCCTCGAACATGTCGCGCGCCGACGGGTGCGGACCGGCATGCAGGGTGCCGTGCGATTCGGCCTCCTTCTGGACGGCGATGACCTCGGACAGGATCTCGGCCTCGGCCTGCTTGTGGCGGTCCTCCGACCAGGCACCGCGCAGGATGAGATGGTTCTTCAGCCGCAGCACCGGATCGCCGAGCGGCCAGGCGTCGGATTCGGTCTTGGGCCGATAGGCCGAGGGATCGTCCGACGTCGAATGGGCGCCGACGCGGTAGGTGACGTACTCGACCAGGGTCGGCCCGAGATTGCGGCGGGCGCGCTCGACCGCCCATCGGGCGACGGCATGGACGGCGGGATAGTCGTTGCCGTCGACGCGCAGCGCGGGGATGCCGAAGCCCAGCCCGCGGGCAGCGAAGGTGCCCGAGCCGCCGCGCGCGATGCCCTGGAAGGTCGAGATCGCCCACTGGTTGTTGACGATGTTCAGGACCACCGGCGCCTTGTAGGTCGAGGCGAAGACCAGGGCGGCATGGAAATCCGACTCGGCGGTCGAGCCGTCGCCGATCCAGCCAGCGGCGATCCGCGTGTCACGCTTCATCGCCGAGGCCATCGCCCAGCCGACCGCCTGGATGTACTGGGTGGCGAGGTTGCCCGAGATCGAGAAGAAGCCGTGTTCCTTGGATGAATACATCACCGGCAGCTGCCGGCCCTTCAGCGGGTCGAGCTCGTTGGAATAGATCTGGTTCATCATGTCGCGCATCGGATAGCCGCCGGCGATCAGCAGTCCTGCCTGGCGATAGGTCGGGAAGTTCATGTCGCCCGGCTCGAGCGCCTTGCGGAAGGCGCAGCTCACCGCCTCCTCGCCGAGATGCTGCATGTAGAACGATGTCTTGCCCTGGCGCTGCGCCATCTGCATGCGCGCATCGAAGGTCCGCAAGGTCATCATGTGGCGCAGGCCCTCGAGCAGCTCGCTGTCGCTCAGCAGCCCGGCCCACGGCCCGACGGCGTTGCTGTTCCGGTCGAGTACGCGAATGATCGAGAAGGCGAGATCGCGGATGTCGGCCGGCGCGCAATCCACCGGCGGCCGCCGCACCTCGCCGGCCCGCGAGATCGGCACGTCGCTGAAATCGGGCGTCCCGCCCGGCCGCACCGCCGGCGCCGGAACGTGGAAACTGAGCGGACCTGGTTCGGACATCGCGGGCTCCGGGACGTGTCGAGCTTTCCTCCCCAGCTCCGCTGGGGAGGCGTCGCCGTCATACGGCAGCGGAGGGGTCATGGCCTTCCGGACCGCGGGCGCCCCGCCCGCTCATGATCATGAGAATGAGCGGGCGGGACGCCCGCGGTCCACATGAGTCATGACCCCTCCGCCCCGTAAGACTGGGCACCTCCCCAGCAAAG
>NZ_JBFWZI010000169.1:0-15708 GCF_050185545.1 Reyranella sp. | reverse complement strand
TCAGCAAGCGTCATCCCGGCATCTCGTTCGACGTGACGATCGACGGCAGCGACCATGTCGTGGCCGCCGTGCGCGAGGGCCGCACCGACATCGGGCTTGCCTTCTATTCTCCGGCCGAGCGCGATCTCCTCACCGTCTTCAAGATGCGCGAGCCGCTGGTCGCGCTGATGTCAGCCGGCCATCCCCTGGCGAAGAAGCCGCGCATCTCGCTGGCCGAGAGCATGGCCTATCCGATCGCTCTGCCCGCCAAGAACACGGGCAGCCGCATCCTGATCGATGTCGCCTGCAAGGCTGCCGGCATCGCCATGGCGCCGGTGTTGGAGAGCAACTCGATCCAGCTCAAGGTGCACTTCGTGCACGTGAACTACGGCATAACGTTCCTCTCGCGGCTGTCCGCCTGGGACAGCCTGCGGGCGGGCGAGCTGGTTGCCGTGCCGATCCGCGACCGCATCGTCAACAGCGCGACGATCGACGCGATCACGCACGCCTCGCGTCAGCTTTCCGTCGCGGCCGAGGAGTTCCTGCGCTTCCTGCAGGGCGAGCTGCAGAACCTGCGTGATCCGACGGCGAACGCTGCCGACTGACGGTCTGCCGGGACCGCGCCACTGGTGGCGCTTTCTTTTCCTCCCCAAGCTTTGCTGTGGAAGTGTCCGCGTCTTCGCGGACGGAGGGGTCATGAATTGGGCTGCGGGCGTCTCCCCCCCACAATATCCAGATCCGGCGCGACGCCCGCGGTCCACCAAGAGCATGACCCGTCGCCGTAAGACGGCGACACCTCCCCAGCGAAGCTGGGGAGGAGCAGATGAGCGCCACTATGGCGGAGGCTACTCCGCCACCAATGGCGTGGTCCCGGCGATGAGCCGGTTGACGCTGCAATCGGCGAGGGCCAACGTGCGCGCCGACATGCCCGCGCCTGCTGCACTCGTTTGCGTTCGTTGTGGTTCCCGCCTTCCCGTTGATCGCTACGCCGAGGATTGCCCGGCCTGCCGGGCGCGCGGTGCGCCGGCCAACCTGACGGTGGCCTACGACGCCATACCCGGACGGGAGCTGGACCGCGAGAAGATCGCCAACCGGCCTTCGACGATGTGGCGCTGGGATTCCTTCCTCTGCTCGTCCGCCGCCGACGCGGTGAGCCTCGGCGAGGGCAACACGCCGTTGCTACACGCGCCGGCGCTCGGGCTGGGCGATGTCTGGATCAAGGACGAGTCGCGCAATCCCACCTGGTCGTTCAAGGATCGGCTCGCGTCGTCGGCGGTCACCATGGCGCGGCAGTTCGGCGCCAGAGTGATCGCCTCCAGCTCCTCCGGCAACGCCGGCGCAGCGGCGGCCGCCTACGCGGCCAAGGCGGGGCTGCCCTGCGTCGTCTTCACCTTCGTCGGCGCGTCGCCACCGCTGGTGGCGCAAATGCGTGCTTATGGCGCCATGGTCGTCGCCGTCGAGGACAAGGCCGATCGCTGGCGCCTGCAATCGGCCGGCGTGCGCGAGTTCGGTTGGTATCCGACCTCGCCGTTCTTCGGTCCCGTCGTCGGCAGCAATCCCTACGGCATGGAAGGCTACAAGACGATCGCCTACGAGGTCGCCGAGGCCTTCGACTGGGATGTGCCCGAGTGGTGCGTGCTGCCGGTCTGCTATGGCGACGCGCTCTACGGCATGTGGAAGGGCTTCGAGGAATTGAAGGCTTTGGGCTGGACCCAGCGCACGCCGCGCCTGGTGGCGGCCGAGGTCTCGGGCTCGATCGCCGCCGCCATGGCGAGCGGCGAGCCGATGCCGCCTGACAGGCCGCGCAACGCACCGTCGATCGCCACCTCGATCGGCGCCAACCAGGGCACGGTGCAGGCGCTCGAGGTCCTGCGTCGCAGCGGCGGCACCGCTGTCACCGTCGAAAATGACGCGCTCGCGCGCTGGGTCGTCACCGTGGGCGCCAGGGAAGGCATCTGGCCGGAGGCCGCCTCGGCGGCGACCTTCGCCGCCATCGAGCACCTGCGCGCCAACGGCACGATCGAGTCCGATGCGCGGGTCGTGGCGCTGCTGACCGCCAGCGGGCTGAAGGACACCGCAGTGATCGAAACCGCTTTGCCGCCGACACCCGTCGTCGCGGGCGGCCTCAGCGAAGTGTTGGGCACCCTGCGTGACGTCTATGGATACAGGCATGGGTAAGTTGGAGCATGGCTGAGTTCGGCATCTCGATGGATGGCCGCGCGCCGATCGGCGAAATCGCGGCACAGGCACGGGCGGCAGAGGAGGGTGGTGCCTCAACGCTGTGGATTGCCTGCCATCTCTTCCTGCGCGACCCGATCACCACGGCGGCGCTGGCGCTGGGTGCCACCAAGCGGATCAGGATCGCGCTGATGGCGATGAGTCCTTATTCGACGCATCCCGTCTTCATCGCCATGGCGGCGGCGACGCTGGAGGAGATGTATCCCGGCCGCGTGACCCTGTGTCTCGGCGTGGGCGCACCGAGGGATCTCGAGGCGGCCGGCATCGATGCGCCCAGGCCGCTGGTCTCGATCAGCGAGACGGTGAAGATCTGCCGTGCTCTGCTGGCCGGCGAGATGGTCGATTTCCAGGGCCAGGTGTTCCATGCCGCCGGCCGGCGCCTGGCCAATGGCGGTCGCAACGTGCCGATCGTGCTCGCGGCGTCGCGTCCCAACATGCTGCGCCTGTCGGGGCGCGAGGCCGATGGCGTGCTGATTTCGGCGGCGACATCGCCGCCGTTCGTGAAGGCCTGCCTCGACCAGGCGGCCGGCGCCGCGCCGGGACGCCCGCTGCGCAAGCTCGGCATCGTCTATACGAAGATCGGGACCAGCGAGATGGAGGGCATCGATCCGATCCGCCGGCCGATCGGCTTCGTGCTGCGTGGTGCCCACCATGCCGAGAACATCCGCTTGTCGGGCGCGTCGCTCGACCAGACGGCGCTGGCGGCGGCTTACGCGGCCGAGAACTGGGCCGAGGTCGACCGGCTGGTGAGCGACGACGTGGTGCGCCGCCACGCCGCCTGCGGTACGCCCGCCCAGGTCAGGGCCAGGCTGGATGAATATCGCGCCATCGGGCTCGACGAGGTGGTGATCGGCGGCGTCGACGACGCCAGGTCGATCGCCGACGTGCTTGCCGCCGTTCGGGGATGACGTCGATGAAGTTCAGCATCAGCCTGCCGACCTGCTTCGAAGGGGTCATGTATCCCATTCCCTTCGTCGAGCCGGGTGACTTCGTGCGCATGGCCCAGCTCTGCGAGAAGCTCGGCTACGATTCGGTGTGGGGCAACGACCACATCACCAGCCAGCACTACGTGCGCGAGCTGTTCCCCGACCGGGCGCCCAATTTCTACGAGCTGATGACGGTGCTGTCGTTTTGCGCCGCCGCCACCAGCCGCATCCGGGTCGGCACGGCGCTCGCCGTGCTGCCGATGCGCGATCCGTTCTGGCTTGCCAAGCAGTCTGCCACCATCGACCAGCTCTCGAACGGCCGGCTTGTGCTGGCGTTGGGCATCGGCGCCTATCGCGAGGAGTTCGCCGCCTGGGCGCCGCGCCTTGCCGCCAAGGGGCGGCGCGGCGAGATGATGGACGAGGGGATCGAGCTGATGCGCCGCCTGTTCACCGAGCGGCGGGTGACGCACGACGGCAAGTATTACGCCGTGCGCGACCTCGAGATGTATCCCAAGCCCAAGCGCGATCCGTTCGCGCTGTGGATCGGCGGCCACAACATGGAGACGGTCGAGCGCGTGGCCCGCTACGCCACGGGATGGCTGCCCGGCTGGCGCCCCTGGCCGGAGCTCGAGGGGCGCATCAGGACGGTGAAGGCGCGCGCAACCGAGTTGGGCCGCGATCCCGTCGGCATCGAGATCGCCCCGCAGTTCTCGCTCACGATCGCGAAGACGGCGGAGGAAGCGGAACGCCGCTACATGGACTCGGGCCTCGTCGCCCATCGCAAGTCGCTCGCCTATACCGGCCGCGACCTCACCAAGCAGGTCGTCGCCAACCTGGTCGGCTCGCCCGACCTGATCCTGGAGAAGATCGACGGCCTCAGGAAGATCGGCGTCGACCATGCCTGCGCCCTGATGATCCCGGCCGACAGCATGGCCGAGTTCGAGGACCAGGTGGAATGGTTCGCCAAGGTGGCGCTGTAGGCACTCTCCGGCAAGATCATCGCTGCAGACGATCGCGCCAGTAGTCCGAACGGCGATGCAGGTGCGCGACCGCCAGCACCAGAATGGTGCCGCCGTCGATGGTGTAGATCAGTCCGTAGGGGAAGCGGCTGAGGCGACAGCGCCGAACACCTTCACCCAGCGGATGCCACGCCTCAGGAAAGCGCTCGATGCGCTTCACAGTCGACAGCACCTCGATCAAGAACACATCGCCCAAGCCCGGTGCCTGCGCTCCGTGCGTGGTCGAGCTCGATTTCGACGATTTCGAGGAACCGGACCGTCACGGTCGGTATTTGGCAACAACGTCGTTTAGGTCCTTGGCGGCAAGCTCACCACGTCGATAGGCTGCTACGCGGTCGGTCACTTCCCGCGCCCACAGCTGATCGATTTTGGGGTCGGCATGGTCCAGGCTGTCGAGCACGTCCTCGACCAGCGCGATGCGGTCTTCCGGAGACAGAGCGCGTGCCCGGTCGATCAGCGTCTTGGCATCGTTGCCCATTTCGGCTCCTTGCCGTTCGGGATTTTATGATACCTGCGCGCCGCGGACGGCTCTAGGCGCGAGAACCTCAAGTCAAAGCGCCCGTTCCGATGCTGGCGGGGCATCGGTGATCTCCGCTGATCTCGCCCATTCGCCTGCAGAAAGAAAGATCCCTCGCTGTGTTCGGGATGAAAAATGCAGTCATCCCGAGCGCATCGAGGGAGCTTTCCTCATTGTCCGCGCCTCACTTGATCTTCGGCGTCACCTCCTCGCCGAAAATCTGCATCTGGTCGATCAGCTCCTGGACCGAGTTGGCGGCGAAGTAGAGGCCGAGGAAGTGGGTGACGCCGGCCTCGCGGAAGGCGTGGGCCTTGTCGATGATCTCGGCTGGCGTGCCGATCAGGTTGATGTCCTCGTGGGTCGCCGTGCCCTGGCCCTTCAGGGTCGACTTGGAGAGCGACACCAGGTGCTTGTTCATCTGGCTCTTGCGGAAGCTCTCGATGGCGGCCTGGCGGGTCTTGCCGACATGGACGACGAATTGCGGGCAGACCTCGATGGTCTTCGGATCGCGGCCGATCTTCTCCGCTTCCTCGCGCAGCGTCTTCACGCCGGCCCGCACGCGGTCGACATGCATGCCGGCCGGCAGCCAGCCGTCGGCCCACTTGACGGTGCGGGTGATGTTGTTGGGGTTGTTGCCGCCGACATAGATCGGGATGTGGTTCTGCAAGGGCTTGGGATAGAGCTCGACGTCGCGGAACTTGTAGTACTTGCCGTCGAAGCTCGCGACGCGCTGCTTGAACAGGAGGTTCAGCGCCTGCAGGCCCTCGTCGACGATGTCGCCGCGGTCCATCTTCGCATCGGGTTGCAGCGCCTTGAACTCCTCGCGATAGGCGCCGATGCCGACGCCGACCTCGAGCCGGCCCTTGCCGAAATGATCCAGGGTGGCGATCTGCTTGGCCGTCACCACGATGTCGTGGCGCATCGGCAGCACCAGCACGCCGGTGCCGACCTTGATCGTCTTCGTCTCCGACAGGATGAAGGCGTAGGTGATCAGCGGCTCCCAGAAGCGCGGCGGCACCGGGAACTCGGCGCGCACGTAGTTCTGGGTGGTCATGTGGTCGTTGCCCCAGACCGAGTCGTAGCCGAATTTTTCCGCTGCCTGGGCAATGCGGATGACGTTCTCGGGATCGGAGAACGGGATGGGGTAGGTCAGGCCCTCCATCCCGGTCGGCAGGCCGGCGCTCACGCGGGTCATGTCGTCGTCTCCCTTACTCGGCCGCGATCGCGCGCAGCTTCGCCGTTTCCGCCTCGTCGACGACGCCATCGTCGTTGACCGCTACGCCATAGTCGCGCCGTGCCGACTCGGCCGAGATGAAGCCCTGGCGCACGTCCTGGGCGACCGCCGCCGCCGGCCGCTTGCGCGGATTGCCAAGCCCGCCGCCGCCCGGCATGGCGATGATCACGCGGTCCTTGGGCGGCACGGTCTGCAGGCCCTTGCCGCGCAGCACCGTGCCGGACGACAGCGTGACCGAGCCGGCTTTGCCGGCGAGCCCGCCTTCGCGGCCGCGCGCCGGATGGTCGATGCGGTCGTAATAGGCGCTGAGCGCGAACGGCGCCGTGTCGAGCGTGCCCACCTCCATGATCTGGCCCAGCCCGCCGCGGAACTCGCCCGCGCCGCCCGAATCCTGGCGGTACTCCTTGCGCCATACGACGATCGGCGACACCGCCTCGTTGACCTCGATCGGCACGTTCTTGACGCCGCTCGGGAAGGCGGTGGCCGAGAGGCCGTCGGCGCCCGGCCGTGCGCCGGTGCCGCCGGCATGGAAGCTCATGACGCTGAACGGCTTGGCGTGGACGGTCTCGGACGGATCGCCGCCGGTCGAGCCGGGGCCGCCCAGCGCGAACAGGTTCCACAGGCACGACGTGCCCTCGGCCGGGACCTTGCCGCCCAGCGCCTGGTGCAGGCAGCCGAACATCACGTCGGGCAGCATCTGCCCGGTTACGTGACGCGCCGCCACGGGCGCCGGCTTCTGGGCGTTGAGGATCGAATCCACGGGCGCGGTGACGCGGATCACCGACAGCGAGCCCTCGTTGTTCGGCACCTTGGGCGCCACGATGCACTTCACGCCGAACGAGGCGTAGGCCTCGGTGTAGCAGACCGGTACGTTGATGCCGAATGCCGACACGCCCGACGTGCCGGCGAAGTCGACGTCGATGCCGTCCTCGCCGATCGTCATGGTGGCGACCAGGTCGATCGGCTTGTCGTAGCCGTCGACGCGCATGGCGTAGCTGTAGGTGCCGGGCGTGATCTTGCGGATCAGCTCGAGCGAGGCCTGCTTGGACTTCTCGAGGATGTGGCGGCCCAGCCGATCGAGATCGTCGATGGCGAACTCGTCCATCATCTCGATCAGGCGGCGGCAGCCGATCTCGTTGCAGGTCGCCAGCGAGTAGAGGTCACCCACCACCTGGATCGGCTCGCGCACGTTGGCGCTCACGATCTCGATCAGAGTCTCGTCGACCTTGCCTTCGCGCGCGAAGCGCATCAGCGGGATGTAGAGGCCCTCCTCGTAGACCTGCCGGGCGTCGGTGGTCATGCCGCGGCCGCCGATGTCGACGACGTGGCAAGTCGAGGCGAACATCGCCACCATCTTGCCGCGCCGGAAGGTCGGCGTGACGAAAGTGAAGTCGTGCAGATGGCCGGTGCCCTTCCACGGGTCATTGGTCAGGAAGATGTCGCCTTCCTTCATGGTGTGCGCCGGGAAGCGCGCCAGGAAGTGGCGCACGGCGCGGGCCATCGAGTTGATGTGGCCCGGCGTGCCGGTGACGGCCTGCGCCAGCATGGCGCCGTCGAGATCGAACACACCGGCCGACAGGTCGCCGGCCTCGCGCGTCGATGTCGAGAAGCCGGTGCGAATGAGGGCGAGCGCCTGCTCCTCGACGACCGCGATCAGGCGGTCCCACATCAGTTGCAGGCGAATGGGCGAGAGCGGATCGTTGAAGCTCATGGAACCTTCTCCAGCAGGATGGCGCCGATCGGGTTGATGCGGGCGGCAAAGCTCTTGGGGACAATGGTGGTCGTCTCGTCCTCGGCGATCACCGCCGGGCCCGGCACGAGGCTGCCGATCGAAAGATCGGTGCGATGGTAGACCGACACGGTCTTCATGTCCTGATCGGCCGGGTCGTAGACCGCGCGGCTGCCGCGCGCCGTCGCCGGCTTGTCGGCTGGCTGGGGCGGGCTCCGGGGCATCTCGACCTGCTCGGCGGCGAGCCGCAGTGTCCAGTTCATGATCTCGACGTCGAGGCCCGGGATGGTGCGGCCGAAGGTGCCGGCGTAGCCGTCCTCGTAGAGCTTGATCAGCTTCTCGCGCGAGGCGGCGTCGAACCTGCCGGCCGGCAGGCTGACGGTGATCTCGTGGCCCTGGCCGCGATAACGCATGTCCGCCGTGCGAGTCTCGACGAGCTTCGCATCGGGAGCGCCCGCCTTGACCACGTCCTCGGCCTCGGCACGCATCTCGGCGAACAGGGCGTTGACGTAGGCGGGATCGAACCGGCCATCGAGCTGGACGTAGCGGCTGCGCACCACCTCATAGGCGACCGGCGCCATCAGGAAGCCGACCGCCGAGCCGACGCCGGCGCCGCTCGGCACCATGATGCGGCGGATGCCGAGCTTCTCGGCCAGCCGCGCGGCATGGATGGGCGCGGCGCCGCCAAAGGCGATCATGGTGCGATCCTGCAGCTCCTTGCCGCGCTCGACGGCGTGCACGCGCGCGGCGTTGGCCATGTTCTCCTCGACGATCTCGCTGACGCCGAACGCCGCATCGAGGCGGACGAGGCCGAGCGGCTTGCCGACCGACTTGTCGACGGCGGCGCCTGCCTTGTCGGGCGAGAGCCTGATCGAGCCGCCGGCGAAGTAGCCGGGATCGATGCGGCCCAGCACGACGTCGGCGTCGGTCACGGTGGGCTCGCTGCCGCCGCGACCGTAGCTCGCCGGCCCGGGCTCGGCGCCGGCGCTTTCAGGGCCGACATTGACGCGCGACATCGCATCGACCGAGGCGATCGAGCCGCCGCCCGCGCCGATCTCGACCATCTCGATGACGGGAATGCGAAGGGGCAGCCCGCTGCCCTTGAGGAAGCGGTACTGGCGTGCCACCTCGAATGATCGCGAATGCTGCGGCTCGCCGTGATCGATCAGGCAGATCTTGGCGGTGGTGCCGCCCATGTCGAACGACAGCACCTTGTCGAGGCCGCACTGGCGCGCCAGCGCCGCCGCCAGGATCGCGCCGCCGGCCGGCCCGGACTCGACCAGCCGGATCGGGAACTTGCGGGCCGTCTCCAGCGCCGCCAGGCCGCCGCCCGAGGTGATCAGGAACAGCGGGCAGGTCGTGCCCTTGGCGCGCAGCGCCGCGTCGAGTCGGCCGAGATAGCGATCCATCACCGGCTGGACGTAGGCGTTTGCCACGGCAGTCGACCAGCGCTCGTATTCGCGGATTTCCGGCGACACCTCGCTCGACAGGGTGATCGACACGCCGGGTAGCAGCCCGGCCAGGATGTCGCGCGTGCGCCGCTCGTGGGTGCCGTCGAGATAGGCGTGCATGTAACCGATCGCGATTGCCTCGACCTTGGCCGCCGCGAGCCTCGCGGCCAGCGCGCGCACTGCCGTCTCGTCGAGCGGCACCAGAACGTTGCCGCGGCCGTCGAGCCGTTCGGGGATGCCGAAGCGCAGCTCGCGCGGAACCAGCGGCGGCGGCTTCTGCATGAAGATGTCGTATTGCTCGAAGCGGTGCTCGAAGGCGATCTCGATCGAATCGCGGAAGCCCTCGGTGACGACCAGTGCCGTCTTCGCACCCTTGCGCTCGATGATGGCGTTGGTGGCCAGCGTGGTGCCGTGGATGATCAGGCCGAGATCGGCCGCCTCGAGCTTCGAGAGCTCGAGGATCTCCTCGACGCCGGCCAGCACGCCCTCCTCGGGCGCGCGCGGCGTGGTCAGCACTTTTACACTCTCGCGCCTGCCGTCCCATTCCAGGGCGAGATCCGTGAAGGTGCCTCCGATATCGACGGCGAGGCGTGCCCGGTCCCTGTGTCCTGTGTTCATCGACCTTTGCTCATCTTCCTACGCTGCTGTCTGCTGGATGTTGCCGCCGAGATAGGCCTGGCGGATGCGCGGATCGGTGCGCACCTCGGCCGCCGGGCCTTCCATGAATTTGCGCCCCTGCTCCATGACCAGGGCGCGGTCCGAGATCAGCAGGGCGCCGCGCACGTTCTGCTCGACGATCAGGACAGTGACGCCGCGCGCCGCAATCTGCTGCACCGTGGTGAACACGTCACCCTGCATCTTGGGCGACAAGCCGAGTGACGGCTCGTCGAGCAGGAGGAGCGTCGGCTCGACCAGCAGCACCATGGCCATCTCCAGGACCTGCTGTTCGCCGCCCGACAGGTTGCCGGCTTCGGTGCGCTCCTTCTGCTTCAGCATGGGGAACAGCGCGACCACGCGGCCGATCGCGGCGTCGTGCATCGCCGCCGGCAGGGTATAGCAGCCCATCTTGAGGTTCTCGGCGACCGACATCGCCGGGAAATTGCAACGGCCCTGCGGCACGAAACCGATGCCGCGTTTCAGCCGCTCCCACGGCGGCAGGCGCTCGATTGCCTGGCCGTTGAACAGGATCCGGCCGGAGAAGAATCGGTTGGCGCCGTAGATGGCGCGCAGCAGGGTCGACTTGCCGGCGCCATTGCCGCCGATCAGGGTCGTGATCGTGCCGCCGTGCAGGCTGGCCGAGAAATCGCGCACGATGGGGTTGTCGCCATAGCCCGCGGTGACCGATTCGAGCGCGAGGGTGGGCGCGCTCACGCCGCACCCCGCATCTCGGCCGCGGCCATCTCGGGCGTCATGCCGAGATAGGCCTCGAGCACGCGCGGATCGTGGTGGATGTCGTGCGCCGTGCCTTCGGCGAGCTTCCTGCCCTGGTCGAGCACGATCACCTGATGGCAGAGGTTTGTGATGAACTCGACATTGTGCTCGACGATCAGGAAGGTCTCGCCGGCCCGGTTGAGCTCGGCCAGCGCGACCTCGATCTCGCGGATGCGGCTCGGGTTGACGCCGGCCACCGGCTCATCGAGCACGACGATCTTGGGATGCGGCATCAGGGCGGCGGCGAGCGCCACCAGCTTCTTCTGGCCATACGACAGGATGCCGGTCTCGACGTCGTAGTAGCGCTGCAGGCCGATCAGCTCGACCAGCTGGCGGGCCCGCGTCTCGGCGGCATCGACCGCCAGCCGGTAGCGTCGCGTGCGGAAGAACTCGTCGACCCAGGTCGCCGGATCGAACTGCTGGGTGGCGATGGCGAGATTGTCGCGCAGGCTGAGCCGTTCGTAGATCCTGACCGTCTGGAAGGTCCGCATCAGGCCGGCGCGGGCGATGTGGTGCGCCGGTTGGCCGGAGATGTCGTTGCCGGCCAGCACGATCCTGCCGCCGTCGCGCTTCTGGAAGCCGGAGATGCAGTCGATCGCCGTGCTCTTGCCGGAGCCGTTGGGTCCGATCAGTCCGGTCACGCTGCCGGCTTCGACTGCGAACGACACGCCGTCGAGCGCGTGCACGCCGGCGTAGGATTTGCGCAGGTCGGTGACCTCGAGGATGGTGCTCATTTCAGCGCCTCGCGCAGGGGAGTGCCCAGCTCGGCGCCCGCGGTGGTCGAGGCGGCGCCGGTCAGCGCTTCGCGCATACGGGCCACCTGGCGGTCGCGCAGCCAGCCGGCGATTCCCGACGGCATGACGAACACGGCGACCACCAGGATCACGCCGTAGATGATCATGCGGAGGTCGGCGGAGAAGCGCAGCACCTCGGGCAGCGCCGACAGGGCGATGCCGGCCACCACCACGCCCCAGAAGCTGCCGGTGCCGCCGATGATCACGATGATCAGGAAGGTCTGCATGTAATAGAAATCGAGGAACGTCGGATCGACGATGCCGAGATGGAAGCTGAAGACGCCGCCGGCAGCGCCGGTGACGGCGGCGCCAATGGCAAAGGCGGCGAGCTTGTAGGGCATCGGCGAGATGCCCTGCGCCCGTACCAGCGGCTCGTTCTGCTTGATCGCCACCAGGGTGCGGCCGATGCGCGAGCTGCACAACGCATAGAGGAAGGCCAGCATCGCCACCGAGAACGCCCAGGCGATCCAGTAGAATTGGCCGGTCGTGCCGAAGCGATAGCCGAACGCCACCGGCGGCGGCAGGTTGGGGATGCCGAGCGGGCCGCGCGTCAGGCTGACCCAGTCGCGCGCGATCAGGCTCGCCAGCAGGGCGAAGGTGAGCGTCACGATGACGAAGGCGTGGCGATTGGTCCGCAACGTCGGATAGCCGACGACCAGCGCGACCACGGCATTGATCAGCGCCGCCCACACCAGGCCCCACCAGAAGGTGCCGCCGAAGGTGACGACGGTCAGCGCCGAGGCGTAGCCACCGATTCCCCAGAAGGCGAGCTGGGCGAACGACAGCAGGCCGGTAAAGCCGTAGACCAGGTTCAGGGCCGCCGCGGCCACGGTGAAGATCAGTGCCGAGACGCCGACGCCGATGACGTAGTTTGATGAGCTGAGCAGTGGCAGGGCGCCGAGCGCGAGAGCGGCTGCCAGGGCGAGCGCGAGCTTCATCCGACGCGCATGCCCCCGCGCTTGAACAGGCCGTCGGGGCGGACGAACAGCACCGCGATCATGATCACGAACACCGCGGCCTCCTGCCAGACGATCTCGAAGAAGCCGCCGATCCAGCTTTCGACCAGGCCGAGCCCGAGAGCGGCGACGATGGCGCCGGGGATGTTGCCAAGCCCGCCGATGATGACCAGCGCGAAGGCCTTGAAGATCAGGAACTGGCCCATGTAGGGCGTGACGAGCTGGATTGGTGCGATCGCCGCGCCGGCGAGACCGCACAGGCCGGCCGCCAGGACCACGGCGTTGCGCGCCACGACGCGCGGCCGGATGCCGACCATCAGCGCCGCCTCGCGGTTCTGGGCGATGGCGCGCATGGCGCGGCCGAACTGGGTGTAGCGCAGCACGACGTAGAGGCCGGCGAAGGCGGCCAGCGCCGACGCCGCGCCGATGATGCGCGTCCAGGTGATGCGGATCGAGCCGATCTCGACGCCGTCGAAGGCGTACTGCGTGTCGACCATGCGCGGCGTCGCTGTGAAGAGATACTGCATGACGTGGATGACGATGATCGACAGGCCGAGCGTCACCAGGATGCTGCGTTCGAACTCCTCGGGCTTGAGGCGGATCAGCAGCACCTCGTACACCATGAAGCCGAACAGCATGATCGCCAGGATCGCGACGGCGAGCGCCGGCCAGTAGAGCAGGCCGAGCACCGGCAGCGCGAACGTCATGGCGTAGGCGCCCAGCATCAGGAACTCGCCATGCGCGAAGTTGATGATCTCCATGACGCCGAAGATCAGCGACAGGCCGACGGCGATCAGGGCGTAGAGCAGGCCGAGTGCGATCCCGTTCAGCGTCAGCTGCACCAGGTAGACGGCGTCAACGGTCATCGTGACGGCTCTGCAATTCCCGGACCATGCTCTTGCTTTCCTCCCCGGCTTCGCTGGGGAGGCGCCCCATCTTACGGGGCGGAGGGGTCATGTCTTTCATGGCTGGGAGCGCGCCACTCCTGTGGCGCTCTTCTCGCTGATCACACACTCCATGAGCGCCACTGGAGAGGCGCGCTCCCAGCCCATGACCCCTCCGTCGCCGTAAGACGGCGACACCTCCCCCAGCGAAGCTGGGAAGGAAAGCTTGAGATGCGTCATTCGTCACGGTTCGTCTCGGACTCGCTTCGATAGGCGTTGACACATAAATGAGAATCCTGCGAACGTGCAACTATCGAAACGATGTACCGATATTCGGAACAATTGCCGATACGCCCGAATTCCATTCGCCCGCGCCCGCCGCGCAGCGGCGCCAGGCGGGCCGCCGGGTCGCAATCCCTGGAGCGCGGGCTCGACATACTGGAGGCGATCGAGGCCGAGAGTGGCGAGATCGGCGTGCGGGAGCTCGCGCGTCGCGTCGGGCTCAGTCCCACCATCGTGCAGCGTCTGGTGACCTCGCTCGCCGGCCGCAGCTACATCGAGAAGAATCCCGAGACGTCGCGCTATCGCCTGGGCCATCGTGCCATGATCCTCGGCGCCAGCGGCGAGCGCGGCGTCGACTATGTCGCCACCGCGCGCCGCGAGCTCGACCGGATGGCGCACGAGCATCATCTCAACGGCTTCGTGGCGGTGCTGCGGGCCGGTCGCGCGATCTACCTGCAGGCCGTGCAGGCCGACGGGCCGGTGGCCATCCGCGTGAGCCTGGGCAGCGAGATGCCCCTGCACAGCACGGCCGCCGGCAAGGTCCTGCTGGCCTCGCTCGACGATGCGGCGGCGCGCAAGCTGCTCGGCCATCGCAAGCTCGCGGCCATCACGCCGCACACGATCACCGATCCTGCCGTCCTGCTGGCGTCGCTCGCCAGGGTGCGGCGTCAGGGCTACGCCACCGTGGTCGAAGAGAACATTCCGGGGATACTGTCGGTCGGCGCGCCGATCACCGACCGCGGCGGCACTGTAGTGGCGGCATTGTCCACGGCTTTCCCCAAGTATCTTGACGCCGACCGGACGCTGCAGGGCGTGATTCCCCTGGTGACGGCGGCGGCGCAGCGCGTGTCGCGGTCGCTCGGCGCGAGCGAGGTTGGCATGACGCCTGCTATGCGTTTGATTGCAAATGGGGAGCGCAACGGAGGGAAGCGATGAGGGCGAAGATGTTGGCGGCGGCCATGGCCGTCGGGCTTTGGGGCATCGGCATGGCGTCGGCACAGCAGCCGCCGATCGTGATCGGCGTGTCGACCGGGCAGACCGGCGCCGTCGCCGTGGCGGCGGAATGGGAATTGTGGGGCGTCAACCTCGCCGTCGAGGAGATCAATGCCGCCGGCGGCCTGCTCGGCCGCAAGGTCGAGGTCCTGGTGATGGACAACAAGTGCAATCCCTCGGAAGCGGTCAACGTCGCCAACAAGCTGGTCGAGGCCAAGGTGGTGGCGATCGAGGGGGCGCATTGCAGCTCGGCCCATCTCGCCAGCATGAAGATCATCGCCGATGCCAAGATCCCGATGGTCACCGGCATCGCCTCCAATCCGCAGATCACCGAGCTCGCCGGGCCGGGCCGCAACGAGTACTCGTTCCGTATCAGCCCGTCGGACAGCGCCATGATGGAAGCGCTCGGCACCTATCTCGGCGAGAAGAAGGTGTTCAAGAACGCGGCGATCATCGGCGAGGACACCGATTTCGGCCGCGGCGGCGCCGATGCCTTCAAGAAAGTGGCCGAGAAGGCCGGTGTCACCGTCGTGTCGACCGACTTCCATCCGCAGAACACGCCGGACTTCACCAGCATCCTGACGCGCATCCAGCAGCGCCGACCCGATGCCATCGCCACCTTCCAGGTGGGCGGCGATTCGATCAACTTCCTGCGCCAGGCCATGCAGCTCGGCGTGCGCATCCCGTACACCGGCCGCATCGAGTTGGGCGGGCGCAACCAGCCGATCATCGAGGCCGGCGGCATGGAGAAGTCGATCAGCGCCTGGACCTACAACGCCACCATCGACACGCCGTCCAACAAGGCGTTCGTCGAGAAGATCAAGGCCAAGCACAAGTCGGAGCCTTACCTGCAGACCTGGGGTGCCTACGATTCGATTCGCGTCATCGCGCAGGCGATCAAGGATGCCAACAGCACCGAGGGCCCGAAGATCAAGGACGCCATCAAGAACATGAAGTTCACCAACGTCATGGGCAAGACGGTGACCTTCGACGACCACAACTCGGCCGGCCGCTTCGTCGTGCTGCAGACGGTGAACAACAAGAAGGTCGGCGTCGCGGATATCGTCGAGGTGAAGTGATCTCTTTGCCTCCCAGCGTCATCGCTGGGGAGGTGTCCGCGTCACCGCGGACCTGCCTTCGCCGAAGCGAAGCCGCTTCGGCCTCGCGCAGGCAGGCGGAGGGGTCATGGCTCATGCTCTTCCGGACCGCGGGCGTCCCGCCCGCACATTATCATGAGATCATGATCGGGCGGGACGCCCGCGGTCCGGAAGACGC
>NZ_JBFWZI010000168.1:0-15728 GCF_050185545.1 Reyranella sp. | reverse complement strand
GCGACGGTCGGCGTCTGGTCGGGACCATCACCGACCGCGACATCGTCGTGCGCGGCGTGGCGACGGGACGCTCCCCGGTCGACATGCAGGTGCGCGACTGCATGACCGAGGACATCGCTTACGCCTTTGAGGAGGAGGACGCCGAGGAGGTGCTGGCCCGCATGCGCGTCCTCCAGATCCGCCGCCTGGCGGTGCTCGACAAGGCGAAGGACTTGGTCGGCATCGTCGCCCTGGGCGACATCGCCACCGAACCGCGCGCCGCCGACCTGCGCGAGGTCGGCGAAGCCATCGCCGAGATCTCGGAGCCGTCGCGGCCGCAGAAGTAGGACTCATTCTGCTCCCCAGCTTCGCTGGGGAATTGTCGCCGTCACACGGCGACCTGCCTTCGCCGAAGCGAAGCCGCTTCGGCTTCGCGCAGGCAGGCGGAGGGGTCGTGGGTCACGCGGACCGCGGCGTCTCGCTCACTCAGATTAATGAGCCGGCGAGCCGTGGTCAGGAAGACCATGACCCCTCCGCCCGCGAAGACGCGGACACCTGTACCCAGCGAAACTGGGGAGGAATCTTTGCTACGCCGGCACCACGTAGCTGTCGCGGCGTGGGTCGCAGCCGCCGGTGAAGGTGCCGCCGGCGTCGCGGGCGACGCCCTGCATGCCGCCGACCTTCATCGTCCAGTCGGGACCGCTCATGAGGTCATGGCCGCGGCTGCGCAGCTGGTCGCGCACCTGGGCATCGACCCGTGATTCGAGCAACACGGCGCGACCGTCGGTCAGGCGGGCGCGCGGCGCCTCGATCGCCTGCTGCAGCGGCAGGCCGAAATCGATGTACTGCACCATGGCCTGAGGCTGGGTCTGCAGGATGCCGTAGCTGCCGGGCGTGCCCAGCGCCAGCACCGGCGTGCCGTCCTGGGTGACGATCGAGGGCGCGACGCAGATCGGCATATAGTCGCCCTGCTTGACCCGGTTGGGGCTCGCCGGATTGACGTCGGCCCAGTAGAGGAAATTGTTCAGGCAGACGCCGGTGCCCGGCACCACCACGCCGGAACCGAACACGCTGCCGAGGCTCTGGGTCACGCACACCATGTTGCCGTCGCGATCGGCGATCGAGAACGACGTCGTGTGGCCCTCTTCGGCCCCGGAGTTCCCGGCGCCCGGCGTCCATTGCTCGGTCGGTCCGGTCACCGGCTTGCCGTCGCGCACCCGCGCCCGCAGGCCTTCGACGTAGCCGTCCGACAGGATCTCGGCCAGCTTCTGCGTCGACGGCACGCCGGTGGCGATGCGCACGCCGGCGGCGAGGCGGATGGCACGCAGCACGGTGTCGATATGGTCGGTGCCGTTGCGCTGCATCTTCGCCAGGTCGAAGCCTTCGAGGATGCGCAGGGTCAGCAGGTACTGGAAGGCCTCGCAGGGCGGCGGCGGCACGTGGACGGTGCGGCCGCGATAGTCGACGGCGACCGGGTCGACCCATTTCGGCCTGGTCGCCATCAGGTCGTCCATCGTGAGGCAGCCGCCGAGCTCGCCGAGCCGCACCAGCATCTTCTTGCCGAGTTCGCCGCCGTAGAGCAGGCCAGGGCCTTGCTCGGCCAGCGCCTCGTAGGTCGCAGCAAGGTCGGGCTGGCGCAGCACCGCGCCGATCTGCGGCCGGCCGCCCGAGATTCCCTCGAGATAGGTGCGCGACCATTCGGGATAGAGCGCGCTGTGGCCGCGCAGCTCTCCGGTGGCGCCGCTGATCTCCTCGACATTGAACTCGATCATCGAGAAGCCGTCACGCGCGATGGCGATCGCCGGCGCGAACAGCTCGGGCAGCTTCTTGGTGCCGTAGGCCGACACCATCTCGCACCAGCCGCCGAGATTGCCCGGCGCGCCGACCGCGACCGGCCCGCGCAGCACGTCCTCGCGCCGCTTCAGGCGCTCGAGCGGGAACTTGTAGGGGATGTGCGTCATGTAATCGAGCGAGCGCACGCGCTTCTCGGCGGCGATGTAGCAGGTCGCCATGCCGAGGCCGGCGAGACCCGACATGTAGGGCTCGACGACGTTCAGCGTCGCCGCCGTCGCCGCCGCGGCGTCGAAGGCGTTGCCGCCGTTGCCCAGCACGCGCGCGCCCGCCGCCGCCGCCAGGGGATGGGCGGCCGCCACCATGCCGTGCCGCGATGCGATTGTCGGACGCTTGCCGTGTTGCAACATTCCCGCTTCCCTCTTCATGGCCGCCTCGATCGTGCCCCGCCGAAGCCGCCACGGCCAGCCGGAATTGCAGTTGCACACGTGTCACGGAGAATGCGCATGCGTTCAGACGCCTTCCAGACCTTCAGCCGGGCTGAATGGGCACGATTGCGCGCGAGCACGCCGCTCACCCTCACGCACGACGACCTGAAAGCCCTTCGCGGCCTCAACGAGAACGTCTCCCTGGAAGAGCTGGCGGACGTCTACCTGCCGCTCTCCCGCCTGCTCAACCTCCACGTTCGCGCCGCGCGCAATCTCAACAACGTCACGGACACGTTTCTCGGCCGGCCGCTCGTCGGACACCCGTACATCATCGCAGTCGCTGGCAGCGTCGCGGTGGGCAAGAGCACCTTCGCCCGCGTGCTGCAGGCGATCCTGGCACGCTGGCCGGATCATCCGGCCGTCGACCTCGTGACGACGGATGGTTTTCTCTATCCCCTGCGCAAGCTCGAGGAGGACCGCCTGATGGCGCGCAAAGGCTTCCCGGAGAGTTACGACGGCCGGCAGATGGTGCAATTCCTCGCCCGGGTGAAAGCCGGTGACGCCGAGGTGCACGCGCCGGTCTATTCGCATCAGGCCTACGACATCGTGCCCGACAGTTGGCAGACGGTGCGGCGACCCGACGTGCTGATCTTCGAGGGCCTGAACGTCCTTCAGCCCGGCCTTTCGGGCGGCGCCGGCGGGCGCCCGGCCTCGGTGATCCTTTCCGACTTCTTCGACTTTGCCATCTATCTCGACGCCGACACGGCCGATATCGAGGCGTGGTACCTCGAGCGCTTCCTGCTGCTGCAGCGGACCGTCTTCCAGAATCCCGCCTCGTACTTTCACCATTACAAGGATCTCGGCGCCGAGGAGGCGCGTGCCGCCGGTCGGCGCATCTGGTCGGAGATCAATGCGGTGAACCTCATCGAGAACATCTTGCCGACCCGCGAGCGTGCCCACGTCGTGCTGCACAAAGGCGCCGATCATGCCGTTTCGCAGGTGGCGCTGCGACAGCTCTGACAAGGCGCGACTGGTCCGATATGCGCTAGAGTTCGCGCGACAGCAGAGCGAGGAAGCATGCGTAGACTGGAATTCGGCTGGTTCTTGCCGACCGCCGGCGACACCACCGCCTACGGGCTCGCGAGCGCTCAGGTCGCGCCGTCGCTGCCCTTGTTCGATCGCATCGTCGAGGCCGCCGAGGCGGCCGGCTTCGAATACATGCTGGTGCCGGTGCAGACCGCCTGCTGGGAGGCGTGGATCTCGAGCGCCATGATGGTCGGGCGCTCCAAGTCGATCCGCATGCTGGTGGCGGCGCGGCCGTCCTACATCAACCCCGTGCTGCTGGCGAAGATGATCGCGACCTTCGATCAGCTCTCCGGTGGACGCATCTGCATCAACCTGATCGCCGGCCAAAGCGAGGCCGAGAACGCCTCGGAAGGCATCAAGTGGGGAAAGGAAGAGCGCTACGAGATCATGGACGAGGAGGTCGCGATCCTGAAGGCGCTGTGGACGGCGCGCGGGCCGGTCGATTTCGACGGAAAATTCTACCAGCTCAAAGGCGCGCAGATCCGGCCCCATCCGCTGCAGAAGCCGTATCCGCGCTTCTATCTCGGCGGCGGCTCGCGCCAGGCCTGGGAGATCTCGGCCAAGCATTCCGACGTCCATCTGTTCTGGGGAGATACCTACGAGCGCATCCGCGCCAACATGGCAAAGATCCGCGGCATGGCGGCCCGCCACGGCCGCGAGAACGACATCGGCTTCGGCATGCGCCTGCAGGTCGTGTGCCGGCCGACCGAGCGCGAGGCCTGGGAGTTCGCGCACGAGCTGGTGGCGCACGCCAGCGAGGCGCAGAAGGCCTTCGTGCGCCGGCACTTCGCGACCTCGGAGGCCAACCGCCGGGTGCGCGAGCTGGCGGCGAGCGGCGAGACCATCGAGCCGCACCTGTGGACCGGAATCACCCAGGTGCGTCCGGGCGCCGGCATCGCCGTGGTCGGCGATCCGCAGCAATGCGCCGACACGCTGCAGAACTTCATCGATCTCGGCTGCCATTCCTTCTGCCTGTCGGGCTACCTGCACGACGAGGAAGCGGAGCGCTTCGGCAAGTGGGTGATGCCGATCCTGCGTGAGCGCAATCGCGAGCGCATGCTTGCGGCCTGATGCGCTCCTCGGCGCTTCCGGATTTCAGCGCACGTCAGCTCGAAGCGGTGCTCGCGCTCGTCGAGTACGGCAGTTTCGTCGCCGCCGCCGCGCGGCTGCGCATCTCCCAGCCTGCGCTGACGCGCGCGGTCAAGCGACTGGAGCGCGAGCTCGGCGTGCGCCTGTTCGACCGCACGACGCGCCGCGTGCAGGTCACGGCCGCCGGCCGTGAGTTCGCCGCGGTCGCCGAGCGCATGCTGGCCGATCTCGGCATCACCGTGCAGAGCGTGCGCGAAGTGGCGCAGGAACGGCGCGGCCTGGTCGTGCTGTCGAGCGTCATGTCGGTGGCGGGGGCGGCTTTGCCGCGGCTGATCGCGGCCTATCGCGCCGACCGGCCGGGCGTGGAGATCCATGTGCGGGAAAGCGTCCATGGCTCCGTGATGGAGGACGTGCGCAGCGGCGTCGCCGATTTCGGCCTCGGCTATGTCGACGAGCTGCCGGACTTCGCCATCGGCACGCCGCTTGGCCGCGAGACGTTCTGCGTCGTGCTGTCGGCCCGCCACAAGCTCGCGAACCGCCGCAAGCTCGGCCTGGCTGACCTCGCGGACCAGCCGATCGTGGCGCTGCCCACCGATTCGCGTACCCGGCGCACCGTCGATGCGGCGGCGGCGATGGCCGGCGTGCCGCTGCGCCAAATGGTGGCGGTGACGCAGATCGCCACCCTGCTCGGTCTGGTGGCGGCCGACGTCGGCATCGGCATCGTGCCGCGCGGGGCGGTGCCGGCGGGCCGCAACCTGCACGCCGTGCCGCTCGAGCCGCGCCTGGTGCGGCGCATCGGCGTGATTGCGCTCCGCGAACGCGAGCCGACACCGGCTGCGGCGGGGTTCCTGGCGCTGCTGCGACGCGAGTGGCCGCGGCAGAATTGATGCTCCTCTCGCAATAATCCTGTCTATCAAGTTGATGTTGGCATAGGGCTTCGCGGCGCTATGCTTCGTCCTTCGGAGGAATCACGTGCAGCTCTCTTCGCGGACCTACGACGTCGACGGCATCGCCGCCGTCCAGGAGCTCTACCACAGCAACGGCTGGACCGATGGCCTGCCGATCGTGCCGCCGACGCGGGAGGCGGTCGAGGCCTGCCTCGAGTGGGCGATGATGCCGCCGGACCAGCTGATCGGCATCGAGCCGGTGCGCGGGCTCGCCGTCACCGCCGAGAAGCTCGCCGTCAACGCCGTCATGGCGGGCTGCCTGCCGATGCACTTCCCGGTCGTGATCACCGCCTGGACGGCGATGATGCGCGAGGAATTCCTGATGCACGGCGCCACCGCGAGCACCGGAGGCTGTGCCGTGCTGGTGGTGCTGAACGGGCCGATCCGGCGCGAGCTCGGCGCCGCCGGCACCTTCAACGCGCTGGGCAACAGCGATCGCGCCACCGCGGTGATCGGCCGGGCGCTCAGGCTCTGCCTGATCAACCTGATGGATGTCCGGCCGGGCGCCATCGACCGCTCGACCCTGGGCCATCCCGGCAAGTTCAGCTACTGCGTTGCCGAGGACGAGGAGGATTCGACCTGGCTCTCGCTCGCCGAGCAGCGCGGAATCCCGAAGGAGGCCTCGGCGGTGACCGTGATGGCGGCGGGCGCGCCGCGCCAGATCATGAACGAGTGGACGACGAAGCCCGAGGAGATCCTGGAGACCTTCGCCGCCGAGATGCGCGCCAACCTGCGGCACTACTCGATCCATCCCGGCAACTATGCGCTGATCGTTCCCAAGCAGCTGCGCGAGCACCTGCAGGCGGCGGGTTGGAGCAAGACCGACGTCGCCAGTTTCATCCACGAGCGGGCGCGCATCCATCGCCGCGAATGGGCCACTGTCGGCAAGGGCGCCGTGGTGCGAGACCGCGGCGACAGCGTCTATCCGGCGATGGAGTCGGCCGACCAGCTCCTGGTCGTCGCAGCCGGTGGTCCGGCCGGCGGCTTCGGCGCCGTGATCCCGCCGTGGCTCGGCAACAAGAGCCACGCCGTCACCCTGGCGATCGGCGCCTGCGTCGACTGCGAGCCGCCGAAGGGCTGAGCGGAATGAAGAGGAGAAGCTCATGCTCATGCGGACCGCGGGCGTTTCGTCCGTTGATGCTCATGAATCATGAGCGGACGAGACGCCCGCGGTCCGCATGAGCATGAGCGCCCCCCGGCGCATCGTCATCGAAGTCAGGAGCAGCACATGACATTCCAGGTTCTCGATCCGACACCGGAGAAGACGCCTGCGGTGGGGCAGCTCGCCCCGCGCCTGCCGTCGCTGGAAGGCCGCACGATCGGCTTCATCTCCAACGGCAAGGAAGGCACCAAGGGCTTCTTCCGCCATCTCGACCGGATGCTGCGCGAGGAACATGGTGTCGCCCGCGTGGTGAGTCGTACCAAGTCGAACTACAGCGCGCCGGCCGACGCGCCCATCGTGGCGGAGATCCGCAAGTGGGATGCGGTCATCTCCGGCATAGGAGATTGAGGCAGCTGCTCATCGTGCAGTCTGCACGACTCCGTCACCGCTGAACGCCTCAACGTCCCCGCTTTCAGCGTGATGACCCAGCGCTTCACCAGCGCCGCCGATTTGATGAGCCGCGTGCTCGGCATGCCCGGCTACCGCTTCGCCGTGATCGGCCACCCGGTCAGCAGCGCCACCGGCGACGATCTCGAGGCGATGGCGCGGCTCGCCCTCGAGCAGGGCCTGAAGCTGCTGGTGCGCGGATAGGCGGGCCGACGTCTTTTCTGCTGGGAGCGCGCCCCTCCGCTGGCGCTCATGGGATGTGTGATAGGCAAGAAGAGCGCCATCGGAGTGGCGCGCTCCCGGCCATGAGCTTCTCACGGCAGTTCCAGCCGCACGCAGACCGCGGCGCTGGCGATCACGGCCGGGTCGTTGCCTTCGGGATCGGGCACGTCGAGCCCGCCCTTGACCGCCTTCACAGTGACGATGCCGTGCGGCAGCGAGGCGCGCACTTTCTCGGTGTCGACCTTGTCGGGCTGCGCCACGCCGATGGTGACGTCGACGAACATGCCGGTCTTGGGATTGACGCCGAGCGTGCGCAGCATGACGAGCGAACTGTGGTGCAGGGCGTCCTGAACGGCGCGCAGCGCGGCCTTGGTGTAGTCGCCGCCGTGCAGGTCGTTGCCGGTGCCGAGCTCGAGGATGACGCGTTTGGCGGGCATGGCAGCCTCCTTACAGATCGAGCCGGACGATGGCGGCCGCCTGGGCGATCACCGTCTTGTCCGTGCCCGCTTCGTTGGGAATCTCGAGGCCACCTTCGACCACCTTCACCGTGCCGGTGCCGTGCGGCAGCACCGCCAGCACCTCCCTGGTGTCGACCTGATCGGGCCTGGGCACGCCGATCATCACCTCGACATGCATGTCGTCGCTCGACTTGCCGACCGCGCCGGCGACGGTGAGCGAGTTGTGCCACAGCGCGTCGCGCAGCGCGCGCACCGCGGCCTTGGTGTAATCGCCGCCGCGGATGTCCGTGCCCATCCCGATCTCGAGGGCAACCCTTTTCAGCGCCATCGCCTGACCTCTCTGATTCTCAGCCACAGATAAACACAGATGAACCCGGATCGCTCGAGCTCAAAGCGGGAGTCGTTGCAGACTTACGGCAAATGCGCCGCCGAGAATACTTTCCGATGTCTGGTCGAGACGGCGCCGGTCCAAGGTCATGTCAAGCATCCGTGTTCATCTGTGGCAATTTCTTTCGTCGAAGCGTCGGCGGCGCGTGATCCAGGAAACCGAGTTGGTGCTTCTCTAACCCCGTGCCAGCCCCGCCTTCACCAGCAGCGGTAGGGCGGCGGAGCAGAACGCGCTTGGGCACGAGTGTCACTCCAGGGTACGTGTCGTCAGGCATAGCGAAACGGCCGCACGGGGCGGTCCGACGACGTCCCCATAGTGCAGATCGCAGGGCTGTTGCAGCTACTTCTGCCGCGCCGCGTCGAGGCTCCAGGGGCCCGGTCCGGCGGCGGCGATGTAGAGGAACACGAAGCAGTAGAGCACCGCGAGCTCGCCGGCATTGGCGATCGGATAGAAGCCGAGCGGCGCATGGGCGAGGAAATAGGCGACGGCCATCAGGCCCGACAGGACGAAGGCCGTGCAGCGCGTGAACAATCCCAGGATCAGCAGAACGCCGCCCGCCAGCTCGAGCATGCCGGCAATGCCGACCAGGGAGAAGGGCTCGACCTTGGCGAACATCTGCAGGACGGGAATCTTCAGGTACTTCGCCGTGCCATGCTGCAGGAACAGCAGGCCGGACACGATGCGCAGGACGCTCAGCAGGCGAGGCGCCCAGGAGGCGGCGAATGCTTCGATAGTCATAGGGGGTGTTCTCCGGAAGGGAAGGCCATTCTTGCCCGGGCCATCAATTTCCGACAAGCGGTCGCAAGGTAACCTGATCACGGTCTCGTCAGTCGGCGCGACAGGAGGCATGCTCATTGGCGCTGACTTAATCTTTGCCGAAAGAACGCGCCATGCGCTGGGAGGGCGCCACTCCGATGGCGCTCTTCTTGGTGGTTACGCATCCCATGAGCGCCATCGGAGTGGCGCGCTCCCAGCAAAGAGGCCATGTCGATGGGAAAAGTCAGTGCCAGTCGGGGCATGCTGCCGGCGCACCGAGGTTTTCGGGGTGTGCCCCAGGTGATTCAATAAGTTGCTGTTGCACGAGGTGCTCTTTGCTAGGGTCGGCGGGTTGCGTCGCCGCCGATCCGGAGCGTCGGGCGCAAGGACAGGCAACCGCGCGCGAACCGTTTCGGGAGCGTGTCGACCCGACCTGCGCCTGTACCGGACATCGGCGCGGTTGAGAGAGGGCGATGGGAGAGGCATTTTCGGTGACGCGGCGGCTCGCCGCCGTCGCCTTCGCCGACGTCGTGGACTGGTCGAGCCACATGGAACGCAACGACCTCGAGACGTTGCGCGCGTGGAAGCTGTTGCGCTCCGAGCTGATCGATCCGAAGTTCCGCGAGTATCGCGGCCGGCTGCAGCATACCGCCGGCGACAGCATCCTGGTCGAGTTCCCGAGTGCCGTCGACGCCGTCAGCTGGGCGCTCGAGACGCAGCGCGGTGTCGCCCAGCTCGAGGCGGCCGGCGGCACGGTGCCGCTGTCGTTGCGGATCGCCATCAATGTCGAGGACGTGATCGTCGACAACGACACCATCATTGGTGACGGCGTGAACGTCGCCGCCCGCATCCTGTCGCTCGCCAAGCCGGGCGAGATCGTCGCCACCAGTGCGGTGCACGACTACGTCTGGAACAAGATGACGCTGACCTTTCGCGACCTGGGCGAACGCGAACTGAAGAACATCAGCCGGCCGATCAGGGTCTATCGCATCGAGCCGCCCGGAGCGGCGACCAGCATTCCGGTTCGGCGCCAGCCGCACCTGTCGTGGGGAAAGCGGCCGGCCGTCGCCGTCCTGCCCTTCCGCGACCAGGGCGGCGACACCACCCAGGCCTATTTCAGCGACGGCATCAGCGAGGACATCATCCGCAGCCTGTCGCGCAGCCACGGCCTGTACGTGATCGCCTGGAACTCCACGATCCGCTACCGCGACGACAAGCGCGATGGCCGCGCCATCGCCGACGAGCTGGGCGTGCGCTACATCCTGGAAGGCAACGTGCGCCGCCGCGCTTCGCGCCTGCGTATCACCACCGAGCTGTTCGACGCGGTGTCCAATCGCGCTCTGTGGGCGGACAAGTTCGACGGGCTGGACAGCGAGATCTTCGATTTCCAGGACAAGATCGCCAATCGCATCGCCGGCGAGATCGAGCCCAAGGTCTACAAGGCAGAGACGGCCCGCGCGCTCACAAAGCCGACCGACAGTCTCGACGCCTACGAGTGCCTGCTGCGCGCCCTCTCGCTCATCTATTCGCTCGACGATCAGCAGTTCTTCGATGCCGGGAAGTACCTGCAGCGCGCGGTCGAGCTCGATTCGTCCTACGCCCTGGCCCACGCCTATCTCGCCTGGTGGCTCAATCTCAAGCGCGGCGACGGCCGATCGACCGATCTCGCGGGCGACGCAAAGCTCGCGATCGAGGCGTCGATGCGGGCTGTCGAGCTCGATCCGGAAGACGCCTTCTGTCTTGCCGTCGCGGGGCACATCCAGGGATTCCTCAACCACAGCCTGGACAGCGCGGTCGACTACTTCGAGCGGGCGCTGTACCTCAACGAGAATTCGGCGTTCGCCTGGGGCATCAGCGCGTCGACCTACTGTTTTCTCGGCCGGCCCGACGAAGCGTTCGAGAGGCTGCGCAACGCGTGGCGGCTGAGCCCCTACGATCCGCTCAATTTCTGGTTCTGCACCGTGGCCGGGCTCGCCGAGTTCGTCAGCGGCCGCTACGACCAGGGGGTTGGCTGGCTGCGTAAGGCGCAACGCATCAACCCGCGCTTCTCTGCCTGCCTGCGCACCTTGACGGCCTCGCTGGCGTTGGCCGGCGACCTCGAAGGGGCGAAGGCAACCGCCAAGCAGGTCCTGGAGATCGAGCCGGGCTTTCGCGTGTCTGTCTTCACGTCCTGGTATCCATTGCGTCGGCCGGGCGACCTCGAGCGGCTCGCCGACGGCTTTCGGCTGGCAGAGTTGCCGGAGTAGCGGGCGGCCGGCCATTCTTTCGTCGCAGGCCGATCGACATATCGACGGCGACACAAAGCGGGGGAGCATCGTCATGACCATAGCGTCGGGCACAGGCACCGGAACGGGAACAGGGACCGGTACGGGCACAGGAACCGGAACTGGCACCGGCACCGGCACCGGAACAGGAACCGGCACGGGAACTGGCACGGGCACGGGAACCGGCACGGGCACGGGCACGGGAACCGGCACGGGCACAGGCACAGGAACTGGAACGGGCACGGGCACTGGAACGGGAACTGGCACCGGTACGGGCACCGGCACCGGCACCGGATTCGGCGGCATGGGGCCGATCCCCTGGAGCTACTACGCCACGCCGGTCGAGCTCGGCTTCAAGCCGTGGGCGCTCGACTTCGCGCCGGACAATTACGGCGGTCGTGCTTTTCCCAGCGAGCGCCCCTTCATCGTCGATCCGACGCCCACGGGTCTCGACCTCAAGTGGCAAACCAACGATTGGGATCCGGCGCTGCGCTTCTGGACCCTGCCGTTCGATCCCGGCCTCGGGGTTTGGCTGCGTGACCAGGATCGTTCGTTGCCCTCGATCCTGGCGGCCTGCGAGTTCGCCGCCGAGCATGGCAAGTGGCGGTTCACGACCGATCAGCTGGTCGATCGCGGCTGGCTGACCAGGAACGATCATCTGAAATGGCAGAGAGAGTTCGATCCCTTCATCACAGGGGAGATCGCCACCCTGTTCGATCTCATGGAGGACGACCGCGACCGCTACATGGGCGAGATCAACGCGCAGGCGGACGGCCTGCCCGGTTACTTCATCGCCATGCTGGGAATCGACAGCGAGCGGCGCCCGTGGACCATCGAGCTGATCCGCTGCGGTCTCGCCATCGGCAACATCTTCTACATGAACTACAAGCAGCACTTCCGCAGGGTGCGGCCGTCGTTCATCTGTCCCGGGCTGGTGCCGCCGTTCGGCCCGCCGCGGCATCCGTCCTTTCCCAGTGGTCATTCCTTCCTGGGTCATTTCATCGCCCTGCTGCTGCTCGAGATCCCCGAGGTCGCGGTCCGGTTCGGCGAGCCCGCCACTCCCGGGTCACCGCCCAATCCGCTCGGCCCGGCTGGGCCGGTCGTCCCGGCCGGACCGCTGCAGCAGCCGTCGCTGGCCGATGTCATGAAGCGGGCGCAGGACCACGTGTTCACCGGGCCATTGCTGTGGCTCGCCACGCGACTGGCCAAGAACAGGGAACGCGCCGGCGTGCACTATCCATCCGATTCGCTCGCCAGTCGCTGGATGGCGGGGGCCGTGTGGGCTCTTCTCACCAAGCCGCCGGTCCAGCCTTCGGAAGGTCATCCCGAGGATGATCCGATAGTCGACGCGGCGACGCCGCCCGGCGTGGCGGAAGATTTCAAGGTGCGCAACAGCAGGCTGATCGAGTGTCCGTCGTTGCGCCGCGTGCTCAACCTCGCCCGCGCCGAATGGATGTAGTTCATCGCTGGGAGCGCGCCACTCCGATGGCGCTCAAGGGATATGTAGTCACCAAGAAGAGCGCCATCGGAGTGGCGCGCGCCCAGCGCATGACGCGTTCTTTTGGCAAAGTCAGCGCCTATGAGCGCGTAACACCAGTGGGCGCTATTCCTGTTGTTAACCCATCCCACGAGCGCCACTGCGGAGCACCGCCTAAATCACCCGAAGCCCGAGATTATTGTCGCCGGCGACCAGGTCGACGATCGAGGGTCGATTGGCCGTGTTCGCCGTGGGCAGCAACGTCCCCGGATCGGTATTCGCGGGATCGCCGGGGCAATGGGCGATCGCCAGGATCCACAGGTGTCCGCTCGATGGCGGCGCGGGCTGGGCAAAGGGCCCGACCGAAACAGCCTCGGCGGGCCAGGCGGGTACGGTAATGGGTCCTGCATTGCCGATGCAGGTCCAGGAGCCGTCCCAGGTCGGCGGCTGCGCTGCGCCGGACGGGTGCGTCTTGCACCACAGCGACACCGTGACCTCGTCTGCCCGCTCGTTTCCCCGGTTGCGGACGGCGACCCGGATGCCGGAGGAATCGATATGAATGGCTTCGGCGCTGGCGTGCCAGGGCTTCTCCCCCGGGCCGTTCCAGCGCAGCGACACCGGTTGGTAGCCGCCACGCGAGAGTGGTCCCTGCAACTGGGGTCGCCGCTGCGTGTCGATGAAAATGTCGACCGGAGGCGGCAGGCCGGGGGCCTCGACGATCACCTCGGGATCGTCGGTGGCGTAGAGGCCCTGTGCCTCGAAGGCCCAGCGGATGACCTTGTGGGCCCACCCGCCGACACGGTCCCGCAGCGGACCGTTGGGAGCGGGCAGGGTGGCGATGTCGGCCTCGACCAGTGTGGTCACGAGCTGGTCGGGCGTTTCGAGCAGCCCGACGTGATGTGCCGGCATCAGGGAAATGGCGCGCAGGATGAGATAGAGCGCGTAGTCGGCGGCGCGCTGGCGGGCAGCCTCGTCCGGGCTTCCCGCCTCGTCGTCGGTATCGCCTCCCAGGGCGCGATAGAGCCGGAACAGCGACGTCGACAGGATCTGCTCGGATTCATAGCCCTTGTGGCGGCTGTTGCTGTCGGGCCAGACGAATCGGTTCGGCCGGTGGCGCCGGCCGCACCAGCCCCAGCCGTCCTCGACCCTGCGGTCATGACGGCGATGCAGGTAGACCCACGGAAAGGTGTAGCCCCGTGTCCAGGGCGAGCGCGCCAGCTCGGATGAAGGGTCGCAGGCGATGGCCGCCATCGCGTCGCCGGCACTGTGGGCGAAGTGGAGCTCCAGCCGGCCTGTCTGGCCTCCAAGGAGGACGTGACAGTACTCGTGCCAGCTCCAGCGCGGATCGGCGCCGAGGCCGAGCGCATCGCGGCGGGCGGACGTGCGCTTCAGGTCGGCGAGGGCGAAGCGCACTTCCGGCGATCGCAGGATGGCCGGGACCCACTCTTCGGTCGATGCGATGAGATTCGCCCGCGGCGAATCGAGAATCACCTGGGCATTCACCGTCTTGCCGTCCTTGCCCGGTCCCGGGATGATCGGCGAACGATAGCGCACGTGCACGGGATTGTCGGCGAAGCGAAAGTAGCCGTAGGGCCGCAGACCATATGCCGCGACAGTGTCGAACACGGGACGCAGGCGCCGCTGGTCGAATTGAGCGCGGCCGCGCTCATAGCCGCTGAAGGCGGCGAATGCCGGCGTCCGGGGATGCTGCGCGTCGCGCGGCTTGTCGACTTCGGTCGCCGATTCGTCTGCGTCGGGGTCGACGAGCTTCGATTGAAGAACACGGACGAGCTCCCGATCGTCCTCGAGCCGGGCATCGCCGTAGTTGTCGAGCTCCAGCCCATCGAGGCGGATATTGTTCTCCGTGTAGCGGTCGAGTCGTGCTCCCGAGCGATTCGGCCGCGCATCGATCAGGCGACCCGGGCCCGCTTTCGACGCCGGATCCGTGGTGAAGAGACCGACCGACACCGGCGGCGCGGCGTGCGCCACGAGCGGGCGCCTGTCGATCTCGTGCGGGATGATCGTATGGCCGTCGAAAGTGACGCGGACCGTGACGGCATAGGCCAGTCCCTGGGGGTTTCCGGTCGGCCTCGCCACGGTGGCGTAGAGCTCGGCACCGACATTGTTGTGCGCCTCGCTGGTGACGCGCACGCCATCGAGCGACCCGGAAGCGCCGGAATTCAGGCCGGCAAAATGACCCAGCGATGAAGGGACGATGCCATTCGACTTGTCGTCGAAGAGAGCATTGTAGAATTTCTGCACGGTTGGCGAGATCGGCTGCGCGACGAGAACCTTCGGCAGATCCAGCGATCGGGCCACGCTGGTGATTCGGATCGTGCGCGGCTGGATACCGGGCGGCGTGACGTGGGCCACCACCCGGAGCCCGAGCCGGCCGCCCAGGACACCATCGCCGTCGTTGGCCGACCTGGTAACGCTGGCAAGCAGGACGACGGTGCGATCGAGCAACCCGGATCCGTCGAAGCCCCGCCTGAATCGGCTGACCCAGAACGACCTGCGTGGATCGCGGTTCAGGTCGCCTTCGTTCGGCAGCTTCAGCCAGGCGAGCGGAACCCTGAAATCGTCGGTGTCGCCGACGAACAGCACGGGAAGGCCGAGGGCGGGTGCCACCTGCGTGAGATAGTGCGCCACGAAGAGCCGGAGCGCGGCGGGCGTGCCGTTCCACGAATCCTTCTCCACGGGATAGGCGGGGTGGCGCAGGGCGACGGTATGGGAGCCGATCCGTTCGTGCCAGACGGCATCGCTGTCGACCTTCCAGTTTTCGAGCTTCGGCATGCTGCTCCCCCACGCGCTCGCCCGGGCGGAATTTCGCCGCGGGAAAGTTCCGTCCAGGCACCGCGAACTATCGCACCAACCGCCAGCCTCGGCCAACCTCCGCGGCGCTCATCGGCGCGGCACTCGTGCGGGCCAGCGGGGGCTTGCCCGCTCGACGTTTCCCCGCCGTCCGGACTAGAAGGACAAATCGGGAGGATGATGATGAAGACGTACAGGATCGCGGCCATTCCAGGCGACGGAATCGGGGCGGAGGTGGTCGACGCCGGCGTCGAGGTGCTGGGCGCCGTGGCCAGGCGCGACGGCGGCTTTGCGATCGGTTTCGACCGCTTCGGCTGGGGCGGCGAATACTACAAGAAGCACGGCCGCATGATGCCCGAGAACGGCCGCGACCTGATCGCCCGGCACGATGCGATCCTGTTCGGCTCTGCCGGCCATCCCGACATACCTGATCACGTCACGCTGTGGGGGCTGCGGCTGGCCATTTGCCAGCCGTTCGACCAG
>NZ_JBFWZI010000167.1:11144-15798 GCF_050185545.1 Reyranella sp. | reverse complement strand
CTCGCCGAGATAGATGCTCTCGGCCAGGCCCATGCCGGCACCCGAGGCGCGCAGGCGCCAGGCGCGGCCGCTCGGCAGGCGCATCAGCACCGCCTGGCCGCTTTGCGCCAGGGTCGCCTTGACCGCGGGATGCAGGTGGAAGCGGACGATGAAGCGGCGGTCGGGCAGCGTCACCGGTCGGCCTTCGGGGCCGACGAAGGTGTCCTCCCCACGCAGGTCGCCGCCGTCGGCCGACAGCCAAATCCGCCGGCGATGGACAATGCCGTAGAGCGAGCGATAGCCGTCGTGGCACATGTCGAGCCACTGCGCCCCATCGGAGTCGGCGCGATCGACCAGCACGTTGCCGGCGCGATACTCGAGCGAGCCGTGATTGGTGATCTCGCTCGAATTGGTGTCGTCGACGACTGCCGTGCTGTGCGCCGCCGTGTAGCGCATGAAATGCCGCCATTCGCGCGCCGCACCGGGATAGGTGCCGCAATTGACGATCAGCCGCTCGTGCGCCGCGCTCATCTCGAACGACAGCGTGCCGGCATGGGCGATGCCGTCCATGCCGCGTCCCGGCGGGCTGCCCGAATCGGCGATCACCAGCGAGGTGCCCGCCGCAAGCCGCTGGAAGCCGCTGACCAGTGCCGACTTGGGCGCCGGCTCGCTCGACCCCGACCGCGCCAGCACCAGGTCGATCAGCGTGCGATCGCCCTCCCAGGCGCCGTTGAACAGGGCCAGCCCGCCATCGCCGTGACGGAAGAAGCGCAGCATGGGAGCCAGCCGGTCGATCGCGGCGACCAGCTCGGCGGGCGGGCGGCGCTCGGCCGAGGTCAGCGCCGCGCGGACGTCGAGCAGGTGTCGGAGTACGACGACCTGCAGGTGCGGCGCGCGCTCGGCCACGATGCCATCGTGCAGCACGTAGCGCTTCACGAACTTGCCGAGTCGCCCCAGCGTCTGCTCGAGGCTTCTTTCGAAGGCCCGGCCATCCCGCAGGAAGGCAAGGTCGGCGAAGACCAGCGCCTTCAGGGCCGCGACCGCATCGTGGCCGATCAGGCCGGCGCGCAGCGCGCGCTTGAGATGGGTGCGCTGGCGGGCGAGCGAGAACACGAAGCGGGCGGCGAAACCCGGATCGGCCGCCGCCGCCATCCAGTCGTAATGGCGGATCCACGCCACGATGCGCTCGGCCAGCACCTCGCGCCGCCACGTGATCGGCGACCAGCGCCACTCCTGGTTGGTCCAATCGTCGACCAGCCGGACCGCCAGGGAGGCGGCTGCGATGTCGCCCGAATCGCGCAGGTCACGCAGCCAGCCGAAGCCGTTCAGCGCCTCCAGCCAGAACGGGGACGCGCCGGCGCGCTGCCACGGCGGATCGGACGCCTCCGGCGCCACCGCATCGACGTGGCCGCGCGCCTGCAGCTCGCCAGACAGCAGGCGATGGCCGATCGCCGGATCGCCCGGCCAGTTGTCGGGCGCCACGGCGAAGAAGGTGCTTGGGCTGCCATAGCCCAAGGTCATCGAGTAAAGGCGGGAGCCGAGCAGCCAGCGGCGGACGGCGCGCGGCTCGGCCGGAGCCTCGAGGGAGGCCTTGGTGCGACGGATGGCCGGCGTGGAGCGCAAGGGACGCTCGCCTGCTACCAAAGGATCACCGGGCCGTCGCGAATCTGAAGCAACCAGCGTCATCAGCTTGTGTCGTTTTGGCCTGGCAGGACTGCCACCGGGCGGGTGAGGGGTGTCGACAGTCTACCCGACGGGGCCTGCCATGGCGATGCCTTGAAAACGCCCCCGTTCAGCTGGTTCCCCCGACACCCGGACGGGCGCTCCCGCCCGCGGGCCTTGAACCGGCCCGCCTGCTCCCCAGATTCACCCCAAGGGAACGCCTTATCGGGTTTCCGGGCCGCTCGCTCCGTGGAGGGGGGTTGCATGAGTCGTATGCCGATCTTCAATTCGCCCTTGCTGCTGGGCTTCGACCAGTTCGAGCGGACGCTGGACCGACTGGCCAAGAACGCCGAGGGCTACCCCCCGTACAACATCGAGCGCATTGGCGAAAACGGGCTGCGCATCACCTTGGCCGTCGCCGGTTTCACGACCGACGATCTGGTGATTGAGCTGATCGAGAATCAGCTGTCGGTGCGCGGCAAGCAGACCGACGACACGACGCGGGTGTTCCTCCATCGCGGCATCGCCGCCCGTCAGTTCCAGCGTGCCTTCATGCTGGCCGACGGCATCGAGGTTACCGGCGCCCGTCTCGATAACGGGCTGCTGTCGATCGATCTGGTGCGGCCGGTGGTCGAACCGCGCATCCGCACCATTCCCATCGATGGCGGCAATAGAAACGTGGAGGAAAGCACCACCATCGTCATCGCCGCCCGGCGAATGCGATAGGACGGGTATGGACGCTGCCAAGGAGGTAGCCATGGAAAACGAGCAGACGACGACGACTTTCACCCGCCTTCCCGACGACGCCTTCCTCAGCCTCGGCGCCCAGCAGATCGCCTATGTGAAGCCGATCAACCTGCCCGACGGCGCGCACGCGATCGGCATCTTCTCGGCCGACGGCAAGGCGGTCGCCGCCGCACCCTCGGTCGAGATCGCGCAGGCGCTGATCCGCCAGCACGACCTCGAGCCGGCCCTGGTGCATTGATCATCTGGACCGCGGGCGTCCCGCCCGCTCGTACGTCTGTCTGCGAACGCCCTTGAGTGGGCGGGACGCCCGCGGTCCGCAAGACTCTGAGCTTCTCGGCTAAGCCGCCGACTGCGTCTGCACCGGCTCGATCAGGAGCGCGTAGAGCGCCTCGGCGCTGTCGGTCGCACGCAGCTTGTCGACCAGGTTGCGATCGCGCAGCAAGCGTGACACCCGCGCCAGGGCCTTGAGATGGTCGGCGCCCGCCCCCTCGGGGGCGATCAGCAGAAACACGATGTCGACCGGCCGTTCGTCGATGGCGTTGAAATCGATCGGATGGATGAGCCGGGCGAACAGGCCGGATGGCTTGGCGATGTTCGGCAGCCGGCCATGGGGAATCGCAATGCCCCCGCCGATGCCGGTCGAGCCGAGCCGCTCGCGCTCGAGCAGTCGGTCGAACAGGCGGCGCTCGTCGAGCTTCAGGAGGGTGGCGATCCTGTTCGCCAATTCGGCCAGCAATGCCTTCTTGCTGGATGCCTTCACGTTCGCCAGGACCGCCTCGGGACCGGTCAGCAAATCGGCGATTTCCACAATGTCACCAATGGGTTGCCACGCAGGGACCAGTCGCACCCCTGGGCGAAAGGTGCGCCCCTATAAGCGCCTCGACCGTGCGGGTCAAGCCGGGCCGCGTGGCCATTGCCGAGCCTCGTTCAGTCGGCCGAACCCGCCAACATCGGCGGCGCCAGAGCGGTGTTGGAGAGGGCCGGCGGCAGGCTGCGCGCCATGCCCAGGCGGCCGAGCCGGCGGCGCTCGGCGGATGAAGGAATGCGCATGGCTTCACGATACTTCGCCACCGTGCGGCGCGCGATCTCGATGCCCTCCCCCTTCAGCAGGTCGACGATGCGGTCGTCCGACAACGGGTGCTGCGCATTCTCGGCCCCCACCAGATGGCGAATGCGCGAGCGCACCGATTCGGAAGACACGGTCGCGCCGGGCGTGCGCGCCGGCAGCGCCGAGGTGAAGAAGTACTTGAGCTCGAAGATGCCGCGCGGCGTGGCGATGTACTTGTTCGAGGTGACGCGGCTTACCGTGCTCTCGTGCAGCTCGGTGGCGATCGCGATGTCGCGCAGCACCAGCGGCCGCAGCGCGCTCACCCCCTGGCGGAAGAAGGCGTCCTGCTGGCGCACGATCTCGCGCGCCACCTTGAGAATGGTGGTGGCGCGCTGCTCCAGCGTCTTGACCAGCCAGTTGGCGGACTGGAAGCGCTCGGCGACGAAGTCGCGCTCCGGCTTGGCGCGCGCGCCCTTCATCAGGATGGCGTGGTAGTTGCGATCGACCAGAACCTTGGGCAGCGCATCGGTGTTGAGCTCGATGTGCCAGCCTTCCTCGCCGGTATCGGCATCCTTGGCCGGTAGCAGAACGAGGTCTGGTGCAACCGGCTGGATCGGCTCGAACTCGAACGCCTGGCCCGGGCGCGGATCGAGGGTGCGCAGTTCCGCCAGCATGTCACGCAGATCTTCCTCGTCGACACCGCAGCGGCGGCGCAGCTGGGTGAGCTCGCCGGCGGCGACCAGATCGAGGTTGTCGAGCATCGCCTTCATCGCCGGGTCGAGCCGGTTGCGCTCGGCGAGCTGGGCCGCCAGGCACTCCGCCAGCGTCCGGGCGAACAGGCCGGCTGGCTCGATGCCACGCAACCGGGTCCACACGGCTTCGACCCGGGCGAGCTCGACGCCGACCGCCTCGGCGACGACCGCGGCGTCGAGGCGGCAGTAGCCCGCCTCGTCGAGACCTTCGGCGAGCTTGAGCGCGATCCGCCGCTCGGCGGCATCGGAGAACAGGATGTCGAGCTGCTCCAGCACATAGGCGGCGAGCGAGCGCGGCCGATCGGCGACGAAGTCGAGCGCGTCGGGCGCATCCTCGCGCTGGCCGACCCGGCTTGCCGCGCCATCACCACCGCGATCGGCGTGCTCGCGCGTCCAGCGCTCGTCGGCATCGGCAAGCGCCGGCGCGGCGGCAGCCAGGGCATCTGCGGTATCCGTCGGGGCCTCG
>NZ_JBFWZI010000167.1:0-11044 GCF_050185545.1 Reyranella sp. | reverse complement strand
CTGGCCGACCCGGCTTGCCGCGCCATCACCACCGCGATCGGCGTGCTCGCGCGTCCAGCGCTCGTCGGCATCGGCAAGCGCCGGCGCGGCGGCAGCCAGGGCATCTGCGGTATCCGTCGGGGCCTCGAGGACAGGGGTATCGGTGTCCGCCGCCTGGCCGTCCTCCACCGCACCCTCGGTCAGAAGGGGGTTCTTTTCGAGTTCCTGCTGGATGAAGGCCGCGAGCTCGAGATGCGAAAATTGCAACAGCTTGATCGCCTGCTGAAGCTGCGGTGTCATCGCCAGGGTCTGGCGTGACGTCAGGATGAGACTCGGACCGATACGCATGTGCCAACACCCCCGAAAGGCCGGGTTAGACCTCCCTGCGGGATGTGTAGCAAAATCCGTGCCAGATTTCAGCCGATTTGATGCGGCCCGCGGCCCACCCTAAGCGCGCCGCGCCACCCAAACCAGGCCGTGCCAGCCGTTCATTGTGAAGTCCCGTCCTGAATCGCGACGCAGCCCGAGCCGGGCCATGACGGCCTGCGATCTCGCATTGTCGGCCGCCGTGTAGGCCAGGACCTCGCGCAACCCAGCGCGGCCAAAAGCGTCATCGAGGGTCGCCGAAGCGGCTTCCGTGGCATAGCCGTGGCCCCAGGCCCGCCGCGCGAAGCGCCAGCCGACTTGGCAATGACGCCCCAGGGGATGGCTATCCGGTTCCGGCGTCACGCCGGCGTAGCCGAGGAAGTCGCCATCGCGTGCCGTGACCGCCCAGCGGGAAATTCCGTGCCGGGCGAAATTTGCAACATAGCGGTCGAACTTGGCATCGCTTGCCACGCGATCGATCGGACCGCCGAGGTCGGCCATCACCTCGGGATCGGCATGCAGAGCGGCAAACGCCGGGCGATCGTCTTCCTGCCAGGGCCGCAGACGCAGACGCGGCGTCTCGAGCTTCAATGCTCGAATATGTCGATCTCGGGCCATCCCGCGAGATCGAGCCGGGCGCGCGTCGGCAGGAAGCGGAAGGCGGCCTCGGCCAGCTCGGTGCGGCCCTCACGCTCGAGCAGGGCGTCGAGCTTGGCCTTGAGTGCGTGCAGATGGAGCACGTCGGACGCGGCATAGGCGAGCTGCTCGTCGCTCAGCGACTCGGCGCCCCAATCCGAGGTCTGCTGCTGCTTCGACAGATCGACGCCGATCAGCTCCTTGCAGAGGTCCTTCAGGCCGTAGCGGTCGGTAAAGGTGCGGGTGAGCTTGGCGGCGATCTTTGTGCAATAGACCGGCTCGCAGCGGATGCCCAGCGCATGCTCGAGCGAGGCGATGTCGAAGCGGCCGAAATGAAACAGCTTGAGGACGCTGGCATCCGCCAGCAGGGCGGCCAGCCGCGGCGCGTCGTAGCGACCGCGCGGCATCTGAACCAGATGGGCGTTGCCGTCGCCCGCCGAGAGCTGGACCAGGCACAGCCGGTCGCGGTGCGGATTGAGGCCCATCGTCTCGGTATCGACGGCGACACTCGTGCCGAACGACAGGCCGGCCGGAAGGTCGCCGCGATGAAGGGTGATCGCCATCTACCGGGTACCTGGCTCACCCGGCGCGGTGCTCCGGCGAAAGCGGCACCTTCCGGGATCCGGGTTCTTGAGCTGAAAGTGCATGCGCTTCCCTTCGAATGTCAGGATGGTGCGTGTGAATTGTTCTGCTTGCAAGGAGCCGACCGCGCCGGCAATTTCGCCCTGTAGTCTGCGTAGTCGCGTTGCTTGGCGTTTTCCAAAAGAAATTCTAGGCAGCGGGGCTTTTTGCGATGTTTGCGAATACGAGTGTCCAGGAATTCTTTCCCACGCCCGTCTGGACAGTCGATCTGCAACCGACCTTTGCTGAAACCATGAACCGTCAGCTGCTGGCCGACATCATGCGCATGACGTCGCCCCGGCCGATGGAACTGGAGATGGGCGGCTTCTGGCAGACCGAGACGGACATGCACACGCGGCCGGAATTCGCCCAGCTGACGTCGCTCCTTCAAAAGGCCTGCAAGGCGGCGCTCGAGTTTCTTCAAATCGACCATCGCGGCGTCTCGATCACCGCCTGCTGGGCCAATATCGGACCCACGGGCGGGCTGCACAGCGCTCACACCCATCCCAACAACTACTTCAGCGGCGTCTACTACGTTCAGATTCCGGCCGGCGCGGAATCGATCGATTTCTTCGATCCCCGGCCCGCCGCCGTCGCCATGATGGCCCGCACCCGACAGCTCAACCGCTTCAACGGCAATCGAATGTCGGTCAAGGTCCAGCCCGGGCGCCTGATGATATTTCCGTCCTGGCTGTTGCACGGCGTGCCGATGAACCGCACCAACCAGGAGCGCGTCAGCATCGCCTTCAACGCGATGTTCACCGATTTCACCGAGGTCATGAGCCCGCCCTTGAAGCCGGGCAACCTGCCGTTCCGGTCGCCGAGCCGCTGAAGTCCAGCGGGCGCCGCCTCCGCAGGAGGAGGCCCGCCGCATGGTGCCCAGGAGAAGACTCGAACTTCCACGCCTCGCGGCGCTAGTACCTGAAACTAGTGCGTCTACCAATTCCGCCACCTGGGCACGGCATGCGGGCTTGTGCGGGCGGTGAGTTAGGGCCACGCCGCGCCGATGTCAACCGCAGCGCGCTTGCGCCGCAACGTCGATGGTTTATAGGCAGCGTCCATGAGGATCAGGCCATGAGGATCAAACAGGTCACGATTTTCGGTGGCAGCGGCTTCGTCGGCCGGGCCATGGTGCGGGCGCTGGCACAAAAAGGCCTGCTGGTGAGGGTGGCCTGCCGCCGCATCGAGCTGGCCGAGCGGGTCAAGACGGCGGGCGATGTCGGCCAGGTCACCGTGATGCGCACCAACCTCCGCATGCCCCAGTCCGTTGCTGCCGCCGTGTCGGGCAGCCAGGCCGTGATCAATGCCTCGGGCATCGCCTTCCAGCGCGGCCGGCAGCGCTACCAGGAGGTCCATGTCGGCGGTGCGCGCGCGATCGCCGAGGCGGCGACCGCCGCGGGTGTCGAACGGCTGATCCATGTCTCGGGCATCGGCGCCGATCGCCGCAGCACGACCAATCCCTACATCCGGTCAAAGGTCGACGCCGAGGACGCCGTTGTCGCGGGCTTCCCGACAGCGACCATCCTGCGGCCCAGCGTCGTGTTCGGGCCCGGGGATGTCATGTTCACCCGCCTGGCCAGGATCGCTGCGCAGGTGCCCTTCGTGGTGCCGGTCGTCGGCGATGGCCAGGCCAGGGTGCAGCCGGTATTCGTCGGCGATGTGGCCGACGCGGCCGTCGCGGTACTCGAGCGCCCGGAGACAGCGAAGAGCGTGTTCGAGCTGGGCGGACCCACTGTTTACACCTACCGCGAGATCACCGAGCTGACCTTGCGCGAGATCGACCGCCGCAAGCGGATTGTCGGCGTTCCGGCCAGACTGATGAAGATCGCCGGCTGGTTTGCCGAATTCCTGCCCGTTCCGCCCCTGACCCATGACCAGGTCGACCTCCTGACTCACGACAACATCGTGCGGCCGGGCGCCAACAGCCTGGCGACCCTCGGCATCTCGCCGACGGCCGCCGAGGTCATCCTGCCGACCTATCTCGACCGCTTCCGCCTCGGCGGACGCTACAACCAGCACGCCCCAGCCTGACGCCCGCCTCCGGCCGCGGTTGCCGCCCGATTTTGCTTGTTCAACGTATATAGTCCTATTTCAATACTATTATGCATCGAAATGTCATGGCCAGAGATTACTCAAGTCAGGCGGACCTATAATTAGGTCAATACTATTGACCAACGTTCCAAGACATGGCAAACGATGCCTGCAGGCGCAGCTTTGGCGCGCGTAGTGCACGGCCGACGCAGCAAAGTTTCAGGAAGTGCAGTGGAGTTCCCATGGCCGAGAGGATGCTGAAGTTCGTCGGGACGTCGCAGGCCATGCCGGACAAGCGGCCGGCGGCCGAGCGGCGCCGCGATTTCGGCGAGATCTATGCCGGCTATGCCCGCGAGAAGGCGGCCGAGCAGGCGGCGCGCTGCTCACAGTGCGGCGTTCCGTTCTGCCAGATCCATTGCCCGCTCAACAACAACATCCCCGACTGGCTGAAGCTCACCGCCGAAGGCCGCCTCGAGGAGGCCTACGAGCTGTCCTCGGCGACCAACAATTTTCCCGAGATCTGCGGCCGCATCTGCCCGCAGGACCGGCTGTGCGAGGGCAACTGCGTCATCGAGAAGGGCTTCGACTCGGTGACCATCGGCTCGGTCGAGAAGTTCATCACCGACACGGCCTGGAGCCAGGGCTGGGTGCGGCCGATCCGGCCGCGCCGCGAGCGGCGCGAGAGCGTCGCCATCGTCGGCGCCGGCCCGGCGGGCCTCGCCGCCGCCGAGCAGCTGCGTCGCAAGGGCTACCAGGTCACGATCTACGACCGCTACGACCGGGTCGGTGGCCTGCTGATCTACGGCATCCCCAACTTCAAGCTGGAGAAGGAGATCGTGCAGCGGCGCGAGGCCCTGCTGCGCGACTCCAAGGTGACCTTCGAGCTCGAATGCGATGTCGGCCGCGACGTCTCGCTGGCCGAGCTGCGCCAGCGCCACGACGCCGTCCTGCTGGCGACCGGCGTCTACAAGGCGCGCGAGATCGCGGCCCCGGGTGTCGGCCTGCCGGGCATCGCCGCGGCACTCGATTACCTTACCGCCTCCAACCGCATCGGTCTCGGCGACCAGGTGCCGGCATTCGAGTCGGGCGCGCTCGACGCCAGGGGCAAGAACGTCGTCGTGCTGGGGGGCGGCGACACGGCGATGGACTGCGTGCGCACCGCCGTGCGCCAGGGCGCGCGGACGGTGAAGTGCCTGTACCGGCGCGACCGCGCCAACATGCCGGGCTCTCAGCGCGAGGTGAAGCACGCCGAGGAGGAAGGCGTCGAGTTCGTCTGGCTGACCGCCCCACAGAGCTTCCTCGGCAAGAACGAGGTGAGCCACGTCCGCTCGGTGCGCATCCATCTCGGCATGCCCGACGCCAGCGGCCGGCAGACGCCGCAGGAGATCCCCAACTCGCACGCCAATATCGAGGCCGACCTCGTACTGACCGCGCTGGGCTTCGATGCCGAGGATCTGCCCGCCGCGATGGGTGCGCCCGACCTCGCGGTGAACGGCGGCGGCACGCTCAAGATCGACTGGCGCAGCATGATGACCAGCCTCGACGGCGTGTTCGCCGCCGGCGACATCGTGCGCGGCGCCTCGCTGGTGGTGTGGGCGGTGCGCGACGGCCGCGACGCCGCCGAGCGCATCCATGGCTATCTGACGACAAGGGCGCAGGCCGCCCTGCGCCTCGCGGGGGAGTGAACGACGATGCTGACGCTGTACGACTACATGGACTCGGGCAACGGCTACAAGGTGCGGCTGCTGCTGGCGCAGACCGGCACGCCCTACAAGCTGGTCGAGCGCGACATCCTGAAGGGCGAGACACGCACGCCGGAGTTCCTGGCGAGGAATCCCAACGGCCGCATCCCCACCCTGCAGCTCGCCGACGGCACCCATCTGGCCGAGTCGAACGCCATCATGTGGTACCTGGCCGAAGGCACGCCGTTCGCGCCGGCCGACCGGCTGGCCCGCGCCCAGACGCTGCAATGGATGTTCTTCGAGCAGTATAGCCACGAGCCCTACATCGCCGTGGCGCGCTTCTGGAAGCACATCCTGCCGAGCCTCACGCCGCTGCAGGAGATGGACCTGCCCGAGCGCATGAAGAAGGGCTACGCCGCGCTCGACGTGATGGAGCGTCACCTGGCGGCGAACGACTGGTTCGTCGGCGGCCGCTACGGCCTGGCCGACATATCGCTCTATGGCTACACCCATGTCGCGCACGAGGGCGGGTTCGACCTCGGCGCCTATTCGCACATCAACGGCTGGCTGAAGCGTGTCGCGGGCCAGCCCGGCCATGTGACGATCGCCCACAAGAACTGACGATAGCCAAAGAGGAGACGGACAATGCCGATGATCAACGTCCAGATGTTCGAGGGCCGCACGCTCGAGCAGCGTCGCAAGCTCGCCAAAGAGCTCACCGAGGGCACCTGCCGCGCGCTCGGCTGCGCGCCCGACGCCGTGCAAATCATCCTGACCGACATCAAGAAAGAGAACTGGGCCGAGGCCGGCAAGCTGTTCTCCGATATGTAGTGCTCGTGCGGACCGCGGGCGTCCCGCCCCCACATTAAGCATGATCGGGCGGGACGCCCGCGGTCCCGAAGAGCAAGACCAGCTTCAAGAAAGTTCACGCCATGACCCACGTCAACGCCCATCAGATCGTCCGCGACTACCGGGACGGTGTCGCCAGGCTCACCGACGCCTACGGCTACAACCCGGCCAAAGAGGTCGATTCGTGCGGCGTCGGCATGGTCGTGGCGCTCGACGGCAAGCGGCGCCGTGACGTGGTCGCCGCCGGCATCGACGCCCTGAAGGCGGTGTGGCATCGCGGCGCCGTCGACGCCGACGGCAAGACCGGCGACGGCGCCGGCATCCACGTCGAGATCCCGCAGGATTTCTTCCGCGATCACGTGCGCGATTCGAGCGGCGAGATGCCCGAGGTCGGCCGCATCGCCGTCGGCATGGTGTTCCTGCCGCGCACCGACCTCGCCGCCCAGGAGCGCTGCCGCACCATCGTCGAGACCGAGATCCTGCGCTTCGGCCACACCATCCTGGGCTGGCGCCAGGTGCCGGTCGACATCTCGGTGATCGGCGAGAAGGCCAACGCCACGCGGCCGGAGATCGAGCAGATCCTGATCGGCCGCGGCGATCCCAGGCTCGACAATCGCGAGTTCGAGAAGCAGCTCTATATCCTGCGGCGGCGCATGGAGAAGGCGGCGCAAGCCGAGAACATCGGCGAGTTCTACGTCTGCTCGCTCAGCTGCCGCTCGGTCGTTTACAAGGGCATGTTCCTCGCCGAGCACCTGTCGGCGTTCTATCCCGACCTGCTCGACGAGCGCTTCGCCTCGCGCTTCGCGATCTTTCACCAGCGCTACTCGACCAACACCTTCCCGCAATGGCGCCTGGCGCAGCCGTTCCGCGTGCTGGCGCACAACGGCGAGATCAACACCATCCTGGGCAACGTCAACTGGATGAAGAGCCACGAGGCGCGGCTCAGTCACGAGCATTTCGGCCGGGCGATCGAGGACCTGAAGCCGATCATCCAGCCCGAGGCTTCCGATTCGTCGGCGCTCGACAACGTGTTCGAGCTGCTGGTGCGCGGCCATCGCAACCTGCCGATGGTCAAGACCATGATGATTCCCGAGGCATCGTCGCTCAATCCGACGGTGCCGCCCCAGCACCGCGCCATGTACAACTACGTCAACGGAGTCATGGAGCCGTGGGACGGCCCGGCCGCGATCGCCGCCGTCGCCGGCAAGTGGGCGCTGGTCGGGCTCGATCGCAACGGCCTCCGGCCAATGCGCTACGTGCGCACCTCGACGGACCTGCTGATCGCCGGCTCCGAGGCCGGCATGGTGCCGCAGGACGAGGCGACGATCGTCGAGAAGGGCCGGCTCGGCCCGGGCGAGATGCTGGCCGTCGATATGGACCAGCCGGCGCTCTACAAGGACCACGAGCTGAAGGACATGCTGGCCGGCACGCACGACTATGCGACGTGGACCACACGCACGGTCGAGCTCGACTCGCTGATCCGGCAGGATGCGCCGGCCGCCGAGCGCTTCGCCGCCGACGAATTGCGCCGGCGCCAGTTCGCCGTCGGCTGGTCGATCGAGGACCTCGAGATGATCCTCCATCCCATGGTCGAGGACGGCAAGGAGGCCGTCGGCTCGATGGGCGACGACGGGCCGCTCGCCGTGCTCTCCGACACCTACCGCGGCATGCATCACTTCTTCCGACAGAATTTCAGCCAGGTGACCAACCCGCCGATCGACAGCCTGCGCGAGCGCAACGTCATGACCTTGCGCACCCGGCTGGGCAATCTCGGCAACGTGCTCGACGAGAGTCCCGAGCAGAGCGAAATGCTGTCGCTGCAGTCGCCGATCGTTCTCAATGCCGAGTTCGAGGCGATGCGCAAGTACATGGGCGAGTCGGCGGCGCGCATCGACTGCACCTTCGACCCGACCGGCGGGCTGGACGCCATGCGCCAAGCCATCGAGCGCATCTGCCACGAGTCCGAGGAGGCGGTGCGCCGCGGCTGCCTGCATATCGTGCTGACCGACGCCAATGTCGACATCGACCGCGCCGCGCTGCCGATGATCCTGGCGGCGGGCGGCGTGCATTCGTACCTGGTGCGCCAGTCGCTGCGCACCTTCACCTCGCTCAACGTGCGCTCGGCCGAGTGCCTCGACGTGCACTACGCCGCCGTCATCATCGGCGTCGGCGCCACCACGGTGAACCCCTATCTCGCCGAGGAGACGATCGCGGCCCGTCACCGGCGCGGGCTGTTCGGCAAGCTCACGCTCGGCCAGTGCCTCGCCAACTACAAGAAGTCGCTCGACGACGGTCTTTTGAAGGTGATGTCCAAGATGGGCATCTCGGTGCTGTCGTCGTACCGCGGCGGCTACAATTTCGAGGCGGTCGGCCTGTCGCGCTCGCTGGTCGCCGAGTTCTTCCCCGGCATGCCCTCGCGCATCTCCGGCATCGGCCTGCGCGGCGTACAGGAGAAGATCGCCGAGCAGCATGCGCGCGCCTTCGACGATGACGTGATCGCGCTCCCGATCGGCGGTTTCTACAAGGCGCGGATGGGCGGCGACCGGCACAATTTCGAGGGCACGCTGATCCACATGCTGCAGGACGCGGTCAACACCGAGTCCTATGCGAAGTACCGCAGGTACAGCGAGCAGGTACGCCGCCTGCCGCCGATCAACCTGCGCGACCTGCTAGACTTCAAGACCGACCGCAAGCCGATTCCGATCGACGAGGTCGAGTCGATCACCGAGCTGCGCAAGCGGCTGGTGTCGCCCGGAATCTCGCTGGGCGCGCTCGGACCCGAGGCGCACGAGACGCTGTCGATCGCCATGAACCGGATCGGCGCCAAGTCCGACTCGGGCGAGGGCGGCGAGGATCCGGCGCGCTACAAGGCGCGCGCCAACGGCGACAACGCCTCGTCGGCGATCAAGCAGGTGGCGTCGGGCCGTTTCGGCGTCACGGCGGAGTACCTCAACAACTGCCGCGAGCTCGAGATCAAGGTGGCGCAAGGCGCCAAGCCCGGCGAAGGCGGCCAGCTGCCCGGCGCCAAGGTGAGCGAGATGATCGCGCGTCTGCGCCATTCGACGCCGGGCGTCAGCCTGATCAGCCCGCCGCCGCATCACGACATCTATTCGATCGAGGATCTGGCGCAGCTGATCTACGACCTGAAGCAGGTCAACGCCGAAGCGCGGGTGACGGTGAAGCTGGTCGCCCGCTCGGGCATCGGCACGGTTGCGGCGGGCGTCGCCAAGGCCAAGGCCGACACGATCCTGGTGTCGGGTCACAGCGGCGGCACGGGCGCCTCGCCGCAGACGAGCATCAAGTACGCCGGCATCCCGTGGGAGATGGGTCTCTCCGAGACTCACCAGGTGCTGACGCTCAACCGGCTGCGCGACAAGGTGCTGCTGCGCACCGACGGCGGCATCAAGACCGGCCGCGACGTGGTCATCGCCGCCATGCTGGGCGCCGAGGAGTACGGCATCGGCACCGCCTCGCTGATAGCCATGGGCTGCATCATGGTGCGGCAGTGCCATTCCAACACCTGCCCGGTCGGCGTGTGCACGCAGGATCCGAAGCTGCGCGCCAAGTTCGAGGGCACGCCCGACAAGGTCGTGAACCTGTTCAGCTTCGTCGCCGAGGAGGTGCGCGAGATCCTGGCCCAGCTCGGCTATCGCTCGCTCGTCGAGCTGGTCGGCCGCTCCGATCTCCTGAAGCAGGTGAGCCGCGGCGCGCGCTATCTCGACGATCTCGACCTCAACCCGCTGCTGGCGCGCGCCGACGGCGGGCGCGGGGCGGTGCACAACACGATCGAGGGCCGCAACGAGGTGCCCGACACGCTCGACGCCCAGATGATTCGCGACGCCCGGCCGCTGTTCACCCATCGCGAGAAGATGCAGCTCCAGTACAGCGTGCGGAACACCCATCGCGCCGTCGGCACGCGCCTCGCCGCCATGATCACGCGCGCCTACGGCATGAACGGCCTGCAGCCCGACACCGTGACCGTGCGCCTGCGCGGCACCGCCGGCCAGTCGCTCGGCGCCTTCGCGGTCTGCGGCATGAAGCTCGAGGTCTACGGCGACGCCAACGACTATGTCGGCAAGGGCCTGAGCGGCGGCACCATCGTGGTGCGTCCGCCGGTGTCGAGCCCGCTGGTGCCCGAGGCCAATGCGATCGTCGGCAACACGGTCCTCTACGGCGCCACCGCCGGCAAGCTGTTCGCCTCGGGTCGCGCCGGCGAGCGCTTCGCCGTGCGCAACTCGGGCGCCGACACGGTGGTCGAGGGCGTCGGCAGCAACGGCTGCGAGTACATGACCGGCGGCACCGCCGTGATCCTGGGGCCAGTCGGCCTCAACTTCGCCGCCGGCATGACCGGCGGCATGGCCTTCGTCTACGATCCGGAAAACGTGTTCACGCTCAAGGCCAACCCCGAGACGGTGGTCTGGCAGCGTGTCGACCATCCGCACTGGGAGGCCCTGGCCCGTTCCCTGGTCGAGGAGCATGTCGGCGAGACCAGATCGCCGCTCGGCGCCCGCCTGCTCAACGACTGGGACCGCTGCCTCGAGCATTTCTGGCAGGTCATCCCGAAGGAGATGCTGGCCCGCCTGCCGCAACCGCTGACCGTCGCCGAAGCCAGGCGGGCGTGATCGCCGGGGGCGCGCCACTCCAGTGGCGCGGTCATCCGCCATGACAGACAAGACGCGCGACGGAAGTCGCGCGCCCCCGGCGATGAAGATCGCCTACGCCCAGCTCGCCGCGTCGGTCGTGCTGTTCGGGTTGTCGTTTCCGATCCTCAAGATCGGGCTGCAGGCCAGCACGCCGGTGTGGCTGGCCGCCGGCCGGACGACCCTGTCGGCGCTCTCGGCCTTCGTGTTGCTGCTGGCGCTGCGGCGCCTCAGATGGCC
>NZ_JBFWZI010000166.1:1362-15959 GCF_050185545.1 Reyranella sp. | reverse complement strand
AGTTCAATCCCGACGCGTTCCAGGCCGAGCAGCACTGGCTGGCGCCGAGCTACTACCAGCCGGAGAGCGGCCGGCTGATGACCTCGATCCATTCGTGGCTGCTGCGGACGGCCAAGTACACGATCCTAGTCGATTCCTGCAGCGGCAACCACAAGCCGCGGCCGGGCATGCCGCGCTTCGACATGCTCGACACCAAGTATCTCGATCGCCTGCGCGAGGCCGGCGTGCAGCCCGAGGAGATCGACTTCGTGATGTGCACGCATCTGCACGTCGATCACGTCGGCTGGAACACGCGGCTGGAGAACGGCAAGTGGGTGCCGACCTTTCCCAATGCCCGGTACGTGATGTCGCGCACCGATCACGAGCACTGGGCGGCGCTGGCGAAGAAGCCCGACACCGAGACCTACCAGGTCAACACCTACAACGATTCGGTGCTGCCCATCGTCGAGGCGAAGAAGGCAGAGTTCGTCACCGGCACACACGGCATGTGCGATTGTCTTACGCTCAAGCCGGCACCCGGCCACACGCCGGGCCAGATCCGCGTCGATCTGGAATCGCGCGGCAAGCGGGCGATCTTCGCCGGCGATGCTTTGCACAACCCGGTGCAGGTGCCGCTGTGGAAATGGAACAGCCGCTTCTGCGAGGATCTCGACCTCGCGCGCAAGAGTCGCCACACGCTGCTGGCCGACTGCGTCGAGCAGGGCGCGCTCCTGATGCCCGCCCATTTCGCACCGCCGCACGCCGCCTACGTCAAGGACAAGGGCGACCGCTTCGAGCTCGACTGGGATTGGGACAACACCCGCGGGCGGTGACTTTCCACCGATCTGTCCAAGAGCGAATTCCAACGTGATGGAAATCGTCTACCAAGTCGGAAAGACGCGCACGGCGGGTGGTGGCTCCAGCGGGGACACCCCCGTTCGGTTGTTTCAGTCCGCGGATGTGCTCTAGCCTGGATTTCCACGGAAGGAAGTCCGGCTCCGTGGAAACACAGGCTAGGCAGCGCGCGGCCGGATTGACTTCAGTTCGCGCGCGATCGCGCGCCGCCGTTCCATGAGCTCGAAATCGACCTGCAGGCCGATAAAGAAACCCTCGGAGACGCCGAGATAGCGGGCCAACCGCAGATCCGTGTCGGCGGAGATCGCCCGCTTGCCCAACACGATCTCGTTGATCCGCCGCGGCGGAACACCGAGCGCGCGCGCGACGCCGTTCTGCGTCAAGCCCATCGGCTTGATGAACTCCTCCAGGAGGATCTCTCCTGGGTGCGGATTACGGAGCAGCCCGCGCCTAGCGATGGTAGTCGACGATTTCGACATCGTTTGGTCCTCCGGCGGTCCACACGAAGCAGATTCGCCACTGGTCGTTGATCCTGATGCTGTGCTGTCCGGACCTGTCGCCGCGGAGCGTTTCCAAACGATTACCCGGCGGCACCCGCAAGTCATTCAGGTGATTAGATCGATTGAGCATACGCAGCTTGCGGAGCGCAGCGTCCTGGATGTCCGACGGCAGGCGACGACTTCTTTCGCCATGCCAGATTCGAGCAGTTTCCGTGTCTCGAAAGCCGAGGATCATACGGCCATAACGTATAACGTTATGCAAGCAGTCTCAAGAGGAGTCCAATCCCGTCCAGTGGGAGTACGGGACGGACCGAATGCGGCTCTTGTCAGCCGTGCGCCTCGACCAGGGTCTCGGCGTTCCTGACGCCGAGCAGAACCGTCGAAGCGTCGTCGGTCACCGGCTGCAGGAGCTGGGTGGCGGCCGCCAGGTCGCTGGCGCCGGCCCATTGCATGTCGTGCTCCTGCTGCTCCTCGACGTAGGCGAGGCTTACCGCGACCTTGCCCATCAAGGTGGTGATGTCCTTGCCGTCGGCGGAGTCCTGGGCGCCGCTCACGATGTTGACCAGCACCGAGCCCACGAACTGGCCGGCCGCGAGCGTCTGCTTGATCTGGCCCGTCCAGTAGGCGAGGCCCGCGGCGTCGGAGCCGCGGTTGAACAGATTGTCGTAGACGGTGTCGATGAAGGCCGAGATCTGCGCGTCGCTCGCGCCGAACGGGTCGGCAAGGAAGGGGTAGAGGCCCTGCGCCTCGGCGCTGATGCCGAAGGAGCTCGCGATGTTGGCGAACAGTGCCGCCGCGCCCTGCGTCGGCAGGTTCTGGTTGAACTGCCCGACCCAGAAATCGAATCCGCCAAAGTCGGCGGCCCGGCCGAAGAAGGCAGCGTAGGTCGCCGCAATCTGCTGCTCGGCCGACAGCGCCAGCAGGTCGAGCGTCGTCGTAGCGCCGATCGTGACCGGCACGACATGGATGGTGGCCTGGGCGTCCTGGAACTGTCCGTCGTGGCTCGCCCGGTAGGTGAAGCTGTCGACGCCTTCGAACCCGGGGAGGGGCGTGTAGGTGAAGCCGCCGTCGGCCGCGAGCTGCAGCGTGCCGTGCGGTGGGTTGCTGATCGTCGACGCCGTGAGCGGCGGGGTGCCTTCGTCGTTGAAGAGCACGCCGGTCGATGCCGCGACGGCCAGCGCGGTGCCCTCGAGCACGATATAGGCGTCGTCGTGGCCGGCCGGCGGCAGCACGACGGGCTCGTCGGCGCCGTTGATGGTGACCACGATGTTCTTGACCGTCCCGTCGAGCGCGTGCACGACAATGGTGTCGGTGAGCGACTGGCCGGCATCGAGGGCCTGGACGGCGGCGTTGGTGTTGTCGAGCGTGTAGGTCCAGCCTCCCGCTGCGGCCAGCATGAGACTGCCGTAGAGGCCGGCCAGCGTGCTGGCCTGGAAGCCCGCCTGTCCGACATCGGCATCGGAGATGGTGAGCGCGCCGGTCGCCGTCAGGACGCCGTCCTCACTTACCGTTCCGACCGAGGTGCCACCGATGGCCGCCGGATCGTTGACGCCGGTCACCGTCACGGTCGCCGACTGGGCCGCGGTTCCGCCCTTGCCGTCACTCACGTCGTAAGTCACGACGATCTGGCGTGGCGCTACAGCGGCGAGGTCCTGGAACGCCGCATTGCCGGTGTCGACCAGGAGGGAATTGCCGGATTGCGTCACGCCGGCGACCAGGCCTGTCAGGTTGACGACCTGCAGCGGATCGCCGTCGAGGTCGGACGCGCCGATCAGGAGATCGACGGTGGCGATGCCGGTGTCCTCGCTCGCCGAGGCCGTCACCGGACCGATGGTCGAGGGCAGCGTATTCGTGGGCTCGTTGCCGTCCGTGGTGCCGTTGATCGTGATGACGACGTTGGCGGCCGTGTTGTCGAAGGCGAGGACCTGTACAGTCTCCGTCAGCGTCTGGCCGGTCTTCAGCGCCTGCACAGCCGCGTTGCCATTGTCGAGTTCGTAGATCCACAGGCCGGCATTGGCGTCGACCAGGCTGAAGGTGCCGTACTTCAGGGCCGTCAGGCCCTGAGTCTGGAACCGCGCCTCGCTCGTGCCGGTGATCGTGTTGGCGTCGACATCGACGATGGAGAGGAAGCCGTAGGTGGAGGTCTCGCCATCCTCGGTGACCGCGCCGGTCGTCGTGCCGCCGATCATCGCCGCATCGTTGACGCCGGTCACCCAGATGGTCGCCTTCTGCGCCACCGAGCCGCCGCGCCCGTCGACCACGTCGTAGGTGACCGCGAAGCTGCGGCTACCGCCACCGTTGTAGCTTTCGTAGGCGACATCGCTGCGATCGACGTGCAGCGTGTTGCCGACCACGCTCATGCCCGCACCGAGCCCGCCGACGTTGGCGACGGAGAGCGTATCGCCGTCGCTGTCGCTGGCACCGGCAAGCAGGTCGACGATGGTGACGCCGCTACCCTCGTTGCCGACATTGACCAGCGCGCTGCCGACCTTGGGCGAGGCATCCGGTGCAGCGCCGGCAACCTGATCGAGGATCTGCTGGCAATCGAACGCGATGCCGCCGGCGAACTCGATCTTCTCCAGCCCGCGGGCGCCACCCAGGAAGTGATCGGTGACGCGAATCACCTCGCTGCCGGCGCTCACGCTGACCAGCAGGTCGTCGCCGTCACGGGTCAGCGTCACCTCGCCCTGGGCGACACCGAGCAGGCGCAGCGTATCGGTCTCGCCGAAGCCGATGTCCGTTATGGTGTCGCTGCCGTCGCCAAGCGTGTAGGTGTAGGTGTCGCCACCGGCGCCACCGACCAGCACGTCGTCGCCGCCACGGCCCCGGAAGAGATCGGCGCCGGCGCCGCCGATGACCTTGCTGCCCGTCGCATCCCCGTTGAAGTCGATCCAGAAGCTCGAGGCCGTGCCGGACCCGTCGGTCGCCAATTCGAAGATCTCGAAGTCGGTGAACTTCCAGCCGAGGAACGGGCCGGACCCGGTTTGACTGGCGAGATCGAGTACGTTGCCTGCCCCGGATGCGTTGAAGATCAGCCGGTCAACGCCGGCTCCGCCTTCGGCGACGTTCGCATTGCCGTTGGTCGAGGCGACGGCGAGCTTCAACGTGTCGTCGCCGCCGCCGAGATCGACCGAGAGGCTCCCGATTCGCACCTCGAGGTACTGGGCTGTGCCGTCGCCCTTGAAGACCAGGTCGCCGAAGCTGGTCGAGAAATCGTCGCCGACGACGAAGCGCTCGATGCTCGTGAAGGTGCTGTCGCGGAACATGCCGGCGTTGTTCGCCTGGTTCACGAGATCGAGCACGTTGCCCTTCTGGTCGTACTGGAAGACCAGCGTGTCGGTGCCGGTGCCGCCATCGATCTTGGCGCCCGTCAGTTGCGGATCGAACCCGGCAAAGGAGAAGAAGCCGATCGCGTCGTCGCCGCCCAGCGCGTTGATCACGTCGCCCGCGGTCTCGGTGATGGCATCGCCGATGATGTTGGCCGCGTCGCTGCCGGTGATCTGGTCGGCGTTCGGCGTTCCAATGATGTTCTCTACACTGGTGAGGTGCAGTTCGCCGCCGTACGGATTCTGGCCGGTGCCGGTGCCCAGATCGACGACGAGTTGCTGGACGAAAGGCGTCGGGAAGGAGATGCCGATAGAGGCCTTGAAGGACAGCGTGTCGGAACCGTTGCCGCCGTCGTAGGTGAGGTCACCAGCGTGGAACTTTACAACGAGGTCATTACCCTCTCCCATGACGGCGGTGTCATTGCCTGTCCCAGCAACGGTGCCGTTGGCGACTTCAGAGCCGGTGATGGTGCTGTCGCCCTCGCCCAGCCCGACCAGCATCTGATACGCGGAGGACGAGTCGGAGCCCGACATGATTGTGTAGAACTGGGCGGCGTCGATCGGGTCGAAGCCAGTGACTGTGATGACAACCTGCCCGGCATCATTGCGGAGAGTCAGGGAGGTGACCGATCCACCGGATACGACCACGCCACTTGGACCATCCTGATACGCCAGATTATCACCGCCGACCTCGAACCATACCGTGTGCGAGCCCTTGCGGGCGACGTACGTCTGCTTTGCCGGCGCTGTAACAGCAAAGCCAGGATTCTTCGACGTATCGGCTGCTTCTGCCTGAGGCTCATGGTCATAAATAATGCGAAATTTCTTTAGGAAGAGCCCAAAGGCAGCGCCAGCGGCGAAACCCGTGGCGAGGGTCTGGTCGTCTGTCGCTGCCATTGACGTCTCCTTGGAGCGGCGATCAATTCAGGGGCCCGCTGCGGGCTTTTGAAGCGAATCCATGGCGATATTGCGGTTGGTGTACCCAACCGACAAGCCGCGAAAGCGATTGATGTTGCAGGATAGCCGCTCAGTCCAAGCGGCGATTCTTCGATGCGCGGATGGCCAAGTACCAGCGCGGTCGGCCCGGAGCGCCCGGCGGACTTCTTTCCGCACCTCGACCAGATCACGTTTGCGTGCTCTCGGTCGAGCGGCTCACCGGCAAGGAGATCGTGCTGCCCGAGATTGCCGGCCGCTGGCGGGCCCTCGATCGCAGCAAGACGCCGACTGGCCGACCTCCGACTTCCGAGTAGCGGCAGACGCTCGCAACGGCGGGGGTCCCGGGCCTTGCCAATTAGATGATTAGCAAACTATCTTTCTCGGAATGCCGCCGCGCCCGAGCATCGATTTCGGCTTTCGCGTCGCCCGCATCGCGCGGCGCCTGCGCCAGGCGATCGACGCCGAACTGCGACTACTCGGCCTCACCGAAGCGACGTGGCGGCCGCTCGTTTACGTGCGCCGGATGGGCGACGGCGTGCGACAGAAGGAGCTGGCGACGGCGCTGTCGATCGAAGGCCCGTCGCTGGTCCGCCTGCTCGACAATCTCGAGCGTCGTGGCCTGATCGAGCGGCGCGAGGACGAGAGCGACCGCCGCGCGCGCGGCATCCATCTGACGCGGGCCGGCCGGGAACTGGCCAAGCGCGCCGCCAAGGTGGGGTACGAAATCCAGGCTCGGCTTCTGGCCAAGGTGCCGGCCGACGAGCTCGAGGCCTGCCAGCAGGTCTTTGGCATCATCGAACGGGAGCTCGAGGAGCGGACGGAAATCGCCGCGCCCGCCGCCGAATAGAGGGCTGCCGAAGAGGCCGCCGAGCAGCGGCCGCCGAGTAGAGGACCGCCGAGTGAATGGCCACCGAGTGAATTGAAGACGAGAGAAAAGGAGGAAGCGATGAACCGGATCCAAGTGAACGAGCCCAATCGCTGGCGCCTCGAGTCGCCGGGCGCGGCCGGCTGGCCGCGCAGCGCACGGCCCGATGCGGCCAAAAAGTACTTCATGGTGTCGGCCGACGGCCACGCCAACGAGCCGGCCAATCTGTGGGTCGAGCGCATCGACGCCAAGTACCGCGAGCGCCTGCCGCGGGTGATCACCGACAAGGACGGCGTGCAATGGCGCGTCAGCGAAGGCCATCGCCCCGACCGGCTACGCCTGTCGACGCTCGAAGGCGAGGACATGGCGCGCAACAAGGCCGGCGCCGACCCGCTCGGCCGGCTCGCCGACCATGATCTCGACGGCGTCGACGTCGAGCTGATCTTCCCCAACAAGGGGCTCGCGATGTGGGCGACGCCCGATCCCGAGTTCGCCATGGCGCAGTGCCGGGTGTGGAACGACTGGGCGTGGGAGCAGTTCGGCACGCACCAGGATCGCATGATCCCGGCCGGCGCCCTGGCCACCGCCGATCTCGAGGGCTCGATCGCCGAAGTGCAGCGCCTGGCCCGGCTCGGCTTCAAGTGCCTGACCCTGCCATGCAAGCCGATCTGGGGTGGCCCCGACGTCAACCAGGTGAACTACAACCTGCCGCACTTCGATCCGCTGTGGGCGGTGATCCAGGACGCCGGCCTGCCGATCACCTTCCACGTCTCGACCGGGCGCGACCCGCGCGCGGCGCGTGGTAACGGCGGTGCGGTGGTGAACTATGTCTCTCACTCGCTGTCGCCGACCATCGAGCCGGTCGCCAATCTCTGTGCCTCGGGCGTGCTCGAGCGTTTCCCGAAACTGCGCTTCGCCACCATCGAGGCCGGCATCGGCTGGGTGCCATGGCTGCTCGACGCCATGGACGAGGCCTACAAGAAGCACCATTTCTGGGTGCGGCCGAAGCTGAAGAACCTGCCGAGCGACTACTACCGGGCGCACGGCTTCTCGTCTTTCCAGGAGGACAAGGCCGGCCTCGATCTCGCCGAATCGCACGGGCTCGACGGCAACTTCATGTGGGCCAACGACTACCCGCACCATGAAGGCACCTGGCCGCATTCGGCCGAGGCGATCGAGCGCACGATGGGCCAGCTCTCCGACGGGGCGCGCGCCAAGGTGCTGGGTCTCAACTGCGCGCGGTTCCTCGGCATCGAGGTCCCGGCGCGCTACCGCGCCAACTGACGGAGCGTCCATGAGCAAGCGTACGCTTCGTGGCAAGGTGGCGATCGCCGGCATCGGCGAGACACCGTACTACAGGCACGGCAAGGCGCCGGTATCGGAGTTCAAGCTCGCCCTGCAGGCCATCCTGGCGGCCTGCGAGGATGCCGGTATCGATCCGCGCCGGATCGACGGCTTCGCCTCCTACTCCAACGACCGCAACGAGCCGTCGCGGCTTGCCGCGGCGCTCGGCATTCCGGCGCTGCGCTTCTCCAACATGAACTGGGGTGGCGGCGGTGGTGGCGGCTCCGCGGCTGTGGGCAACGCGGCAGCCGCGGTGGCCTGCGGCATGGCCGATTGCGTCGTCGTGTTCCGGGCCCTGGCGCAGGGCCAGTTCCAGCGCTTCGGCGCCGCGCCGCCGGGCGGCGTCGCGGTCGGCGAGGCGGCTCTCAACGCGCCTTATGGCGTGATGTCGCCGGCTCAGCGCTATGCCATGCGCGCCATGCGCTTCCTGCACGAGAACCACATCGCGCCGTCGGCACAGCGCGCGATCGCGCTCGCCTCGTACCATCACGCGCAGAGCAATCCGCGGGCGGTCATGCATGGCAGGCCGCTCACCGCAGAGGCTTACGATGCGTCGCGCTGGATCGTCGAGCCGTGGCGACTGTTCGATTGCTGCCAGGAGAACGACGGCGCCGCCGCGCTGATCGTCGTGCCCGCCGAGACTGCGCGCGATCATCGCCACAAGCCTGCCTACCTGCTGGGTTCGGCGCAGGGCTCGGAGTATCGCAACGGCGCGCGCGGCCATAACGCGCCGCTCTATGCGACCTCGAGCTTCACCACCGTTGCGCCGCAGCTCTACGACATGGCCGGCATCAAGCCGGCCGATGTCGACGTGGTGCAGAGCTACGAAAACTTCACCGGCGGCGTGCTGATGAGCCTGGTCGAGCACGGCTTCTTCACCGCCGAGCAGGCCAACGAATTCCTGACGCCGGAGAATCTGATGGCGCCCGGCGGCAAGCTGCCGCTCAACACGTCGGGCGGCAATCTGGCGGAGTGCTACATGCATGGCCTCGAGCTGCAGGTCGAGGCGGTGCGCCAGCTGCGCGGCCAGTCGACGGCGCAGGTGGCAGATGCGGAGGTATCGATGGTGATTTCCGGCCCGATGGTGACGCCGGTCTCGAGCATGATCCTGGGCACGGAGGCAGTCCTGTGAGCTACCTGCCGAGCGGATTGCCGATTCCCGTTCCGGAGAATGACGGGCTCGACAAGCCCTACTGGGACGCCACGCGCAAGGGCGAGCTCGTGGTGCAGCGCTGCAACGCCTGCGGCACCTTCCAGTGGGGCCCCGAATGGATCTGCCACAAGTGCCTGTCGTTCGACATGGGCTGGCACAAGGTGTCGGGCAAGGGCCGCATCTACAGCTGGGAGCGGCCCTGGCATCCGGTGCATCCGGCGCTCAAGGGCCACGGCCCCTACATCGTCGTGCTGGTCGAGCTGCCGGATGCCGGCAACGTCCGCATGCTGGGCAACTTGCTGGGCGATCCCAAGCAGGAGGTGAAGATCGGCAGTGAAGTGGAAGCCGTGTTCGAGCCGCACGACAACGCCAAGCCGCCCTTCACGCTGGTGCAGTGGAAGGCACTCTGAGGTCATCTTCTTCCGGACCGCGGGCATCTTGCCCGCCCATGCTCATGAGCGGGCAAGATGCCCGCGGTCCGGAAGAGCATGACTACTGCACCGTGATCTTCGCGCTCTCGACCACGCTCTTCCACTTGGGGATCTCGGCAGCGATCATGGCGGCGAACTCCTGCGGCGTGCTCGCCGTCGCGATGCAGCCGTAGCCCATGAACTTCTTCTGCAGCTCGGGATCGGCCAGGACCTGACGGATCGCTGCATTGAGCTTGTCGATCACCGGCGCCGGCGTGCCGGCGGGTGCCAGGATGCCGAACCAGACATTGACCTCGAAGCCGGGCAGCGACTCGCCGATCGTCGGCGCGCCCGGCATCAGTGGCGATGGCCTGGCCGTCGACACGCCGAGCAGCTTGAGCTTGCCGGCCCGCACCGCCGCATCCTGCGTGTCCGACGACGTGGTGAGCAGCATCTTCACCTCACCGTTCAGCACGCCCATGGTCGAAGGCGCCTGACCCTTGTAGGGCACGTGCGTGAGCTTGAGGCCGGCCTCCCTGGCGAACAGCTCGCTGGCGAGATGGCCGAAAGAACCGGCGCCTGCCGTGCCGTACTCGAGGCCGTTCGGTTGCGCCTTGGCGTAGGCGATCAGCTCCTTGACCGTGCTCGCCGGCACCGAGGGATGCACAACCAAGGTCATCGGCGCGATCGACACCAGGGAAACCGGTGCGAAATCCTTGATCGGATCGTAGCCGACATCCTTCTGGATCAGCGGCACGATGGCGCTTGGCCCGTTGTTGCCGAACACCAACGTGTAGCCGTCTGACGCGGCATGGGCGACCTGGGCGGTGCCGATGGCGCCTGCGGCGCCGGCCTTGTTATCGACCACGACCGGCTGGCCCAGCGCCTTCGACAGCGGCTCCTGCAGCGTGCGCGCCATGATGTCGGTCGTGCCCCCCGGGGCGTAGGGCACGACCAGCCGGATCGGCTTGTCCGGAAATTGGGCCAGCGCGGCACCCGGCAGCAGGCCGAGCGACAGGGCGAGGGCGGCGAGGCCCGTGCGACGTGTGATCATGTTTCCTCCTGATTGGTCATGGTTTTCCGGACCGCGGGCGTCCCGCCCGCTCATGCGCATCTTGCGGATGACTGCTGGCCGCCCGTGCCGCTGACGAGCGGGCGGACGAGGCGCACCTGCCGTCCAGAAGAGCATGAGCGGGCGGGACGCCCGCGGTCCGCAAGAGGGCTCATCCAGGACGCCGCGTCGCGCGCTCGCGGTAGCGTTCGCGCAGGTTCTCAAGATGGTCCGTCATGGCCGCCACGGCGGCGTCGGCATCGCGCCGGCTGAGCGCGTCGAGCAGGCGGCGGCGCGCTCTGATGGTGAGGTCGTTGCGCTCGCCGCCGGCAGCGTGTGCGAAGTCGCGCATCAGTTCCATCAGCGCGCCCATCAGCATGACCATCACGGCGTTCCGTGTGGTTCGCGCCAGCAGATTGTGGAACTCTATATGGACGTCGATCTTGTCGTCGTAGCGGCCGGCCGCCAGCAGCCGTTCGGCCTCGTCGACATTGGCGGTCAGCCGGGCAAGATCTTGGTCGGTGGCGCGCGTGCAGGCGATGCGCACCACGGTCGAGGCGAGCCATAGCCTCGCTTCGGTCAGCTCGTCGAGCGACACGCTGCCGAGCTGGTAGAGGTTGCGGAAGCTGTCGCTGATCAAATTGGGATCACCCTGGCCGATGAAGGCGCCGCCGCGCGCGCCGGCGTGCAGCGAGACCAGCCCGGTGCGCTCGAGATTGCGCAGCGCCTCGCGCACGGCGCCGCGACTGACGCCGAAGCTCTCGGCGAGCTCGCGCTCGGGCGGCAGCTTGTCGCCCGAGCGCAGCTCGCCCGAGGCGATACGTCCCTGGATCTGCGCCGACACCTGGTCGGAGAGACGATGGCGGCGAATCGGGTCGAAGCCGGGGCTCATGGCGCCGCACCGCCGGCGCTGAGAGCGGCCAGCGCGTTGGCGCCGATGCGCTCGAGATAAGCGGCCTCGCCGCCGGCCAGCCGCGCATGATCGGCGAGATAGGCATCGAACGACGTCTGGTCGCGGCTCGCCGCGATATAGGCGGCGAAATGCTTCTCGTCCTGGACATAGAGGCCGGGGCTGCAGCCGGGATGGGCACCGAACGGCGTCACCACCACCGCATGCACGAAAGCGGACGGAATCTTGGTGAGCCGCGCCGACTGGCGCACGGTGCTCGCCGGGACGATGCGGTCGACCGAGCAGATCACATGCTTCGCCGCCTGCGCCATCAGCAGATCGAAGTAGCCGGCACCGAAATACTGCACGTTGCCTTCCTCGTCGGCCTGCTGGCCGTGCAGCAGCACGATGTCGGGCCTGATTGCCGGCACCTCGAGCAGCGGCCGGCCGCCGTCCTGGATGCGCGCCTTGCGATAGCCCTGCGGATTGACTGTGGGCAGATCGGTGCCGAGGTCGGGAACCAGCCCGTAGGGCAGGTCGCAGGCCCCGGCGCGCAGGCCGCCGCCGATGCCCGGCCCGTCCATCTCAAGCACCTTGAGGGCGCCCGACTGGGCGGCGCGGCGGAAGTTGGGGGCGAGGCCGAGATGCTCGAAGCTGATGAAGACGCAAGCCGTCTCGCGCACGCACCCGGCGCCGATCAGCATGTCGGGCGCCACGCTGCCCGGCGCCGGGACCAGCTTGAGGTCGCGCGCGCCGCGGCGCACCAGGCCGCGGATCAGCGCCATCGGCTGGCCATGGAAGATCCAGCCGCCGATGCCCACGGTCATGCCGTCCTCGACGGCCGAGAGCGCGGAATCGAGATCGACGATCTTGCTCGACCTGGGTTTGCTGTGTTTCGTGGTCGCCATGGCGTCAACCCCGCAGCATGTGGCGGGCGATCACCAGACGCTGAATCTGGTTGGTGCCCTCGAAGATCTGGTTGATCTTGGCGTCGCGCATGTAGCGCTCGACCGGAAAATCGCGCATGTAGCCGGCGCCGCCGAAGATCTGCACGGCGTCGGTGGTGACCTTCATGGCGGTGTCGCTGGCGAAGCATTTCACCATCGACGCCTTGGCCGAGAAGCCTTCCCACTCCTCGCGGTCGGCCATGCGGGCGCAATCGTAGAGCATGCAGCGCGCCGCCTCGGTCTGCATCTGCATGTCGGCCAGCATGAACTGGATGCCCTGGAACTCGGCGATCGGCCGACCGAACTGGTTGCGCTGGCGGGCGTAGGCGGTGGCCTGGTCGATTGCACCCTGCGCCAGCCCGCACGAGATCGCGCCGATGGTCGGCCGGTTGAGATCGAGGATGCGCATGCAGGTCTTGAAGGCCTGGCCCTCGGGGCCGATCATGTTCTCGGCCGGCACGCGCAGGTTGTCGAAGAAGATCGGCACGTTGGGCACGCCGCGGATGCCCATCTTGCGGTCCTGCTTGCCGTAGGAGAATCCTCTGGTTCTGGTGTCGACGATGAAGGCCGAGATGCCGTTGGCGCCTTTGCCCTCGCTGGTGCGGGCGAACACCATGATGAAATGCGCCACCGAGCCGAAGGTAATGTAGATCTTGCCGCCGTTCAGCACCCAGCTGTCGCCGTCCTTCACGGCGCGCGTCTTCATCGACGAGACGTCCGAGCCGGTGCCGGGCTCGGTGATGGCGACGGCGCTGAGCGTGCGGCCCTTGGCCGACAACCCGAGATAGTGACGCTTCTGCTCCTCGCTGCCGAAGTTGAGGATAGGCAGGACGAGACCGAACGAGTTGTTGGCGGCGAGCAGGGCGGCCGATTCGGAGACCTTGGCGATCTCCTCCTTGACCAAGCAGACCGAGGTGAGGTCGCCGCCCGGCCCGCCATATTCCTGCGGCACCCAGAGCTGCAGCAGGCCCATATCGCCGAAGATCTCGACCAGCTCGTCGGGGAAACGGTTGTTCTCATCGATCTCCGAGGCGATCGGGGCGACGTGCTTCTCCACCATCTTGCGCACCTGGTCGCGCAGCAGAAGGTGATGTTCCTCGAAATGGTAGTTGTTCATCGGGCGGCCTCTCGCTCGGCCTTGGGCCAGGGGAACTTGGCGGCCAGCACACCGGTCGTATCGACGGCGTGGCGCAGCACGAACAGCTCTTCGGCATCCGGCGGGGTGGTGTGCGGGATCGTGTCGGGCACCACGAGATCGAAGCCGGTTTTGTCGCGCACTTCTTCGAGCGTCACGCCATCGTGCAGGGAGCGGATGCGCATCGCCTTGCTGACCGGCTCGAAGTCGAATACGCCGAGGGGCGTCACGGCGAAGCGCGGCCCGCCCTCGGGCAGGCCGAAATCGGTGCGCGAGGTGCCGCCCTGGAGATGGCCGGCGCCGCAGACGAAGTCGACCTTGGGCACGAAGGCGCCGCGGTCGTGGCGCGTCATCATGATGTAGAAGCGGCGCGACAGGCCGCACAGGGCGCTGATGCCGACGGTGCCGGGTCCGCGCAGGCGCGGCCTGGCGTGGTCGCCGACGCAGACCGTGTTGATGTTGCCGAAGCGGTCGGTCTGCAGGGCGCCCAGGATGGCGAAGTCGAAGAAGTGCACCTGCCAGTCGATGAAGTCGATCATCTGCGGCAGGTCCATGACCGCCTGGGCGACGGCGATGTTCTCGGCATCGGCCGCCGGCCGGATGATGCCCTCCGTCGGGTTGGTCATCCCGCCCGGCCCAGAGACCCACCACAGATGCGGCGCGTGGCGCTGGCGGGCGAGGTTGCACGCCGCAACCTGGATGTCGGAGTTGGTGCCGACGATGGCCTTCTCGCCATCGGCCATGTCGCGGGCCAGGAGCACGGCCAGCATCTCGCCCAACGCGAAGCCGGCAGCTGAGGCGGGCATTTTTCGTACCTTCCTGCTGGTTCATTGGTCGGGTCTTTTATTGGCCCGACCATTTAAAAGTCAACACATAGCCATGCGCACCGCGGGCGTCCCGCCCGCTCATGATTCTCAGCGAGCGGAACGATCCGGTCCAAGAAGACCCTGAGCGGGCGGGACGCCCGCGGTTCGGGAAGACCCTGAGCGGGCGGGACGCCCGCGGTCCGGGAAGACCCTGAGCGGGCGGGACGCCCGCGGTCCGGGAAGACCCTGAGCGGGCGGGACGCCCGCGAAAGAGGCCTAACGCCCCTTCCAGTTGGGCTTGCGCTTTTCGGCGAAGGCCTTCGGTCCTTCGACGGTGTCCTCGCTGCGCGTCATGGCGACGAAGGCCGGGTAGTGCAGATTGTGTGTCGCCACCTCGAGGG
>NZ_JBFWZI010000166.1:0-1262 GCF_050185545.1 Reyranella sp. | reverse complement strand
GCCTAACGCCCCTTCCAGTTGGGCTTGCGCTTTTCGGCGAAGGCCTTCGGTCCTTCGACGGTGTCCTCGCTGCGCGTCATGGCGACGAAGGCCGGGTAGTGCAGATTGTGTGTCGCCACCTCGAGGGCCGGGACATCGAGCGAGCGCATGACCACCTGCTTGGTGGCGCGCACCGACATCGGCGAGCAGGCGAGGATCTCGTCGGCCCAGCGCCGCGCCTCCTTCATGAGATCGGCCTGGGGCACCACGGCGGTGACGAAGCCCAGCTCGTAGCCTTCCTTGGCCGGCACGTGGCGGCCCGTGAGCATCATGCCCATCGCCTTCTTGAGCGGGATCATGCGCGAGAGACGCTGCATGCCGCCGGCGCCCGCCGCCAGCCCGACCCGGGGCTCGGGCAGCGCGAAGCGGGCATTGTCGGAGGCGATGATGATGTCGCAGGCGAGCGCGATCTCGAAGCCGCCGCCCATGGCCACGCCGTTGACCGCTGCGATGACCGGCTTGTCGAGGTCATAGCGGTTGGTCAGCCCGCCGAAGCCTTTTGCCGGATGGACCGGGCGCTTGCCCGTCTTTGCCTGCAGCTCGGCGTGATATTTCAGGTCGTTGCCGGCGCAGAATGCCTCGCTGCCGGCACCGGTGATGATGGCGACCCAGAGGTCGGGATTGGTGTGGAACTCGTCGAAGGCGGCAACCAGCTCCTCGTTGGCCATGGGATGGCACGCGTTGCGGACCTCCGGGCGATTGATGGTGACGATCATCAGGCGACCGTCGATCTCGACCTTGCTGTACTGGCCCATGCGCATCCCCTAGTGGTTTTGTGAACGACGATTTAGCCGAATTGGGTGGCCGACAAAACGGGGCTCAGCGACGTGGCCAGCACCTGCGAAACGGCGTCTGGCAGCGTGTCATGATAGGGTCGAGGCCACTACATGTTGTGGGCTGCTGTCGCAACAATTCTGCTCTGAAGTTCACACAGAATGCGCACTGTTGCCGATGGGCCACACGACTTCACCGAGTTGCCATGTGTCGGCCCGATTTGTTGAAGTGCACAAAGGGTGGTGTGTATATAGCCCTCAGTGTTGGCGAAGCTCAAACGCCGCCCGCGCTCGTGAGTTCAGTTATTCGAGGGGATATACCCATGAAGAAGGCTTTGGTGGCTGCCGCCGCATTGATGGTTCTGCCGGTCGCGGCCCAGGCACAGTCTCCGGCGCCGGGCGTCTATATCGGTGCGGAAGGCGGCGTAAACTGGCTGCTGAACTTCACGG
>NZ_JBFWZI010000165.1:0-15965 GCF_050185545.1 Reyranella sp. | reverse complement strand
GGGCCGGGGCAGATGCAGTTGACGCGGATGCGGTCCTTGCCGTGATCGACCGCCATCGCTTGGGTGAGACCGATCACGGCGGCCTTCGAGGTCGAGTAGGTGGTGAGGCCACGCGGCCGCAATGCCGAGATCGACGAGATGTTGACGATGGCGCCGCCCTTCGCCGTCTTGATCATCGCGGGGATGGCATGCTTGCTCAGCAAAAACATCGTCTCGACGTTGATCTGCATAACGCGGCGATATTCCTCGGGCTTCTCGTCGACCACGCTGCCGCGGCTGCCGATGCCGATGTTGTTGTCGAGGAAATCGAGCCGCCCCCAGCGGTCGACCGCGGCATCGACCAGCCGCTTGCACTCGGCCTCCTTGGTCATGTCGCCGGTGTGGCTGATCGCGGTGCCACCTTCGGCCTTGATCATGTCGACCGTACGCTCGGCGAGCTTGTGGTCGAGATCGGCCACCACCACCTTGGTGCCGGCGCGCGCCAGCAGGATCGCTGCCGCGCGGCCATTGCCGATGCCGTCGCCGGCAGCGCCGCCGCCAGAAACGATGGCTACCTTGCCGGTCAGGCCGGCATCGTCCTCAGGACCTTTCATCGCACTCCCCGGTTAAGGCCAGCCCGCCCCTGGCACGTCCACCCGCATGGTTTCGATGCGACCGTCGCGCTTGCCGGCCATCGCAGGCCCGCTGCCGCTGTTGGTCACGACGTAAAGCGTGCGCCGGTCCTGGCCGCCCAGCATGCAGGCGTAGGCGCCGCGCGGCGCGAGATCGACGCTGTGGGTGATGCGTCCGCCCTCGAGCACGCGCAGTACGCGCCGGCCGAAGGGATCGCTGACCCAGATGGCGCCCTCGGCGTCGAGGCAGATGCCGTCGGGGTAACAGCCGTCGATTGCTGCCCACAGCCGGGCGTTGCCGAGCGTGCCGTCGGCGGCGACATCAAATGCGGTCAGGCGATGAGCGAAGGTCTCGCCGACGATCATCGTTCTGCCGTCGGGCGTGATCACCGTGCCGTTGGGAAACATCAGCCCGCTTGCCGCTTCACGCACCGACCGATCGGGATCGACACGGATCAGGCAGGTCGTGCGCGGCTGCTCGCCGGCATGGCGGTCGTAGCCGAAGTTTCCGACATAGGCGCGGCCTTTGCCGTCCACCACCATGTCGTTGCAGGGCGCCGGCGCCAGCGCGGAAAGCTCGGCCTCGACCGAAAGTTTGCCGTCGGCGAAGCGCATCAGCCGGCGGTCGGTCATGCTGACGATCAACAGGGTGCCGTCGGGCCGCCAGCCCAGTCCCGAGGGGCGCCCAGGCACCTCGACGACCGTCTCGGCGCGGCCAGCCTCATCGACGCGGCGCACCTGGTGGACATAGAAATCGGAATACCAGAGCCTGCCGTCGTGCCAGCGCGGTCCCTCGCCGAAGCTGAGTCCATCGAGGAACGGCTCGAGCTTCATTGCCTGTCCCATTCGATGCGGAACGAGTCACCCGCTTGTTTGATGTAGCCCGCGTTCTCGCCGGGGAAATGCGCCGGGCAGAGCAGGGCATTGCCCTCGACGCAATCCTCCAGGAGCTTGCGGCGCGAGCGCGCCGACAGCTCCTGGTCGGAGCAGAACTGGCTCGACCAGTCGGGATGATAGACCTGGATCGGATGATGCATGATGTCGCCCGAGAAGCAGGCGAGCTTGCCGTCGTCCTCGAGATTGATGGCGATCGAGCCCGGCGTGTGGCCGGGATAGTCGCGGATGGTCAGCAGCGGATCGGGCTGGTGGTCACTGTCGATCATCACCGCCTTGCCGGCCTCGACGACCGGCAGCACCGAATCGTCGAATGAGCCATCGTTCACCTTGCCCTCACCCTGCCGGGCGCGCTCGCTTTCCCAATGCGCGTACTCGCGCTTGGCGAACAGGTAACGCGCATTGGGAAAGGTCGGCACCCAGCGGCCGTTCTCGAGCTTGGTGTTCCACCCCACATGATCGACATGCAGATGTGTGCACATCACGAAGTCGACCGATTCGGGCGGGCAGCCGCAGGCACGCAGCCGATCCAGGAACGGCAGCGAGAGATTGTTCCACGCGGCGTTGTGGCGCTGCTTGTCGTTGCCGAGGCAGGTGTCGATCAGGATCGTGTGCCGCCCGGTCTTGACCACCCAGGTGTGGACGGATCCGACCAGCCGGTCGGATCCCGGCTCGACATGCACCGGCACCATCCAGTGCTTCTGCGCGTCGAAGGCCTCCTGGTCGAAGCGCGGGAACATGCGGTTGGGCCGGAAGCCCGCGGCGCACAGCTCCTCGACCTTCTGGATGGTGGCATTGCCGATGCGGCGCACGGTCATGGGGCGGCGGTTCCTGTTGCGGGCTGTGGGGTCCTAGAAGGTGACGACGCTGCGGATCGACTCGCCCTTGTGCATCAGGTCGAAGGCGTCGTTGATCTTCTCGATCGGCATGACGTGGGTGATCAGCGAATCGATGTCGATCTTGCCGTTCATGTACCAGTCGACGATCTTCGGCACGTCGCGCCGTCCCTTGGCACCGCCGAAGGCCGTGCCCATCCACTGCCGGCCGGTGACGAGCTGGAAGGGGCGGGTGGAAATCTCCTGGCCGGCGCCGGCGACGCCGATGATCACCGACTTGCCCCAGCCGCGATGGCAGCATTCCAGCGCCTGGCGCATCAGCCTGGTGTTGCCGACGCATTCGAAGCTGTAGTCGGCGCCGCCGTCGGTCAGCTCGACCAGGTGCGCGACGAGGTCCTTGGCCGCGAGCGTCTCGGGATTGACGAAGTGGGTCATGCCGAACTTGCGGCCGAGCGCCTCGCGCGCCGGGTTGAGGTCGACGCCGACGATCATGTTGGCGCCGACCATGCGCGCGCCCTGCACCACGTTGAGGCCGATGCCGCCCAGCCCGAACACCACGACATTTGCGCCGGGCTCGACCTTGGCGGTGTTGATGACTGCGCCGATCCCGGTGGTGACCCCGCAGCCGATGTAGCAGATCTTGTCGAACGGCGCGTCGGGCCGGACCTTGGCGAGCGCGATCTCGGGCAGCACGGTGTAGTTCGAGAAAGTCGAGCAGCCCATGTAGTGATGGATTTTGCGGCCGCCGATCGAGAAGCGCGACGTGCCGTCGGGCATGACGCCCTGGCCCTGGGTCGAGCGGATGGCGGTGCAGAGGTTTGTCTTGCCGCTGAGGCAGCTTTTGCAGGCGCGGCACTCCGGCGTGTAGAGCGGGATCACGTGGTCGCCCTTCTTCAGCGACACGATGCCCGGCCCGACATCGACCACGATGCCGGCGCCCTCGTGGCCGAAGATCACCGGGAACAGGCCTTCCGGATCGCCGCCCGAACGCGTGAACTCGTCGGTGTGGCAGACGCCCGACGCCTTGATCTCGACCAGCACCTCGCCGAACTTCGGCCCTTCGAGATCGACCGTCTCGATCTCGAGGTTCTTGCCGGCCTCGTAACAGACCGCCGCCTTTGTCTTCACGCTTCGCTCCTCCACCCGGGCGGCGAAGCCTAGAGCAGCCCTTGTGCGAGCGCCACCGGAGTCATCGCGCGAAGCGAAAAGGAGTCCACGCGAGCGTGGTCATTGCCGTGTTCGTTTGCCTCCGCCGTAATCGGAAGAGATGTCCCGTCACATACAGGCCTTCGCCGTGCCGAAACGGCTTCGGCCGCGCAGGCGGAGCAAAGGGTCATGACCCTCATTGCTGGGAGCGCGCCACTCCGATGGCGCTCATGGGATGTGTTATCAGCGGCAAGAGCGCCATCCTGGCGGAGAATACTCCGCCACCAGTGGCGCGCTTCCGGCAATGACCCGTCGCTTCGCGCCGCCTCCCCCCGGGGGGGAACTCTTCATCGGTGCTGCTTGCGATTCGTGAACTTGGCGATCGTCGCCTCCAGCTCGGCATCGCTCGCGACGTCGCCGCGCTCGGCCTCGCGCAACCCTGCTTCGATATCGGCCAACTGCCATGCTTCGCGTAGGTCGATATCGCCGGTCGTCTTTTCCATGCGGTCAGATCCCCGTCGCGGATGGCGTCATGCTTCCCTGTCCGATCCCGCACCTACGCTGTCAAGCGCGCCAGGTCCCTCCTGGCCGCCTGGTATTGCGTTACCAGCCGCCGGCATAGCTCGGCCGCGGTCGGGATGTCGTCGATGTTCCCGACGCCGTGGCCGGCCGTGAAGATGTCCTTCCAGCGCTTCTTGCTCTCCCCGGCGGCGACGATCTTGCCGGGCAGCGTCGTGCGCAGCACGTCGAGGTCGATGCCGGCGGCGAGCAGGCTGGGCGTCAGCCAGTTGGCCGGCGCGCCGTCGATCGAGGCGGTGAGGAAGACGTCGGTGGCGCGCGTCTTCAGGATCATGTCCTTGTGCGCCGCCGCTGCCATGGCTTCGCGGGTGGCGATGAAGCGGGTGCCGATATAGGCGAGGTCGGCGCCCATCGCCTCGGCGGCAAGCACGTCGCGACCGGTGGTCTGGCCGCCCGCCAGCACGATGGCGAAATGATCGCCGAGCTGGCGCACCTCGTTCATCAGGGCGAACGGATTGATGGTTCCGGTGTGGCCGCCGGCGCCGCCCGCCACCGCGATCACGCCGTCGACGCCGGATTCCAGGGCCTTCTCGGCGTGCCGGCGATTGGCGATGTCGTGCAGGGCCACCGCGCCCCAGCCATGGATGCGCTTGATGGCGTCGCCAGGGGCTCCCTTGGACGTCAGCACCACCGGCACCTTGTACTTCTCGACCAGCTCGAGATCGCCGGGATAGCGCGGATTGGAGGCGTGCACGACCAGGTTGACCGCCCACGGCGCCGGTCTCACTCCGGCATCCTCGAGTCGCTTCATGCCCTCCTGCATCTCGTCGAGCCAGGCGTGGAACTCCTCGCGGCTGCGCGTGCCGTGCGCCGGGAAGCTGCCCATGATGCCTTCGCTGCAGCAGGCCAGCGTCAACGCCGGATTGGAGACCAGGAACATCGGCGCGGCGATGGCGGGGATCGCCATGCGTTCCATGATCTTCTGCACTTCAGGGCGGGGCATGCGGAGTGATCCTGGTCGCTGTCGGGCTCATGCTCTTCCGGACCGCGGGCGTCCCGCCCGCTCATGATTCTGATGAGGGCGTGTTCGGCAGGGGCGCGGTAGACCGCGCCCGAGCCGAGCCACGCCGTGAGCGGGCGGGACGCCCGCGGTCCGGAAGAATATGAGCATCAAACCTCTCCGATCGTGGGCGTCGTCGACGTCACGCCGGACTCCTTCAACTTCGCCAGCTCGGCGTCGCCGTAACCCAGCAGCTCGCGCAGCACCTCGTCGGTGTGCTGGCCGAGTTCGGGGGCGGCGCGCTCGATGGTGATGCCGCGGCCGTCGAGCCGATAGGGCAGGCCCTTGACCAGCGCGCCCTTCTCGTCGCGTACCAGGGTCGCACCGGCGAGCGCGCCATCCGCCAGCAGATCGGTGCCATCGTTGCAGGGCGCCGCGGCGATACCTCTGGCGATGAGGTCGGCAACGGCAGTGCCGCTGTCGCGCCCGGCGCAGAAAGCGGCGAGCGACGGGTCGGCGCTCTCGAGCGTGACGGCGACCCAGCGCCTATCGGCGCAGCGATAGGCATCCTGCTGGGCGACTCCCGCCTCGCCGTTGTCACGCGGCACGAGCCGGTGTGCCGGATCGGCCGCAGCAGCGAGGATCTCCTCGCCCAGGGTGAACGAGGCGACCTCGCGTTGCGAGAAATCGAGGAAGCAGCCCCTTCCGCTGCGGCGCGCCTCCATGACGGCGGTGATGACGATGCCGGTGGCGAACAGCGACACGATCTGGTCAGGATAGTTGACGTCCATGCCCGAGATGCGCGGCTCCTCCCTGTCGTATCCGGTGATCGAGGCGATGCCCGACGTGGCGTCGAGGGTCGAGCCGAACGACACGTTCATGCGCTCCGGCCCAGTGTCGCCCTGGCTCGAGATCGCCGCGAACACGAGGCGCGGGTTGCACTCCTTCAACGCGGCGTAGCCCAGGCCGGCCCGATCGAGCACGCCGCGGCGGAAATTCTCGACCACCACGTCGCAGTGGCGCGCGAGCTCGCGGATAAGGCGCTGGCCTTCAGGATCCTTGAGGTTGAGTGCCAAGCCTCGCTTGTTGCGGTTGGTGAACCTGAACGGCGGCGAGCGGTTCCACCAGCCGTCGTCGTTGTCCATCTTGCCGACGACGCGGAAGGGATCGAGGTAGGCGCCCGATTCGATCTTGATCACGTCGGCGCCGAGATCGGCCAGCATGGCCGAGGTGTTGGCGCCGGCGGTCAGCAGGCCGAAATCGAGGACGCGCACGCCGCTCAGGGGCCCGCTCATGCCGCGAGCTCCGCCTGCTCGAGGGAGGGCGCCGGCCGCGGCGCGAAGGAGCGGCCGTTCCACTGCACGGGCAGCTGCGGCATCAGCAGGCTGCCGGCCGTCGGATGCGTCATCTCGGCCAGGAAGGAGCGCGCCAGGTACTGCTCGTTGGCCAAGAGCTCGGCCGGTGTGAAGATCGGCCCGAACGGCACGCCCATCGCCTGCGCCGTCCGGCCGATTTCGGCGCGGGTCTTGTCGGCGAACCACGGCCTCAGGATGTCGTAGAGCGCCGCGATGTGCTGGCGCCGGCCTGCGCGCGTCGCGAACCTCGGGTCCTCGAGTCGCGGATCGGCGATCAGGCGGCGCAGAGCCGGCCACTGCGTCACGGTGTAGACGACGGCGACATGGCCGTCGCGGCACGGCACGGTCTGGAACTCGGAGTTGCGGCCTTCGCGGCCGGGCGACGTTCCGGTGGCGGCCGCGCCCGACGCCGCCTTCCAGTTCACCCACTGCAGCACCTCGGCCAGCGAGACTCGCACGGCGGGCGCGCGTTGACCAGCTTCGCGCGCGGCGAGCGCGGCGGCGAGACCGGTGAAAGCCGTGAGGCCCGCCGCATAGGAGGCCTGGTGGCCGCCGAGCTTCAGCGGCTTGCGCCTGGGATCGCCGATCATGTGCATCAAACCGCCCAGCGCCTGGAGGACGAGCTCGCTCACCGGCCGCGACGCCGCGTCCATCTCGACCGGGAAGGCCGCGATCTCGATCGGCGTCGCCCGGCCTCCGCGCGCCAGCGACGCGACGGCGGCCGGCTCCTCGAACAGGACGGCATCGGCCTTGCCGAGCAGGCGCTGCAGACTGGCGCGACCGCCGTCGCTGTCGAGGTCGAGCGCCAGGGAACGCTTCGACGTGTTGAGGAAGTGGAAGAGGGCGCTTTCGCCGGTCGGAAGCAGCGGCGGCAGGTGGCGCACGACGTCGCCGCCCGGCGGCTCGATCTTGAGCACATCGGCTCCGAGATCGGCTGCGATCTTGCCGGCAAGCGACGTCGCCAGCCGCAAGCAGGGCGCCACGTGCGGTGCGTTCACCTCGACGAGGGTGAAGCGGGCGAGCGGCAGCGACAGGGTTTCATTCGGCACGGGCGCGATCATCGAAAATATTCGACGAAGCCGCAACCTCGGGCCTTCCCGGCTTCTCTGCTGCGGAGTGGTCACGACGGGGGAGGTGGCCCGAAGGGCCGGAGGGGGAAGGCCTGCGTGACGATTCATGAAAGTCCGACGTCGGAATCTTCATGAATCTCCTTCGTGGCCTTCCCCCTCCGCCCCTTGCGGGGCACCTCCCCCGATTACGGGGAGGAAACGGTGCCGCGCTGCGTGCTACCGTATCAATCGACGGAGGATTTGGGTACATGGCACAGACCGGCAATCACAAGGGGCTTCAGTTCGGCATCTTTCTCGCCCCGTTCCATCGCGTCGGCGAGAATCCGACGCTCGGCATGGCGCGCGACATGGAGCTGATCGAATGGCTCGACGAGCTGGGCTACGACGAGGCCTGGATCGGCGAGCATCATTCCGCAGGGTGGGAGACCATCGCCTCACCGGAAGTGTTCATCGGCGCCGCCATCGAGCGCACGCGCTTCATCCGCCTGGGCTCCGGCGTGACCAGCCTGCCGTACCACCATCCGCTGATGGTGGCGAACCGCTTCGTGCAGCTCGATCACATGTCGCGCGGCCGCACCATGCTGGGCTGTGGTCCGGGCGCGCTGCCGTCGGACGCCTACATGATGGGCATCGATCCCTCCACCCAGCGTGATCGCATGGAGCAGTCGCTGGCCGCCATCATGCAGCTCCTGAAGTGCGAGGAGCCGGTCACCATGAAGACCGACTGGTTCGAGCTCAAGGAAGCGCGCCTGCATCTCGCACCGTACTCCTACCCGCATTTTCCGATTGCCTGCGCCAGCACCATCACGCCCTCGGGCATGATCGCCGCTGGCAAGCATGGGCTCGGCGTGCTCTCGATCGGCGCCGGCCTGCCGGGCGGGCCCGAGGCGATGGCCAAGCAGTGGGCGATCTACGAGGAGACCGCGGCCAGGCACGGCCACAAAGCCGACCGCTCCAAATGGCGCATCGTGGTCAATGCCCACTTGGCCGACGACGACGAGCAGGCGCTGCGCGAGGTCCATGCCGGCGAGCGCTGTGAGACGGTGACCTATTTCGAGGACACGCTCGGCCGCCCGCCCGGCCGCTCCGACGATCCGCTGCGCGAGGGCGTGAAGCAGGGCACGACTCTGGTCGGCACGCCCGACACCGTAGCAAAGGGCATCGAGCGCCTGCTCGGATACTCCAAGGGCGGCTTCGGCGGCATCCTGTTCCGCGCCCACGAATGGGCCAGCCGCGAGCAGACGCTGCGGTCGTACGAGCTCTTTGCACGCTATGTCATGCCGCGCTTTCAGGGATCGCTCGACACCATCGTCGGCTCGAACACCTGGTCGCGCGAGAACCGCAAGGCCGTGTTCGGCCCCACGGTGGCGGCGGTGAAGAAGGCCTTCACCGATGTCGGCCGCGAGGTCCCGGAGGAATTCCGCGCCCGCACCGTCGGCGCGCGCGATGTCGAAGGCGACTAGTCCGCAGTCCATCCGGACTGATCCGCCGCCGCGCGATCCCTGGCTGGACTGCTGGCTCGGCCTTATCGGGGAACGCGCCGCCGGCCTGCCGCTGCTCGAGCTGGGCTGCGGTGGCGGCCGCGACACCGCGGTGCTGGTCGCGGCCGGGCACAGCGTCGTCGGGCTCGACCTGTCGCCGCGGGCGATTGCCAATGCGCGGGCGCGCGTGCCGATGGCCGAGTTCCATTGCCAGGACGTCCGTGGAGCGTGGCCGATGCCCCAAGCGGGCGCCGTCATCGCCAGCCTGTCGCTGCACTATTTCCCGTGGTCCGAGACGGAGGCGCTGGTCAACCGAATCGCCGATGTGCTGCGACCAGGCGGCTTGCTGCTGTGCCGCCTGAGCTCGACCAACGATCGCAATTTCGGCGCCAGGGATCATCCCCGCATCGACGAGCACTTCTATTCGGTCGACGGCGCGCCGAAGCGCTTCTTCGATCGCGCCGCGGTCGACAGGCTGTTCGCTTCGGGTTGGCGGTTGCTCGGCGCCGAGGAACTGACGATCGATCGCTACGACCTGCCGAAGGTGGTCTGGCAGGTCGTGCTTGAAAAGAGCTGACTGGGGCGTTGCTCTTCGCTGGGAGCGCGCCACTCCGATGGCGCTCATGGGGTGTGTGGTCGTCAAGAAGAGCGCCATCGGAGTGGCGCGCTCCCAGCGGAGTGGCGCGTTCGATCGGAAAGGTTAGTGCCTCTGAGTGGCGCGCTCCCAGCCATGACGCTTCCCTCGCGGCAAGACGGCGACACTTGCGCAGCGAAGCTGGGGAGAAGTAGAGAAGCGTGACTATCCGAGGCGTCAGAACTCCTTCTTTGTCCCCGGCTCGGCATCGATCACCTGGACCGACGTCTGGCCGAGCGCCGCCTTGAACTCCGCCGGCGTGCCGCGCAGGAACGGGTTGCTGGCGTAGTGCATGGGCCAGGCCATCTTGGGCTTGATCAGCTCCTTGGCCGCATAGGCGGCGTCCTTCGGGTTCATGACGTAGTGACCACCGATCGGCACCAGCAGCAGGTCGGGCTTGTAGAGCTCGCCGATCATCTTCATGTCGCCGAACAGGCCGGTGTCGCCCATGTGATAGATCTTGAATCCGTTCTCGAGCTCGATGATGAAGCCCGCCGGCTCGCCGGCGAAATAGGTCGTGTCCTTGCCGGTCGTCGGGTCCTTCAGCACCATCTCGGAGGAATGCTCGGCGTGCACCATCGTGATCTTGACGCCGGGGAAGGGCTCGATCGTGCCGCCCTTGTTCATGCGCGGCACCAGGTTAGCCGGCATCAGGCCGAGCGTGAGCAGGGTCTGGTTGAGGCCGGCGGGCGCCCAGATCGGTACGTTGTGTTTCTTGGAAAGGGTCAGCGAATCGCCCAGGTGGTCGCCGTGGCCGTGCGTGACCAGGATCAGGTCGACCTTGCCGATCTTGTCGAGATCCTTGAGCTCGGGCGGGATCTTGGTGGCCCCCATGATCCACGGGTCGAACAGGATCACCTTGCCGCCCGGCGTGGTGAGCTTGAAGGCGGCCTGGCTGTACCACAGCAGCTCGGCCTTGCCCTGGGCGCTGGCCGTGCCGGCAAGCAGCACGCACGCCATCGCAATCGCGCTCAAAAGACGAAACATCATGGTCGTGCCCCCTCACTGTTTTGCCGAGCGTATCACGGTTCTTCAGGGCGAAAGACGTCGCTTTTCCGTGATCGGGGAATCGCCCACGATGCAGCGCAACATAGAAGGGGAGTTGGCCCGCCGATGAGCATCAAGGGCAAAGCCTACATAGCCGGCATCTACGAGCACCCGACACGGCTCGCCAAGGATATCTCCTTGGCGCAGATCCACGCCCAGGTCGCCAAGGGCGCCCTCGAGGACGCCGGCCTCACCAAGGACGATGTCGACGGCTATTTCTGCGCCGGCGATGCGCCGGGCCTAGGGCCGATGTCGATGGTCGAATACATGGGACTGAAACCACGCCACGTCGATTCCACCGACACCGGCGGGTCATCCTACGTCCTCCATGTCGGCCACGCCGCCGAGGCGATCGCGTCGGGCAAGTGCAAGGTGGCGCTGATCACCCTGGCCGGCCGGCCGCGCGCCGAGGGCATGGCGACCGGTACCGTGCCACGCAGCCGCGGCGGCACGCCGACGCCCGACGAGCCGTTCGAGTTCCCCTATGGGCCGACCGTGGTGAACATGTATGCCATGTGCGCGGCGCGCCACATGTACGAGTTCGGCACGACCTCCGAGCAGCTCGCCTGGATCAAGGTCGCCGCTTCGCACCATGCCCAGCACAATCCGCATGCCCTGCTGCGCGATGTGGTGACGGTCGAGGAGGTGGTGAAGTCGCCGATGATCTCCGACCCGCTGCACCGGCTCGATTGCTGCGTCATCACCGACGGCGGCGGCGCCATCGTCGTGGTGGCGCCCGAAATCGCTGCGTCGCTGAAGCGGCCCAAGGTCAAGCTGATCGGCGCCGCCGAGGCCATGAAGACGCAGATGGGCGGCAAGGTCGATTTGACCTACTCGGGCGCGCGCTTCACCGGCCCCGCGTCCTTCGCCGAGGCGGGCGTCAAGCCTTCCGACATCAAGTACGTGTCGATCTACGACAGCTTCACCATCACCGTGCTGATGCAGCTCGAGGATCTGGGCTTCGCCGAGAAGGGCAAGGGCGGCCGGCTGGTGGCCGACGGCAACCTGATCGCGGGCCAGGGCAAGCTGCCCTTCAACACCGACGGCGGCGGGCTGTGCAGCAACCATCCCGGCAATCGCGGCGGCCTCACCAAGGTGCTCGAGGCAGTGCGGCAGCTGCGCGGCGAGGCGCATCCCGCCGTGCAGGTCAAGAACTGCGACCTCGCCCTGGCGCACGGCACTGGCGGCTCGCTCGGCCTGCGCCACGGCAGCTCCACCGTCATTCTGGAAAGGGAATAGGACCATGGCCGAGACCAAGGAACGCAAGCTGCCGGCGCCTGCCGTCAGTGCCGAGACCGAGGCCTACTGGAATGCCGCTGCCCAGGGCAAGCTGCTGGTGCGCAAGTGCACTGCCTGTGGCGAGCTGCATCACTATCCGCGGACGATCTGCCCATTCTGCTTCAGCGACAGGACCGAATGGATCGAGGCGTCGGGCAGGGGCACGATCTATTCCTTCAGCGTGATGCGTCGCGCGCCGGTGCCCTATGCGATGGCCTACGTGACCTTGGCCGAGGGTCCGCGTATGGTGACCAACATCGTCGACTGCGACTTCGACAAGCTCGCGTGCGAACAGCCGGTCAAGGTGGTGTTCAAGCCGACCGAGGGCGGACCGCCGCTGCCGATGTTCACGCCGACATGAGCCCGGTCCGGATGGATCGATAGATCCGGGCCTGTCGGGCCCGCCTGCGGGCGGAAGGGGACGGGTGTGATGAGAAGGCGAGTAGCGCTGCTTGGTCTTGCGTTGATGCTTCTCGCGCCGGCGGCGCGGGCGGCCGAGGCGGTCGACATGCTGCTGGTGCTGGCCGCCGACGTCTCGCGCAGCGTGACCGAGCCCAAGTTCAAGCTGCAGCGCGAAGGCGCGGCCGCCGCCATAACCCATCCCGACGTCGTTCGCGCCATGACGTCGGGGCCGAACCGCAGGATCGCCGTCTGCTTCATCGAATGGGCGACGGCGGGCATGCAGAACATCGTGATCGACTGGACGCTGATCGGCGACGATGCCACGGCGCGCAGCTTCGGCGACCGCTTGGTCGAGGCGCCGCGCTCGTTCGCCGGCAGCACGTCGATCAGCGGCGCCATCGACTTCGCCGTGAGCCGGCTCGAGACGGCCCCGTTCCGGTCGGAGCGCCGTGTCATCGACATTTCGGGCGACGGCCACAATAACTCCGGCCGCCTGGTCACCGAGGCGCGCGACGAGGCGCTGGGCAAGGGCATCGTCATCAACGCGCTGGTGATCCTGACGCCGCCGGAGGAATCGTTTCGCCCGGAGCACACCAACCCGCCGGGCGGCCTGGAGAAGTATTTCAAGGACAATGTCATTGGCGGCGACGGCGCGTTCACGCTCGTGGCCCGGGGCCACGAGACGTTCGGTCGCGTGCTGACCAAGAAGCTGATTCAGGAGGTCGCGTACGTGCCGGGACCCGAGCTCGCGATCGTGCAGTAGCCTCGTCATGCTCTTCCGGACCGCGGGCGTCCCGCCCGCTCATGTGCCGGGATCGCGCCACTCCGTGGCGCTCATGGGACGTGTGATGGACAATAAGTTCGCCATCGTCGGCGGAGATTACTCCGCCATAAGTGCGCGCTCCCGGCAGAGCATGAGCGGGCGAGACGCCCGCGGTCCGGAAGAGCGTGAACCTCACATCGGCCGGACAGCGGCGGCGGCAAGGGCGAACAGGCCGACCAGGCCGCAGGCGGCGCGCGCCACGTGTGACATCTCCCAGCGATCGCGCAGCGTCGTCCAGTCGGCCTCGGCGGCGGCGCGTCCGGTCGCGAAGAAAGCCGCGCCCGTGCCGTGCAGCCGCTCGTCCTTCAGCCAGACCTTGTTCACGGGATGGGTCACCATCCAGTAAATCCCGTGAGCCATCAGCATGCTCACGAGAGCGATCGTGGTCAGCCAGAAGGCGACCGTGCCGAAGGGCATGACGAACAGCAGAGCAACGATGGCGACGATCGCGAGCGGCTCGCCGAAGATGCCGCCGAGGGTGAAGCCCGGATAGTAGATTGTCTGAATCTTACGATAGGTCGCGCCGTCCAGCCGCCGCTTGCCGGGAAACTCGAGCGCATGCGCCAGCGCCAGCCCCATGCCGATGGCGCAGAACAGAATGCTCAGAACCTGAAGCGTCTGCAGCATATCGACCAATGAGCGGTGCCGCGAAAGGTTGCAGCCCGGGCCCGAGCAGAGTCGGTGGATTGGCGAAACATTTGGCGCTGCTTCCTGCCACCCGCAGCCCCCAGTCGCGTTGGCTCGGAAACGAAGACAGGAGGCATCAATGCGAACCATCAGAGGTCTGGTCGCGGCCACGCTGGTCGCCGCGACAGCCGCTGCCTGTGCCAGCCCTTACGACTATCGGTACAGCGCCTACAATAGCGGCTACTACTATCGAACGAGCAGCTACTATCCGAGTGGGTACTATTACCCCGCCAGCTACTACCGCCCGCGTGCATACTTCGTCGCCTATGCGCCATGAGGATGGTTGAACTGCGCTGACTTCGGTCCGCCCTGATCGTCCCCAGCTTCGCTGGAGTCGCCGTTTCACGGCGACGGATTGGTCATGGCCGGGAGCGCGCCACTCCGATGGCCCTCATGGGATGTTCAATAGTTAAGAAGAGCGCCATCGGAGCGGCGCGCTCCCAGCGCATGATCAATCCGTCCGTTCGGGCGCGGACCCGGCGAGGCAGAAGGAAGACGCCAGGGCGGCAAGTGCGGCCTGCAGTTCTTCGCGATCCCTTGCCACGGCGAAGACGTAGCGATCCGGCCGCAGGATCGCAGCGCGCACCTTGTGCTCCGCAAGCCACTCGGTGCCGATGTCCGCAAGGACGACGGCGTTCGATCCAAGTCCTCCGAGCACCGCAGCATCGCCTACAATGGCGAAGCGTTGGCCGATCGCCTCGTCCATCAGGCGGCCATCGGCGAGCCTCGGTTGCGGGAAGATCGTGCCGACCGGCGGCGGCGCGTCGAGGCGGCAGCCGGGTCCGAGCTGAGGTCTCGGGAAGTCGAACACTTCCGGGCGCGCGGCGAAGCGGCGTTCACGGTCGGCGACCGTTGCCGAATCGGTCGCCTGGATGACGTTGCCGAGCCGCACGGCGAGCTCGATGAACGCCCGCACGTGCGGCAGACGCTCGCTCTCGTAGGTGTCGAGCAGGCTGTCCGGCGCTTCGCCCCGCAGCACGGCGGCGAGCTTCCACGCGAGATTGGCGGCGTCGCGCATGCCAGCGCACATGCCTTGGCCCAGAAAGGGCGGAGTCTGGTGACAGGAATCGCCGGCGAGCAGCAGGCGGCCGCGCCGCCATCCTTCCTGGACCAGCGAATGGAAAGTGTAGACGGCAGAGCGCTCGATGCGCGCCTCGTCGCGGCCGAGCCAGCGCGCGATCATCGGCCAGAATATCTCCGGCTCGACCATGCGTGCCGGATCGTCGCCGGGCATCAGCATGATCTCCCAGCGCCGCCGCCGTTGTCCGTCGGCGCCGCCGACATTGACCAGGGTCATTGGCCGCTCGGGATCGCAGAACTGCAGGGTGTGGCGCGGCAGCGCCTGGACCCGCGGATTTGCGGGGTCGCACAGCAGGTCGACCACCAGCCAGTGTCGGTGCAGGCCGAGATCGACTTGCCGGCTGCCGATGGCGTGGCGCACCAGCGAGCGCGCGCCGTCGCAGCCGACGACAAAGCGGGCATCGAGGTCGTCGACCGATGCTACCTCGTGCCCGAGATGAACGCGCACGTTGGCGAAGCGCGCCAGGCCCTCTCGCAGGACACCTTCGAGGGTCGGCTGATAGAAATACCAGCTGCCGGCCCAGCCATGCGGGCCCTCCCCCTCGATGCCCTTGCGGATCAGCAGCGTGCGTCCCGACGGATCCTGGTAGCGCACGCCATGCGAGCTCGGTGTCGACGTCTCGGCGATGCGCTCGGCCAGGCCCGCGGCCTGGAAGATGCGCATGACCTCGCCGTCGAAATGCACGGCGCGCGGCAACGGATAGACGTCGCGCTCGCGGTCATGGATGTCGACCGAGAGGCCCTCGCGGCCGAGCAGGTTGGCGAGCAGTGCGCCGACCGGTCCGCAGCCGACGATCGCGACGTCGGCGCCGCTCATGTGTGGCGTCGCCGCCGATTTTCCTCCCCAGCCTCGCTGGGGAGGTGTCGCCGTCTTACGGCGACCTACCTTCGCCGAAGCGAAGCCGCTTCGACTTCGCGCAGGCAGGCGGAGGGGTCGTGAATCATTGCTGGGAGCGCGCCACTCCGATGGCGCTCATGGGATGTGCGATCGACGAGAAGAGAGCCATCGGAGTGGCGCGCTCCCAGCCATGACCCCTCCGTCCGCGAAGACGCGGACACCTCCCCAGCAAAGCTGGGGAGGAGAATGACAAGAGCGCCACGG
>NZ_JBFWZI010000164.1:0-16003 GCF_050185545.1 Reyranella sp. | reverse complement strand
CGTCCAGTGCCATGATCTTCCGCGTGACGGTCCGTGGCCGCGGCTACCTGCTGCGTCTCGAAGGCGAGCCGAGTCCGCTGCGCAATCCGCAGCAGTACGCCGCGATGCGCATTGCTGCGGATGCCGGGATCGCCCCGGCGATCCACTTCATCGACGAGACCAGCCGCGTCGCGATCATGGACCTGGTCGAGCAGCAGCCGGTGCAGGACTATCCGGGTGGTCCGCGCCGCCTCGCCCAGGCGCTCGGCGCGCTTCTGGCGCGCCTGCAGGACGTACCGGCCTTCCCCACCTTCGTCGACTATCCCGATATCGTCTCCCGCCTGTTCGCCCACGTGCGGCGCACCGGGCTCTTCGCGCCCGGCCTGCTCGACCCGCACGTCGAGCGCCTCGAAGAGATCAGGCATGCCTATTCCGCCGGGACGACACGGCTGGTCGCGAGCCACAACGACTTCAATCCGCGCAACGTCCTGTACGACGGCCGACGCCTCTGGCTGATCGACTGGGAGTCGGCCTATCTCAACGATCCGCTGGTCGATGCGGCCATAGCGGTCGACAGCTTCGGCTTTCCACCTGGCCTGGACGACGTCCTGGTGCAGGCCTGCCTTGGCCGGAGGCTCGACACGGGCACGCTCGCGCGTCTTACCGTCGTGCGCGCGCTCACCCGACTATACTTCGCCGGTGTCTTTCTCAGCGCCTCGGCGGTCGCCTGGAAGGCGGATCCGGACGGCGATCTCTCGGTGCCGACCCTCGCGCAGTTCCGGCAGGCCGTGCATGACGGAAGCCTGGCGCCCGGCGCTCCCCGCACCAGGCATGTGCTCGGCAAGATGTACCTGGAGTCGTTCATGACGGGCACGACGCCGCCGGACTTCGGCGTCGCCATCTGAGCGGCCTCCGGACGAACGCCTAAGGTCGCGATCGAGTACTTACGTCGAAGCACAAAAAGTACCTCACCCCGAGGAGGGTCATGGTCCTCCGGACCGCGGGCATCTCGCCCGCTCATGCTCATGATCATGAGCGGGCGAGACGCCCGCGGTCCACATGACGAATGCCCCCCTCAGGGTGAGGTCACTATTTGGTGCTTCGACCAAGCGAGATCACGTCCCAACCACTGATCCGGCTGAGGTCGCCTCCGGCACCCGCGGTCGGCGCGCCGGCGCGTTCACAGCCTCGTGGGTCAACACCTGCAGGGCGTTCTCGATCAGCCGCCGTCCGATTTCGGGCGCCGTCATCACCGACTCGGGATGGAACTGCACGGCCGCCATCGGCAGGCTGACGTGCTCGATCGCCATCACGACTCCGGCCGCGGTCTCGGCCGTCACCGCGAATTCCTTCGGCATCACGCTGCGGCGCGCGTGAATGGAATGGTAGCGGCCAACGGCGAAGTGAGGCGGCAGTCCTTCAAAGAGCTTCCCGCCCAGCACGCGGACCTCGGACGCCTTGCCGTGCATCGGCTTGGCCAGCAGGTCGAGCGCGCCGCCGAAATACTCCACCATGCCCTGCAGGCCGAGGCAGACGCCGAATACCGGCAACCCGCGCTTGATGGCCAGCGCCAGCGTCTGGTTCATGGCGAAGTCGGCCGGTCTGCCCGGTCCAGGAGACAGCAGCACGATGTCGACCGGCTGGTTGCCGGCGAGAGTCTCGCGGGCGAGGTCCGGTCTCTGCGTGACCACCTGGGCGCCGGCCGCCCGGCTGTAGCCGCCCAGCGTATGGACGAAGCTGTCCTCGTGATCGACCAGGAGCATCCGGATCGCCCGCGTTCCGGACGCGCGCACAGCGGGCGCGGGCACCGTCGCCGGCCCCGCAGTCCCGGCGCCGCCATTGATCGCCGCGAACATCGCCGCCGCCTTCAGCCGGGTCTCGGCCTCCTCCTCGTGCGGATCGCTGTCGTGCAGCAGGGTGGCGCCGGCGCGCACCTCGGCAATGCCGTTCTTCATCCGCACCGTTCGCAGGGTCAGGCCGGTGTTCATGTTGCCGTTGAACATCGATCCGCCGATGGCGCCGCCATACCAGCGGCGCGCGCTCTTCTCCTCGGCCTCGACGAAGCGGATGGCCCACAGCTTCGGCGCGCCGGTGACGGTGACGGCCCAGGCGTGCGAGAGGAAGGCGTCGAGCGCGTCGAACTCGGGACGGAGAATGCCTTCGACATGGTCGGCGGTGTGAATCAGGCGCGAGTACATCTCGATCTGGCGGCGCCCGATGACGCGCACGCTGCCCGGCTCGCACACGCGCGACTTGTCGTTGCGGTCGACATCGGTGCACATCGTCAGCTCGGCTTCGTCCTTGGCCGAGTTCAGCAGCTCGCGAATGCGCTCGGCATCCTCGATCGCGTCGCGGCCACGGCGGATGGTGCCGGAGATCGGACAGGTCTCGACGCGGTTGCCTTCGACGCGGACGAACATCTCTGGCGAGGCGGCGACCAGGAACTCGCCGTCACCCAGGTTCATCAGGGCGCCGTACGGTGCCGGATTGATCCTCCTCAGGCGGTCGAATACCTCGCTGGGCCGGTCGCGGCAGGGAGCCGAGAGAAGCTGGCCGAGCACGACCTCGAACAGGTCGCCGCGGGCGAAGGCCTGGCGCGCGCGTTCCACCATGGCGGCGTACTCGCCCGGTGCGTGGTCGCTCTCGGCGGGCGCCGCGCTGGCACTCCCGGTCACGTAGGGATCGTCGGCGCCGCCGCGTTGCACCCCCGCCGTCGAGCGGTTGCCGATGGTGAAGTCGTAGCAGCAGCGCGTGGCGATCTGGCGCCGATGATCGACGATCAGCAGCTCGTCCGGCAGGTAGAGCACGAGGTCGCGCTGATCGGCCTCGCGCGGCAGGCGCAGCGCCATCGGCTCGAACTGGAACACGAGGTCGTAGCCGAACGCGCCATAGAGGCCGAGATGCTCATCCTCGCTGGCGCCGAAGAGCTCCGCTATCGCCCGCAGGATCGAAAACACGCTGGGCTGGCGGCTGCGCTGCTCCTCGGGGAAGCGTCCGGTGGGCTCGCGAAGGGTGCCGTCGACGCGCCTGTCCCCCACCGCGAGCGTGGCGATCGCGTCGAGGCCCCGCAGATGGTCCGCCACGACCTGCAGCAGGATCTCGCCGCGGCCGTTCAGCGCGACCAGGGAGAAGCCGCGGCCTCTGGCCTCCAGCACCAGCGGCGGATCGGCGAAGCCGGTGTCCCAGCGGGTGTAGCGCCCGGGATACTCGAAGCTGGAGGACAGCAGCACGCCGCGACGGCGGTCCAGCGCGCGCGCCAGCGCGTCGGTGCCGCCGGGATAGGGCAGCTCCTGGACGTCGCGGTGAACCAGGACGCCGCCACGGGTCTGATAATGGTCGCAAGTCATCGAACCGACTCCTCGGGTTCGGCTGTCGCGAGGTCGGGATGCACATTCGCCGGAAATACGAAAGCCGCCCCGATCCCGGGACGGCCTGTTGAACAATGCGCGAAACCGGCCGTCCGTTAACGGATCGGCCGCCACCAACGTGCGATGTGGACAGAAGGGCGCATGGGTTCAACGTATTGGACAATGCTGACGGCGGCAAGCGGATTGAAGGGACCGGCAGCGGGTCGCCTGGAGCTGCGCCAGCCGCTACATCAGGTTGGCGGTGGTGATCCCGCCATCGGCCGTGAGCGTCTGCCCGGCCAGGAAGCCGCTTTCGCTGCCGGCGAGGAAGCAGATGACCCGGGCGATGTCGTCGACGGTGCCGAGCCGGCCGAGCGGCGTTCGAGCGATGCGCCGCGCATCGAGCTCGCCATTGCGGTTGCGCATCGTGCCCTCGGTCGGGACGGCCGACGGCGCGACGGCGTTGACGCGGATGTTGCGCGCCCCGAGCTCCGCGGCCGCGGCGCGCGTGATGCCCATGACGCCGTCTCGGGCGCCACGTCGGGGATGCCTGATGGCGCACCCACGCCGCATTGTTGACCGGCACGTCGAAGCGGCCGGCCCGGTCGGCGAGGCCGAGGATCGCCTTGCGCATGCCCTCGCGCGTGGCGACGTTCCCGGTCAGGCCGATCGCCCGTGCCGCCGGCGCTCGTGATCTCCCCCACGACCTCAGGCGCAATGGTCAATCACGTCCTTGAAGTCAGCGAACACGGGACTTTCTCGTTGTTGCCCCTGCCCTAGCTCCGCAGCCCCGCCTGGCGCAGCAGCGGCATCACGGCGCTGTCGAAATACTTGAGCTCCTCGTTGTAGTCGAGGAAGCCGAACACCATGCCGTCGATGCCGGCGGCCGAGACCTGGGCGAGTTGGTCGGTGACCTGCTCGGGCGTGCCGATGATCGGGTTCGTACCCCACCCCGCGACCAGTCGCTCGCGATAGTTCCGGATGCGGTCGTTGAACGACTGGCTCTCGATGCCCAGCACCTTCATGAGGTTGTCGGCGGCCACCCAATCACCATGCTCGATGATGCTGCGGTATACCTGCCGGGCCTCGGCCTCGGTTTCGCGGCAGACGACGAGAGCCGAGGTGCAGACGCCGATATGGCGCCGATAGTCCGTGCGTGCCTTGTCGCGGACCCGGGCCGCCACCACCTTCACGGACTCGACGCTGTCGAAGCCCACGAAGCTGAAATCAACTTCTCGCGCGGAGAACTCGATGGCCGCCGGCGAATGTCCGGCGTTGATCAGGACCGGATAGGGCTTCTGGACCGGCTTGGGATGGGCCTGGGCCTGCTTGATGCGGAAGCTTTCCGACTCGAAATCGAACGGCGTCTCGTCGGTCCACAGCCGCTTGACGATGCCGAGCCACTCGGCGCCGTAGCGGTAGCGATCGTCGTGCGCCCGTTGCATGCCCTGGAACATCTCCATTTCCGGCGTGAACCATCCCATCACCAGATTGAGGGCGAAGCGGCCATTGGAGATATGGTCGATGGTCGTCGCCTGCTTGGCGGCAACGATGGGATGGACCGTCGGCACGTGCGACGTCGCCGCCACCATGATGTTCCGGGTCGCCTGGGCGAGCCCGGCCGCCCAGGTATAGGTCTCGAACGACTCGCCGTTGAAGTCGGTCGTGCCACCGAAGCCCCGCCATCGCGCCACCGGCAGCGCCAGCTCGAAGCCCATGGCATCGGCCCGTTTGACGATGTCCGACGTGTGTTGCCAGGTCACCTCGTAGGTGGTCGGCGCGTGCGAGATGTTGAGTCCGTAGCTGCAATTGATGCCGAAGACGCCGAGCTTGAGCTTCTGGTCGTTGTACAGCGGCACGTGCGCCCGACGGTACTCCTCCAATGCGATCGCATCGGCCTTGTTCATTCGCCTCTCCTCGGACGCCAACCGCACGGTTTCCCGCCCACTCGCATTCCTCCCATACTCCTGCCCTCCCATCGACGAGAGGAACCGGGCCATGAACGGACACGGACAAAGGCCCAGTGCTTCCCGCGATCAGGATACTGCACCAGAGGAGACCCACATGCCGACGAGAAATGGCGGCTGCCTGTGCGGGGCCGTGCGCTACGAATGCAGCGGTGAACCGCAGTTCGCCTTGCAGTGCCATTGCCGCGACTGCCAGAGGCAGAGCGGCGCGCCGCATGTCGCGGCGGTGCGCATGCCCGCGGCCGATTTCCGCATCACGCAGGGCACACCCAGGCGCTACATCGCCAGGTCCGATGCCGGCAATGAAATCACGCGCGTCTTCTGCAGCGACTGCGGCACACCGCTTTACGTGCAGGTCTCGACGCGGCCGGATATCGTCGGCCTCCGGGTCTGTACCTTCGACGACCCGAGCTGGTTCCGGCCTGATGCCAACATCTTCGTCAAGAGCGCCCAGCCGTGGGACCATCTGGATCCCGCAATACCGCAGTTTGCGACCTATCCGGCCGGAAAATCGTACTGAGCGTGGCGCCCCCGTTTGGCCCGTTGGTGCCAGGCATCGGCTCGTCGAGCAGAACGACGACCGCCCACCGGGCCGTCATTCGATCGCTGCAGGTTCGTGCCTGCAGCGCCACGAGGCCCGGCTGGCAGGACACGCCGGCGTTCGCCTAGACACCGAGATGGCGCTCCCACAAGCTGCGGTCGGCAGCAAGCTCGGCCGCGGCGCCGGCCCAGGCGACGCGGCCGCGCTCCAGGATGGTATGACGTGCGCACAGCGCCACCAGCCGGTCGACATACTTGTCGATCGCCAGGAGGGCGAGACCCGTGCGGCTCAGCTCGCCGAGCACGCGCCAGATCTCCTCGCGCAGGAGCGGCGCCAGCCCTTCCGTCGCCTCGTCGAGGATGAGCAGCCTGGGGTTCGTCATCAACGCACGGCCGATCGCCAGCATCTGCTGCTCGCCGCCGGACAGCTCGGCGCCCATGTTGGCCGCGCGCTCGGCGAGACGCGGGAACAGGGCGTAGACGCGCTCGAGCGTCCACCGCGGGATCGCGCCCCCGCGGTCGGCGGCGAAGGCGACCAGGTTCTCGCGCACGCTGAGATTGGGAAAGATCCGCCTGCCTTCGGGTACCAGCGCGATGCCGGCGCGGCCGATGCGGTCGGCCGTCCAGCCGTCGATGCGTTGGCCCTCGAAGCGGATGGCGCCGGCGGTCGGCCTGGTGAGGCCGACGATGCAGCGCACGGTCGTGGTCTTGCCCATGCCGTTGCGGCCGAGCAGCGCCACCGCCTGGCCCGGCTCGATCGCGAGGTCGACGTCGAACAGCACGGGCAGGCCGCCATAGCCCGCCTGCACGCCCTCGACCTCGAGCAGCCCTGTCACGCCGCAACCTCCTCGCCGAGATAGGCCCGGCGCACCTCCGGATGGCGGCGGATCTCGTCGGGCGTGCCGCTGGCGATGACGCGTCCATAGACCAGCGTCGTGATGCGATCGGCGAGGCGGAACACCGCGTCCATGTCGTGTTCGACCAGCAGGATGGTGCGGCGGCCCTTGAGCGCCTCGATCAGGCCGACGATGCGCGCCGCTTCCTCGGCCGCCATCCCCGCCATCGGCTCGTCGAGCAGCAGGATGCGGGCGCCCGTCGCCAGCGCCAGGCCGAGCTCGAGTTGGCGACGCTCGCCATGCGCCAGCGCACCGGCGCGTTGATCGCCGCGACTGGCGAGCCCGATCGTCTCGAGCTCGGCGCGGGCGCGCACCGCATCGTGCCGGCCGCCAGCTCCCTGGACGGCGAGCGCCAGGTTCTCCAGCACCGTGAAGTTCGGGAACAGGCTGGTGATCTGGTAGGAGCGCGCCAGCCCCAGCCGCACGCGACGGTTCATGGCGAGGCGCGTGATGTCGCGACCGTCGAGCAGGACCGTGCCGGCACTGGGCGCGAGCGCGCCGGAAAGAAGATGGATCAGCGTCGTCTTGCCCGCGCCGTTCGGGCCGATCACGGCGTGCAGCTCGCCCGGAACGAGGCCGAGGCTGACGCCGTCTACGGCCAGCAGGCCGCCGAAGCGCTTCTGCAGCCCGGCCACGCTCAGGACGGGCGCCGTCATGGCGCGGCGTCGCCGCGCCGCATCAGGCCGGACAATCCCTGCGGCGCGAACAGCACGACGGCGAGCAGCACCACGCCGATCGCCAGCGGCCAATGGATCGTCTGCCCGGCGATCGCCTCCTGAACGATCAGCAGCGCGGCGGCCCCCAGGATGCCACCCAGCAGACGACCGGCGCCACCCAGGATCACCATGATCATCAGCACCCCTGATTCCGGCCAATGCAGCAGGTTTGGACCGACCAAGCCGTTCAGGCTGGCCAGGAGCCCCCCGCCCAGGCCGGCGGCCGCACCGGCGATGACGAAGGCGAGCAGCTTCAGGCGGTAGGTCGGGAAGCCGATCGCCTCCATGCGGGTCTCGTTGTCGCGAATGCCCTGCAGGGCGCGGCCGAGCGGCGCGTTGAGCAGGGCGCGCATCGCGAGAAGCGCCGCCAGAAGGATGGCCAGCATGACGGAATAGAAATTCGTGTCCCGATCGAGAGCAAGGAAGCCGAGCGACGGGCGGGTATCGAGCGTGAGCCCGTCGTCGCTGCCCAGCACACGCAGCGACACCACGAGGTAGTAGACCATCTGGGCAAAGGCCAGCGTGATCATGATGAAGTAGACACCGCGGGTGCGCAGGCTGATCGCCCCGATCAGCAGCGCCAGCAGGGCGGCCACCACGATCGCAGCGGGCCACAACAGCCACGCCGAGACGATCCCTGCCGACATCAGCACGGCGACGGTGTAGGCGCCGGCGCCGACGAAGGCGGCGTGGCCGAAGCTCACCAGGCCGACATAGCCGATCAGCAGGTTGAGGCTGCTTGCAATCAGGGCATAGATCAGCACGCGGGTCGCGAACACCACGTAGAATGGCTGGCCGACTGCAATCGCGACGACTGGCAGCAGCGCCAGCATGGCGACGGCCGCCAGCGTCGGCCAGGGCCTGAGCGGAATGTACAGCGTGTCACGCATCAGCCGCGCGCCGGGAACAGGCCGGTCGGCCGGAAGAAGAGCACCGCCGCCATCAGCATGTAGATCAGCATCGAGGCCACGGCCGGGCCGGCCTCGGCCGCGATCACCGCGGGAAACATCTGGCGGAACAGGAACGGCAGGAAGGCGCGGCCGGCGGTATCGAGCAGCCCGACCAGCAGCGCGCCGACCAGGGCGCCGCGGATCGAGCCGATGCCGCCGATTGTGATGACCACGAAGGCGAGGATGAGGATGTTCTCGCCCATGCCGACCTGCACGGCGAGCAGCGGCCCGAGCAGGGCGCCCGCCACCGCGCAGAGCGCCGCGCCGATGGCGAAGACCAGCGTGAACAAGGTGCGCGTGTCGATCCCCATGACCTCGGCCATCTCGCGGTCGGACGCGCCGGCGCGCACCCACATGCCGGCGCGCGAGCGCGTCACCAGCAGGTACAGCAGCAGCGCGATCGCCAGCCCCGCGCCAATCACCACCAGCCGGTAGGCGGGATAGCGGAAGCCGCCGAGCTCGACCGGTCCCGACAACGCCGCCGGCATGTTGAGCAGGATCGGCTGGCTGCCCCAGATCATGCGCACGATCTCGTTGGCAATCAGGATCACGGCGAAGGTCGCCAGCACCTGCGAGAGGTGCGAGCGTCGATAGAGGTGGCGCAACAGCGCCACCTCGAGCGCCATCCCGACTAGCGCCGTGCCGACGATCGCACCGGCAATGCCGAGCAGGAACGACCCCGACGCCTCGATCACGGCCGCGGCAAGGTAGGCGCCGATCATGTAGAGCGAGCCGTGCGCCAGGTTGATCATGTCCATGATCCCGAACACCAGCGTCAGCCCCGCCGCCAGCAGGAACAGCATCAACCCGAGCTGCAGCCCGTTCAACAACTGCTCGGCGATCAGGGAGGGCGGCAAGATCACATCCTTCCCAAGCAAAGCTTGGGGAGGTGTCGCCGTCCTGCGGCGACACCTCCCCAGCGAACCTGGGGAGGAAGATGAAGACGACCTCTCCCCCTCACCTACTTCATCTTGCACTTGGCGGCGTGGACGTCCTGGAAGTCGGTGAACACCTTGCCGATCGTCTTGTTGGTGATGCGGCCGCCGACGTCCTTGTAGACCTCGCGCAGGTAGTAGTCCTGGATCGGAAAGTGATTCTTGTTGAAGCGGAACTTGCCACGCGTGGCGTCGAACTTCGCCTCGACGAGCGCCTTGCGCAGTGCCTCCTTGTCCTCGACCTTGCCGCCGATCTGCTTCACCGCGGTGTCGACCAGCAGGGCCACGTCGTAGGCCTGCGAGGCGTACATGGTCGGCAGACGGCCGTACGCTTTCTGGAACTCCTGGACGAACGTCTTGTTCGCCGGGTTGTCGAGGTCGGCCGCCCACTGCGAGGTGTTGAGGATGCCGATCATCGGTTCGCCGACCGCCTTGATCGTGTCTTCGTCGGCCGAGAAGCCGGGCGTGAAGAGCTTGGCCTCCTTGTCGGCGCCGGCGGCGACGTACTGCTTGACGAAGTTGATGCCCATGCCACCCGGCAGGAAGAAGAACACCGCGTCGGGCTTGGCGGCGCGAATGTTGGCGATCTCGGCCGCGTAGTCGAGCTGGCCCAGCTTGGTGTAGACCTCGTCGGCGATCTTGCCCTTGTAGAAGCGCTTGAAGCCCGCCAGCGTCTCCCGCCCGCCCGGGTAGTTGGGTGCGATCAGGTAGACGTTCTTCAGCCCGCGCTGGTTCATCACCTCGCCCATGGCGCCGGGAATGTCCTCGTTCTGCCAGGCCACGGCGAAGAAGTTCGGGTTGCACTTCTCGCCGGCATAGTCCTCCGGCCCGGTGTTGGTGCTGAGATAGATGGTGTTGGAATTGAGCACCGCCGGCATGACCGGCAGCAGCACGTTCGAGAACACCATGCCGGTGATCAGGTCGACGTTGTCGCGCTTGGTGAAGCGCTCGATTGCCTCGCGCGCGACGTCGGGCTTCTGCTGATCGTCGACGACGCTGACCTCGGCAGGCAGACCGCCCAGCTTGCCTCCGTTCAGCTTCACCGCCAGCAGGAAGGCGTCGCGCATGTCCACGCCGAGCGCCCCGCCGGGGCCCGACAGCGTGCTCAGGAATCCGACCTTGACCTTGTCGGCCGCGCCAGCCGGCGCCGTTCCGCCAAGTGCCCCAACTGCCGACAGCAACAGCGCCGATAAGAGCTTTCTCATGATGCCCTCCCCTCGTTGGCCATGGTCGCGCATGCACGTCATTCTCTTCCGGACCGCGAGCGTCTCGCTCGCTCATGATCATGAACGAGCGAGACGCTCGCGGTCCGGAAGACCATGATCACACCCACGCCTGCAACACGTACTCGTACGGCCCCTGCGCGTTCACCATGTCGACGCGCTGCAGCTTGATGCGATGGCCGTCCCTGGTCTTCTTCAAATGATGAACGTACGAGCCGGCGAAATGGCGGGTCGTGTCGTTGCGGAACTCCATCATGTGGAAGCGCGACCGGACCACCAGATCGCCGCTTCGCGCATCCTCCTTTTCGATGGTGACGTTGCCGACGACGTGGTTGGTGCCCCAGGCCGTCCGCTGCGACCAGGCGCGCGGATGGGTGAGCCGTTTCAGCCGCACCGTCATCAGGTCGCGATCTTCCCAGAATATGGACGGCACGCCGTCGCCGGTGGTCTGCTCGGGCGCCGCCGGCATCCAGTAGGTGCCGTCCGGGGTGAACAGATCGATGAAATCCTGCCAGCGCTTGCCGTCGAGGCACTCGGCCTGGCGATAGAGGAGCCGCTCGACCTCGCGCAGCGTGTCGGGCGCGTTCGACGCCTTCGCCACGACTTTCGCGGTCGGAAACGTGCTCTTCCGGGCGGCACTCTTCCCGGCCGCACTTTTGCGCGCGATGTTCTTCCGGGTCGCGCCCTTGCGCGCCGCTTTCACCTTGCGCGCCATCAGTGTGCTCCGTTCATGTACCGGGTCCACGCCTTGAACTGGTTGCGCATCGGCTGCTCGGAGGTGCCGATGACCGAGGTCGTGACCTCGTTGGTCTCGTGATCCTGGCCAGCGTTGCGATGGAAGCTCACCCAGTCGCCGCCCTCCGATTCGAGGCCCTTGTGGCACTTCCAGAAGTTCCACAGATCGTCGGCATTGACCATCGTCGAGGGCGAGTTGACGAGATTGTAGTAGCCCAGCGCGCGGCGGTAGATCGCCTCGGGCGCGCCCTTGAGCCGGAAGTGCCAGATCTCGGTCAGCGTCTTGTCGACGCCGAGCGGCCGTACGGCGCGCAGCTGCTGCAGCGGCGACTGCACCGACAGCCCGGGATAGAGCAGCACGTGGTGGATGTTGACGCCCAGGATCTCCTCCATGCGCTGCTTGCCGTAGGCCTTCTCCATCACCTTCTCGTAGGCGAGCGTATCGGGATCGCGCGGCCGGAGCCCCATGTAGCCGGTGAGAATGCAATGGCCGTTGGGATAGCCCAGCGTCTGGAAGGCGTCCCACTTGGTGATCGGCGTCGCGAAGGCGGACAGGAAGTGATAGCTGAGCGGTGCGTGGCCGCCCTTGCGGTTGATCTCCTCCTCGACCTCGCCGGCGGCGCGACCGGTCGATTCGTGCGTCACCGCCGGGTGCAGCGCGTCGAGCTGGTTCTCCAGGAAGATCTTCCAGTTCGACTGCTGGATCACGCGGAAGCAGGTCGGCACGACCTCGACCTCGCCCTCCGGTGCACGATCGCACATGTCGTCGAAGGCGACCCGGGCCGGTCCGAGCCAGTCGACCAGCGACGGCCCGTCCGCCGAGAGGCTCGCAAACACGAATCCGCGGTAGGACTCCACGCGCGCTGCGTTCTTGATGTTGGTGTTGTCGTCGCCCGGCGTCAGGCGCGTGCCCTGATAGCCCTTGTCGAGCGGGATCGCCTTGCAGCTGCCGTCGGTGTCGAACTGCCAGGAATGGTAGGAGCAGATGATGCCCTTGCCGACATTGCCGCAGCGATCGCCGTAGAGCATGGCGCCGCGGTGCGGGCAGCGGTTGTAGAGCACGCACACCGAGCGGTCGGCATGGCGCACCATGACCATCGGCTGGCGGCCGACCTGCACCGTCCAGTAGTCGCCGACATTCGGCACCTGGCTCTCGTGCCCGACATACGTCCACACCTTGTTGAAGATGCGCTCCATCTCGAGCTCGAAGATCCCCGGATCGGAATAGACGCTGCGATGGACGCGATCGGGCTCCACCGCCCGGGCGACATCCAGGCCGATATCGACTGTCATCAAGACCTCCTCTGAGCCACCATCGTCCAGGCCCACGCTACGCTATGCAACGCCGGACGCCGCCGTGCGGATACCCTGCGCGTCGGATTTGGGCGTATCGAAGTTCCGGCACATCTCCTGGATCGCCCAGCGCACCAGGCCGACCGCCGGCTCGGGCAGGTTCGCCGTCGCCCGCTCGTTGACCTGCCACACCGCGGGCCAGATCCGTGCAAACAGGCGCTCGCCCGCCCCGGTGAGGGCCAGCCGCGTCACGCGCGCATCGCTCGCATCGGTGAGGCGCGTCACCCAGCCCGCCCTCACCATGCGCTCGACGACGCGCGTCAACGTCGTGCGATCGATCGAGGTGAGATCGGCGAGCGTGCTCATCGACAGGCGATGGCGGCTATGCAGGGTGGCCAGGGTCCGCCATTCCGGCGCACGCAACCCGTCGGCCTTGAGCGCCGCCGCGAGCTGCCGGTCGCGCCGGTCGAGGACCTGGGTGAACCAGAAGAAAAGGTGCTGCTCGAGGACGAAATCGGGAACGCCGCGTAACGCGGCCGCACCCGCTTCGCTCGCTCCCGACGGGTGGCGATCACGACTCGAAAGCGGCTGCACGCGTCGCGACATATGGGCCCTTCCCCTCGCCCCGGCTCTCCGCAAGCCTCTCACCAACTATGTGCAGACGCAAGCAATCTTTAGATCGTAACTTGACCAAATTCGAGATATGCCGCCGTACGCGAATCCGGAACCACGTGCATTTGAACGTTCTTCAGTCGAAGCGACACTACCTTCAGAAGGCCGTGATCAGGGTCAGGCCAAAGGCATTGGTAATCGTGAAGCTTCCGGCATTGTCGACTTGGCGAACGAGATAAGGTTCGATGCTGAAGTGGTCGTAGATCGGCAGGGTTACGCCCACGATCAGGCGGTAGCGCGACATCTGGTTGTATCGCGTGTCGAAGTAGACTTCCGCGGAGGCGTAAGGCGTGAACCGGTAGGTGCCGATTGTGAAGTCCCTTTGCACCTGCAGACGCTCGCGCAGGCGCACGAAGAAGCCGTTGTCGAGCCAGCGGAAATCCTGGCGCAGGCGGAGGTCGGCCGATACGCCCCAATCCAGGGGGATGCGAAAGATCTGCTCGGTCAGCAGACGATTCTCGATGAACGGGCCGCCGTCGGTCGCGTTGGCGTGCCGGTAGCCGATACGCCCCCAGATCGTCTCGGTGAAGTGATGCTCGACGGTCAGGCCCGCCTCGGACTGGTAGCCCGTTCCGTCGTCTCGGTCGCGCCCATTCGAGAGCAGAAAAATGGCGCGCGAGCGCCGTTCGTCGAACCAATAGTGGAATTGCAGTTCCGGCCAGAACTCGTGGGCTTCGCCGCCCTGCGCCGCAGCGCCGGCCAACAGGCTCGGCACGACGATCAGCGCCAGCAGCGGCAGCCGACAGGACCAAGGCCGCCGGTCGCTGCCCATGGCCGGCTGCCTATGACACGAGGCTCTCGGCGGCGACCTTGATGCGGCCGCTGCGCCCGGCCTTGGCCAGAGTGTCGAAGTCGCGGTCGGTCTGCTTGGCGTAGGCGAGCGCGAACTTGCCGATGGCATCGTCGAGCGCATCTGAGTTGCCGCAGTAGCCCGCGATCATCGCCGGGTCGCCCGACTTGGCGTGAGCCAGCGCCAAAGCCCAGCCGCACAAGCCGCAATACTCGGCAAACCCCTCGAGCGTGTCCTTGTCGCCTTCGACGAACTTGGCACCGCCCTTCATGTCGGCGAGCTGACGGACGTAGAAGTGCTTGCCTCCGGCAGAGCCCCAGCCAAGGAAGATGTCGGGCGAGCCCTGAGTCAGGCGCTGGCCGACCACGACGCGCATTCCCTGGCTGTCGAACGGCAGCTTGAAGTCGACATAGGGCGCCAGAACAGAGGCCTGAGCTTCCTTGATCTGCAGAAACAGGGGGTCCTCGTCGTCGACTCCCGTAAGGAGGGCGACCCAGCAGGCCGTGCCGACACTGCCCACACCCACCACCTTGCGCGCCACGTCGACGATGCGGTAGCGCGCGAGCAGTCGTTGCCGGTCCATGGGCAAGGAATCGACGTAGGCATGCAGCAGACGATCGAGCACGACGTCGATCGGCTTGCCATCGTCGCTGTGCGTCTCGCGCACGATCAGGGGGATGTTCTCGACGATGCGGTGCTCGCCGTCGACCTGCTCGGTGAGCTTGTCGAGCGAGTGGATATGGCCGCGCGCGCGGACCTTGGCGAGCCCGCGCTCGACGACCTGGCGCCGCCTGGGCGATAGCGCGTCGAGCACGGCGCGCTCGTCGATGCGGTCGTACCAGACCTGCAGGTAGCCCATCTCGGCGTAGCCGCGCATGCGTTTGCGGTAGGCGCGAACGACGTCGCGGGCGGCCCCCTCGGCGTCGGCCTTGTCGCCGCCCATGAAGCGGGCGGCCACGGCGGCGCTCGCCGCCAGCCGCTTGACGTCCCATTCCCACGGTCCCGGATGGACCTCGTCGAAGTCGTTGATCGCGAACACGAGGTTGCGCTCGGCCGACGCATAGAGGCCGAAATTGGCGACGTGCATGTCGCCGCACGCGGCCACGGCGAGGCCAGTAATGGGCGTGGCCGACAGATCGGCTGCCATCACCGCCGCCGAGCCGCGCAAGAAGGCGAAGGGCGACGCCAGCATGCGCGTGTAGCGCACGGGCACCAGCTTCTGGACGCGTGTTTCGTTCTGCTTCTCCAGGGTCGCCACCGGGTCGGGCCGGTTGGAGGACGCCTTGTACCGCGCGTGCGCGTTGCGCGGCACCCTCTCGCGCAACGCCTTGCCGGCCGCCAGGCGATCCTCGACGGATGGCCGTGGGGCGGTGAAAGTCTCGAGCAGCGCGAGCTCGCCCTCGGCGGCGAGCATGCGCGCGTAGCTCCGGTCGAGATTGCCTTGCAGGCTGGCGACGTTCATGAACACCTCCCTTTTCGACGCTGCCATGCTGGCAGGTCGGTGGTCGTTGCCGGCCGCTCCGCGTGCAGCGTCCCACGTTCTCGGAATCGATTGTCGAACCTGCGCCGGCGCGGCAGGCGGGACGCCACGAGCCTCATTGCCGGTTCGCTCCTCTCGTGACGCAGCGAAAGCCGACATGGCTGGTCGAGGTGTCGACGGGCTCGGCGTGGCGCGCAGCGGGGCGATAGCGGCGACAGTAGCTGGGTGCGCAGAGGTGCGAGCCCCCCTTCAGCACCTTGCGCGGAATGCGGATTGCAGGCTGACGCGGATCGTAACTCCCCTCCATCGGCCCGCCGAGTGGGTTCTGCGGCACGCAGCAGGCCTTGGCGGCATCGGCTTCATGCCGCTCCGAGTACCAGTCGGCGGTCCATTCCCAGACATTGCCGATCATGTCGTAGACGCCGTAGCCGTTGGCCGGGAAGGCGCGCACCGGCGAAGTGCGGGCCCACCCGTCGGCCT
>NZ_JBFWZI010000163.1:0-16383 GCF_050185545.1 Reyranella sp. | reverse complement strand
CCGGCGCCGGCCTGGTCGGCATCGAGGAGACCATCGCGCAGGCCGATATCGCGATGATGGCAGGGGCGTCGCGCGAGAGCGTCAGCCGGGCGCTGGCGGAATGGAAGGCAGAGGGCGTCGTCGGCACGAGCCGTCGCTTGAAGGCGGTGCTCGACGTCCGCAGGCTCGCCCAGGCGGCAACCCGGCACGAGTGAAGAGCCGGGCCCCGTTCAGAAGCAGGTCCAGAAAACCCAGATCGAGACGACGTAGATCGCACCAATCAGGGCCGCGCCCAGAAGGTTGGCGCGCAGCACGTTGCGCTTGGGGAACATCCACCAGCCCATGCGGTTGGCCACCCAGGGGACCGCGAAGCCGGTCAGGGCGACGCTGAAGATGTTGCCGATGAACAGGTTGAGGGCCCACGCCATGCCGAGCTTGTCCTGCAGCACCGGCGTGCCGAACCAGGCCCCCCACAGGAACACGATGGGATAGAGCAGCAGCAGCACGATCATGTCCATCTTCCAGACCGACAGGCCGCCACCGCCCTTCGACTCGTCGCGGAACCACTGCTCGAAGCCGGTGCCGACGCGGGCATGGAATTCCTCGGTGAGCGACTCGGCCTCCTCGACGAGCTTCTTGCGCACCGGCGAATCGAGCCAGGCCTGCAGGTTGGCCTGTGTGTCGAAGCGAAGGATCGCGACATAGTCGTCCTGGACTCCCGGCACCGGCGGCTCGAAGCGATAGCCCTGCAGGCCGGGGGCCTTGGACTGGGCGGCGGCGATCTTGCGCTCCCAGGCACGGTACTCGGCCTCCCGGCCCGGCTTGACCCGGGTGCTGATGACGACGGAGACCGGCGCAGGCTTCCGGCCGCCCTCGTCGTCGCGCACGATGTGCACGTCGTCGCGGCCGATCAGGAACGGCGCCGCGCCCTCGATGCGCGTCTGCCGCTCGCTCGACGCCAGCCAGCGCTGCGCATCCTCCATGGCGTGGAAGCGCTGCAGGATGACCCAGTCGACCTGCAGCGGCGGATGCGGCGGCATCAGACGCTGCTCGACAAAGCCCGGGAAGCCCGAGACGAGATTGCTGGTCTCGCCCTGCCAGCGCGCGAAGTCCTCGGATCGCTCCGGCCGCACGCTGGTCTGGGTGACGATGCTGACGGTCATGACGCCCTGGCCAGCGCCGCGAACAGGCGATCCGGCGTGAAGGGCAGGTGCGCGAAGCGCACGCCGGTGGCGTCGGCCAGCGCGTTGGAGACCGCCGGCGCCACGGGGTTGATCCCGCACTCGCCCTGGGATTTGGCGCCGAGCGGGCCGATCGCGTCGACCGTGTCGGCGAAGAAGATGTCGGTGTGCGGCGTGTCGGCGAACGCCGGCACGCGGCAGTTGCGCAGCTGCGCGTTCACCATGTGACCCTCTTCGTGGACCATGTTCTCGATCAGCGCCCAGCCGTAGCCCATGGCGACCGCGCCATCGAGCTGGCCGCGGCACTGCATGGGGTTGATCGGCCTGCCGATGTCGGCGGCATGCACGCTGTGCAGGATGCGGATCTCGCCGGTGACGCGGTGCACCGCGAGCCGCACGCCCTGCACGTTGAAGGCGATGGTGCGGGGCGACAGGTAGGCCTTGCGGCCGACCGTGAAGCGATGGTTGACCTTGGCGCCCTCGGCGTGCAGCTCCGAAAGCCTGATTCGCCGGTTGCTGCAGATCACCGCGTCGTTGTCGAGGCGGCACTGCTCGAGGGGCGTCCTGGTGAAGCGCGCGGCGAAGTCGAGGATATCGGCCTTCATCGCCTCGGCCGTCGCCAGCACCGCCTTGCCGGCGACGACCGTGCCGGTGCTGGCGAAGGTGCCGGTGTCGTAGGGCGTGCGGTCGGTATCGGCGTTGACGATGTCGATGTCGGCGGCGCGCACGCCGACTACGGACGCGGCCATCTGCTTGTGCGCCGTGGTGATGCCGTTGCCCATCTCCGACGAGCCGCAGGCGAGGTGGTACGTGCCGTCGGGCAAGAGCTTCATCTCCGCCCCCGAGCGATGCTCGGTCGGCGGGCCGCATTCGAGCATGGCCAGCGCCGCGCCCGTGCCTTCGAGCCAGTCGTCGCCATCGGGCTTGCCGACGCCGTTGCCCTTCTTCAGCTCGCGCTCGACGATCTCGAGACACTGGTCGATGCCGTGGCTGCCGAAGCTCGCGTCGCTCGGCTCCTTCCAGATCGATTCGACGTTGTCCCCGGGCCGTACGACGTTCTTGCGCCTGATGTCGAACGGATCCATGTCGAGCACCCTGGCCAGCTCGTCCATGGCGCATTCCATGGCGAAGGTGGTCTGCGAGGCGCCGTAGCCGCGGAAGCCGCCGCCCGGGATCATATTGGTGTAGACGACGCGGCCGATGCCCTTCTTGTTGGCGCAGCGGTAGGCGGCGAACGGGCTCGCCATGGCGGCTGCCAGAGTCTCGCTGGCGTGGTTGCCGTAGGCGCCGGTGTTGGAGATCACCTGGACGTCGAGCGCGGTCAGCGTGCCGTCCCTCCTGGCGCCGATCTTGACCCTGGTCGTCATCTGGTGCCGGGTGGTGGCGCCGATGAACTCGTCCTCGCGGCTCCATTCCCACTTCACCGGGCGACCGTCGAGCTTCATGGTGGCGAACAGCGGCAGGTCCTCCGACACCATTTCCTGCTTGCCGCCAAAGCCGCCGCCGACCCGCTCGGTGAAGACGTGGATCTGCGCCGCCGGTATCCCCATCAGGTAGGCGAGCTTGGTGCGCGCCGCAAACGGGCCCTGCGAGCTGGTGCGCACATGCCAGCGGCCATCCTTGCCGCGCCAGGCGATCGAGCCATGGGTTTCGAGATGGACGTGCTGCGCGCGCGAGGTCGAGTAGGTGTTCTCGTGGATCACGTCGGCTTCGCGGAAGCCTTTCGCCACGTCGCCGATCTCGCCCTGCAGGGTGCAGAAGATGTTGCCGTTGTCGGTGACCACCTCGCTCTTGTCGTGCAGGATCGGCGCACCGGGCTCCATGGCGGCGACGGGATCGAACACCGCCGGCAGGATCTCGTAGTCGACGACCAGGGCGCGCACGCCTGCCTCGGCCGCCGCTTCGGTCTCGCCGACCACGGCGGCGAGCCGCTGGCCGACGAAGCGGGCGACGTTGTCCAGCATGTACGTGTCGTCGGGATCGACGAGATGGTCCTCGTGCAGCGCCGTGCTGTAGAGCCGGCGCGGCACGTCCTCCCAGGTATAGACCGCGACCACGCCGGGGATGGCCAGCGCCTTCGACTTGTCGATGCTCTTGAGTCGCGCGTGGGCATGCGGGGAACGCAGCACCTTGAGGTGCAGCAGGCCCTCCATCGCGACGTCCATCGTGTAGTGCGCCTTGCCGGTCAGGATCGCATCGGTGAACGGGTTGGGCAGGCTGGCGCCCAGCGCCTTGCCGGCAACGTCCTCCTCGATGTTGCTCCTGCCGTTCAGCGCATCGACGATCGAGCGGTAGCCCGTGCAGCGGCAGATGTTGCCCTTGAGCGCATGCGGCAGATCGGCCTTGTGCGCCTCGTCGAAGGTCGCCGTGGTCATCATCATGCCGGCGGCGCAGTAGCCGCACTGGAAGGCCTGGGCGTCGTGGAAGGCCTTCTGGATGGGATGCAGCGCGCCGTTCGCGGCGAGCCCCTCGATGGTGGTGATCTTGCGGCCCTCGCCGCGGAACGCCGGCACCAGGCAGGAATGGAAGGGCTTGCCGTCGAGCCACACCGTGCAGGCGCCGCAGTCGCCGGCATCGCAGCCCTTCTTGACGCCGAACACCTCCAGGTCGCGCAGGAAAGTGCGCAGGCACTGCCCGGGCTTGGGCTCGGCCGAGTAGAGACGGCCGTTGACCTCGAACTTGCTCATGACAGCTCTCCGCGAATCTGCTCGGCGAGATGGAAGGTGACGTGGCGCTTGTAGGCGGCCGAGCCGTGGACGTCGGCGAACCAGGCGTCGGGCGGCAGGCGGGTATCGATCGCCTGGCGCAGCTCGACGGCGGTCGGCGTCCTGGCGAAGCGGATGTGGACCGGCCGCGGCGTCGCCGCGCTGACGGTCAGCAGGAAATCCTCGCCGTTGTCGCCGACGGTGGCGACGATCAGCGCGGCTGAACGGCCGTGGCGGGTGAGCGATTGCTGGCGCATGGCGAAGCGCTTCCTGAGCGCCGAGGCCGGCAGCAGGATCGAGCGCAGCAGCTCGCCCTTCTGCAGGACGTTGGTGTGCATGCCGGTGACGAAGTCGACGACCGGCACTTGGCGCGGCGGACCGTTCTGCGGCCATAGCGTGCACACGCCCTCGAGCGCGGCGGTCAGCGAGACCATGGCGCCGGCGGGCAGCGACATGACGACGTTGCCGCCGACGGTCGCGGCGTTCCAGATCTTGAACGACATCAGGAAGCAGTCGATGCATTGGTCGAACAGCGGCACCGCTTTCCATTCCGGCGGGCCTTTGAAATCGTGCAGCTCGACAATCCTGCAGGTAGCGGCGATCTCGAGGCCCCGCGGCGTCACGGTGAGCGCCGGCCAGCCCAGCTGATCGAGATCGACCAGCGTGTCGACGCTGACCTGGGGCTCGGAGAACAGCCAGGTCCCACCGCCCAGGAAGGCATGGCCGTCGCGCCATTCGACCTGATCGAACGCCTTCGGCCGTTTGACCTCGACAATCGTATTGAGATTCATGCCATCCCTCCTGCTTCTTGGTCATGCTCTTGCGGACCGCATCTTCTTCTGGACCGCGGGGGTCCCGCCCGCTCATCAGAAGAGCGGGCGGGACCCCCGCGGGCCAAGATGAAGACGCCCGCGGTCCGCAAGACGTTCTTCACTTCAAATCGTCGAGCGACGTCGGGCCCGGGCCCGGCGTGATCAGGGCGGGCCACTGGTGGGAGCCGAACGGCACCCACGGCGGCAGGAAGGCCTGCTTGCCGCGCTTCTGCATCTCCGAGACGATGGTCTTGCGCGCATCGCCGCCCATCAGCTCGAAGTCCATCAACCGGTCCTGGCCGAAGAACAGCCCGCCGACCGCGCGGTCGGAGATGATGCGGGTCAGCGAGGTCAGCATGTCCTGCGGCGTGGTGGTGAAGGAGATGGTCTCGATCAGCAGCAGCCGGTCGTTGATCGCCTCGGGCGGGAAGTACTGGGCCAGCGTGCTGAACAGCACGTTGTTCTGGCGCGCCACGTAGATCGTGTTGGCCGCGGCATAGACCTTGTTCCAGTCGTCGCCCAGGCTCGTCTTCCAACCGTCGAGCACCGTCATCCAGTGCTTGACCTGGGTCGAGGCGGCCGCATTGACGATCACCTTGATGTGCGGCGCCTGCTTCTTGGCGAAGGCTTCGACCGCCTCCATGGCGATCATGCCCTTGGCCAGGCAATCGTCCATGAAGGCGACGTTGTTGGACAGGATCTCGCGCACCGTGCTCTTCCAGTCGTCCTGCATGGGGACGTCCTTCAGGCCATCGACCGCCGTCTTCATCTGCGTGCGATAGGCGAGCAGCGGCGCCATCCAGCTCTTGTCGTTGGCATTGTTGACGAAGGGCAGGACGACCTCGGAGATCGCCATGGTGCTATGGCCGGTCGACTTCAACACCTGGTAGACCATCGGCACCGAGGGCGCATCCTCCGGCGGCTTGCCCGGCCGGTACAGGATCATGCGTCCGCCGGCGCCCGAGAAAAGTGCCAGGATCATCGGATGGTTGGCCATGATGTTGGCCTGGAAGATCCTGGCGGCGGCGTCGTAGAGCGCGAACATCGAGACGTTGAGCTGCAGGACGTCGCGCGTGGCGTTCGCCGCCGGCGTCGACGTTGTCGGCGCGACGAGGCCGCGCAGGTAGCTCGGAAGCGCCCCACCGGTTTGCGCCGATGCCGATCCGGCGGCAAGGCCGGCTGCGAGCACGCCCGCCGTCAGCGATGAGAACAGTCTGTACATCATTCCTCCATTTCCGGCCCGGTTGATGGGCCAAAGGGTTGCAGTCATTCGCACGCTTTCAGAAGAGCACGGTGAGTCGAAGCGTCGTCATGAAGGAGCCCGGCACCGTGGGCGATGCGCCCGGTGTCGGGATGTAGGTCACGGTCGGCTGCAGGAAGGTCGAGGCGAAGAGATGCGCCTGGTAGTACGCCTGGATCATCAGCTCGCTCGGTCGCTGGAAAATGTTCTGGTTGAGACGCGACAGGGCGAGGCCGATACCCATGGAGTCTCTCGCACGATCACCGATCAGGCCGAACCCGGTGGCGCCTGCACCGTAGTACTGGCTGATCGGCAGCGTGCGAGAGTCGTTCGCACCCAGCTGGTAGAACACCGAGATCGACGAGTTCCTCACCCCGGGATTGACACCATAGGCGACGCGCTGGGAGCCGAACAGGTAGAAGCCGCCGGTGCCGTCCTCGGTAATGCCGTGAAACGTCACCTGGCCGGTCTGCCGCCACAGGCCGATGCCGAACTGGCCGGGATGCTTGCCCTCGCCCAGCAGCCAATTCACACCGACCTCGCCGATATTGAAGAAGTAGCCGTTGAACATCGGCGGATAGGTGCCGGTCTGGATACCGCGGTAGCGGTTGCCGTCGTAGACGCCGAGATTGACGTAGAAGGACTTGGTCGGCGTGAAGTTGACGGTCACGCCGTTGGCCGGATTGTAGTAGCCGAGCGCGGCTCCGATCATCGAGGCGTTGACGAAGATGGGCGAATACAGGAGGCCGCTCACCGCCGGGATGTTCTGGTCCTCGTCGGCCAGCGAGACCGGGCGCAGGACGTTGCCGAAGTCGTAGGTCGGCAGGCTGCGGCCGATCCGCATCTTCAGCACGTCCTTCACCATCTCCTGCAGGTACCAGGCCTCGAGCAGCTCGCTGCGGTTGAAGGGCGGCAGGCCGACGATGCCGTTGTAGCCGGCGATGCTGCCGGCCTCCTCGTTGGTCTTCGTGCCGTTGAACTGGAGGAACTGGAAGCCGAATGACGCGCCGCGCCAGCCCACCAGCTTCTCGGCGTCGACGCCGAGGCCGATGATCAGCGCGCTGTTGTTGGTCCAACCGCCTGGCTGCACGCCGCCCGCCACCACGACGTTGGTGTCGGCGAGCCAGAGCCCCCCGAGGGTGACGCCCCATTCGTCCTTCAGGCCGAGCTGGCGGCCGAGCCAGCCGGTGCCGGTGATGCCGAAGTCCGTTGCCGCAGGATTGCCGCTGACTGCCGCAACCCTCTCCGGCCGGCTCGCCTGGGCGGCCGCGTCCGGCGCCGGCTGGGCTCGTGCCGCCACGCCGGCCACGGCGCAGAGCGTCACCCCGCAGAGTATCGCGAGCCAGCCCGATCGCCGGCCGCCACCGCCCCCTAGGCGATGGCGGCCCGACCGGCCCAACCTCCCGAACATTACCCCCAATGCCATGCGTTGCCCCAAGACCCTGCACGACCCAGCCGGACAAGATGTAACTGCACCCGCGGTACTTGCGCGCATCAAGAAACGATCAAGATTGGCGGGGACGGCGCGCGACACACCGCGGGCACTCAAATTCAGCCCCGGCCGGCACGCGGCTTACAGCCCTGATCTACATGGAGCCCCATCTCCCTGAAAATCGGCGTCCGACCGCGGCTTCCGCTCGCCCGCGCCCCCACACTTTGGCATTATTGCAGTGGCTGTCGGGTGTGGTGAGCACCGGCCGTCTCAATTGGGGACTTCATGCTTGTCCAGGTGTCTCGGCCCCATGGTCGTCTGGTCGACCTGACGACGGACGGCGTGCCGGCGGGCGGACTGTCGGCGCGAGGGAAATGACCAGCGCCGCGACTGAGGCACAGCCGACCGAAGGCCGATTGCTCGTGCACACCACCGACGGGATGCCGGCCGCCCATCGGCTGGCCTATTGGCGCGACGGCGTGATGCGGCGGATGCTGCCGTCGGCGGCAGAGGGGACGGTCAGGCCCTTTCGGGGGCGCATGCGGCGCATCCTGGGCGATGGCCTGGAGCTGATCGAGCACGCTTCCGAGGATGTCGTCGCCGCGCGCTCGCCGGACCGATGCCGCATCGACGGTTGCGATGACATTGCCATCGACATGATGCGCCGGTGCACCGGTGCCTGGATGGAGCATCACGGGACCCACCGGATCAAGGCGGGCGATCTCTACCTGGTGGACTACGCCAAGGCCAGCGAGATGAGGCGCGGCCCACACTGCACGGTGGGCCTCACCATGTCGCGCCGGCTGTTGCGCGAGGCGCTTGGCGCCGGCGTCGGGCCACGAGCGGGGATGAAGTTTCCGTCGAGAGGTCTCGCCCTGGTGCTGCGTCATCACCTGCAGGCGACGTTCGATGAAGCGGTCAGGATGTCCATCGCCGACCGGGCGGCAGCGGCAAAGGCGGCAAAGGACATGGCGCTTGCCATCCTGCAGGCCGGCCACGCGGGCTCGGTGGCGGACCCGGAACGCTTCGCGGACGGCTTCCATCGTGCCGCCCTCCGCCTGATCGATCGCGAGTGCGGCGATCCGGACTTGACGCCGGAGCATGTCGCCTGCGCCCTCGGTTGCTCGCGCGCCACGCTCTATCGCGCCTTCGCCGCGAATGGTGAAAGCGTTGCTGCAACCATCTGGCAGGCCCGACTGCAGCGGGCTCACAGGATGTTGAGTTCCTCCGAAGGAATCGGGCTGCCGATCTTCGAGATCGCTGCGCTCAGCGGCTTTCGCGAGATGCCGAGCTTCACGCGCTTGTTCAGGCGCCGCTACGGCACGACGCCGCGCGAGGCCCGGGAAGCTGCCGGTCCGACGGCCGTCCCGGGGCCCCGGACAGTGGTCGAACGATAGGCAAAAGAGGCTGCATTTACAGCGTCTCGGCGTGCAGACGGGCGGTTGCCGACTGGCTAGGATACCCTCCCCGGAGATCCAGCCAGATTGAGCGAATTCTTCCCGGCATGTCGGTATACGCGTTCGGTCCATTCCTCCTCGATTCCGCAGAACGCCTGCTGTCGCGTGACGGGCGGCGCGTCGCCGTTCCCGGCAAGGCCTGGCAGATCCTGCTGCTGCTGGTCGAGGCGCGCGGCCGGCTGGTCGCGCACGAGACGTTGCGGGCCAGGCTCTGGCCCGACACCGTAGTGGAGGAACGCACTCTCACCGTCCATGTCTCGACCTTGCGCAAGTCCCTCGGCCCGGGACCCGCCGGCGGCTACTTCGAAACGGTGGCCCGCGAGGGCTATCGCCTGGCCGTGCCGGTGCGCGTTCTGCCGGAAGCCAACGCGCCGACGCAGGCCGACGGCGGACCGCTGCCCGCCGAACTGAGAACCCTGGCGATAAAGCCCTTCTCGACCCGCACAGTGGTCGACGCGGACACCTATATCGGCGTCGGCATTGCCGATGCCGTCAGCACGGCGCTGGGCGCCGTGCCGGGCCTGACCGTCTGGCCGATCGACGCCATGGAAAACCTCGCCGGCGCGCGCGACACGATCGAGGCCTGCCGTACGCTCGGCGTCGGGCATCTCCTGGAGGGCACGGTGCAGCGCAGCGCCGACCGGCTGGAGATTCTGGCCAGCCTGATCGACGTGGAAAGCGGCCGTCCCCAGAGGAGCGAGCGGTTCGAGCAGCCGCACGGCGATGGCGCGGCCCTGCAGGATGCGATCGCCAGCTGGGCCGCGAGCGCCCTGCCCCAGGCGTCGGCCCTCGATCATCGCCTGCACAGCTATAGGCCGAGGACGTCGGAGGCCTATTTCCTGCAGCTCCAGGCGCGGGCCAACCTCAAGCCCTTCATGCGGCTGCCGCTGCTGAAGGCGCTCAGCCTGTTCGAGCAGGCGGTCGCCATCGATCCCAACTATGCCATGGCCCATGCCGGGCTGGCGTCGACCTACCTGCGCATGTCGTCGACCGCCCTCCTGCGGCCGCTGCCGGTCGACGAGGCGATGCCGATGGCGCGGCGGTCCGCCGAGCGCGCCCTCGCCCTCGACGAGGGACTGGCCGAGGCGTGGGCCGTGCTCGGCCGCGTCAAGATGGAGTACGACTGGGACTGGGACGGCGCCGAGGCCGACCTGACCCATGCCGTCGCCCTCAATGGCAGCTCGGTCGAGGCGCTCGCCGCGACAGCCGAGTTCCTGAGCGTCATGGGCCGCCACGACGAAGCGATCGAAACCATGGAGCAGGCGCGGCGGCTCGATCCGCGCAGCGTCGAGACGCTGCAGCATCTCGGCATCGTCTACTGGATGGCGGACAAGGCGGAGCAGGCCCTCGAGGTGGTTGCCGAGAGCCTGGCCATCGTGCCGGAGTCGCCGCGCGGCCACTATGGCCGCATGCTGATCTTCGACCAGCTCGGCCGGCGCGACGAGGCGATGGTCGAGCGCCTGGCCACGCTGCGCGGGCTGAGCGTCGCCCAAGGGCTCGCCGAGCACGTCGAGGCGCTGGCAGGCGGCCAGGGCTGGCGCGCGGCGATGGAGGTCTGGATCGGCCTGCTCGAGCGCACCAACCGCTGGGAGGGTGCGGCGATGCAATGGATGGCGGCGGGCGAGCCGGCGCGCGCCCTCGATGCCCTCGAGCACTGCGTCAAGGCACGCACGACCTACCTCGGCTTCACCGGCCAGAGCCCGTGCTTTCGCCCGCTCCATGGCGACCCGCGCTTCCAGGGCGTCCTGCGGGCGCTCAGGCTCGAGGGCCGGATCGGGCGGCTCATGGCGTGACCGCAGGCGTCCCGCCCGCTCACGCTCATGCCGGACCGCGGGCGTCCCCGCCCGCTCATGCTCATGCGGACCCCGGGCCCCTCGCCCGCCCATGCTCATGCGGACCGCGGGCCTCTCGCCCGCCCGTGATCATGCCGGACCGCGGGCGTCCCGCCCGCTCATGATCATGCGGACCGCGGGCGTCCCGCCCGCTCATGCTCATGCGGACCACGGGCCTCTCGCCCGCTCATGATCATGCGGACCGCGGGCGTCCCGCCCGCTCATGCTCATGCGGACCACGGGCCTCTCGCCCGCCCATGCTCTTGTTTCATGACCATGATCATGAGCGGGCGGGACGCCCGCGGTCCGGAAGAGGATGATCATGAGCGGGCGGGACGCCCGCGGTCCAGATGAACGCCCGCGGTCCGCATGAGCCGTGACCCCTCCGTCGCGTATGACGCGACACCTCCCCAGCGAAGGCGCTGGGGAGGAGAATGAGTCAAAACGCCAGCTCCAGCGCCGCGATCGCGGTCCGATCGGCCAGCAGGTTGATCTCGACGATGCGGTCGTCCTCGATCACGAAGTCGAACACAGCCATCGGCCGGCCGCCGGGCGCGAACACCAGGCCGACATTGCCCTCGACCACGGCCAGCTGCGCGGCCTGCGCGCGGCCGCTGAAGGTCTTCGCCACCGCCTGGTGGCCGCGAATCTCCGGCGCCAGGGCCGGCGCGCCGGCGGCTGCCCGCGCGAGGCTCGCCGCCACCGCCGCCGCGTCGGCGCGCAGCACCACATCAGGATCGAGCAGGGCGAGCAGCTTGGAGAAATCGTCGTCCCGCGCCGCGGCGAGGAACGCGCCGACGACCTTGCGCTGGCGCGCCTGGTCGAGCTCGGTTGATGGCGGTGCGCCCTGCACGCGCCGGCGGGCACGGCTCGCCAGCTGACGTGCGGCAGCGGACGTACGGCCGACGATCGGGGCGATTTCGTCGAACGGCAGGTTGAACATGTCGTGCAGGACGAAGGCCACCCGTTCCGCCGGCGCCAGTGTTTCCAGCACCACCAGCATCGCGACGCCGACCGAATCGGCGATTAGCGCCTCCTTCTCGACATCGTCGCCGCTCGCGATCGCCTCGGCATCGACCCCGATCGGTTCTTCGCGCCGTGCCTTGCGGGCGCGCAGCATGTCGAGACAGATGCGCGCCACGGTGGTCGTCAGCCAGCCGCGGAAATTCTCCACGGCGCTGGCATCGGTGCGCGCCAGGCGCAGCCACGATTCCTGCACGGCATCGTCGGCCTCGCTGACCGAGCCCAGCATGCGGTAGGCAACCGCGCGCAGATGGCCTCGGCTCGCCTCGAAGCGTTCCGCCAGAATTTCTTTCTCGCTCATCCGTCACATTCTCCGGGATTGGTTCGTCAAGGGGATGACGAACGACCTCGTCTCGATGTGACAGGAGAGAGTTATGCAAGCCCGATTGAAGAACCCTGCGACAATTGTTCCCGGCGCAATGCAGGCCATCCAGGCACTGATTGCCTCCGTCCACAAGGCCGGGACGCCCGCGAAGGCCCTACATCTCGCCCATCTGCGCGCCAGCCAGATCAATGGTTGCGGCGCCTGCGTCGACGGCGGCGTGAAACAGGCCCGGCAGGGCGGCGAAACCGAGGAACGCCTGTTCGCCGTCGCCGCATGGCGCGATACGCCGTATTTCACCGACGCCGAACGGGCGGCGCTCGCGCTGGCCGAGGCGATGACCCGGCTCGACGATCGCATGGACCCGGTGCCGGACGAGGTCTGGGCCGAGGCGGCGAAGCACTACGACGAACGGGCCCTGGGCGGTCTCGTTCTATGGATCGCCACGACGAACCTGTTCAATCGCGTGAACGTCACCACGCGGCAGGTCGCCGGCGCGGCCTGGTAGGTGAGCGTTCGGTTTGGCGCTACACCTTATCGGTGAGCTCGACTGCCGATCCGCCCTGCGTGAGCCAAATCGAGCCGCCAGCCGAGTGCGGCGTCTCGGGCTGGTTCAGCGGGGCGGACCTGGTCGACAGCTACGCCGTGCCCCTGGCCAAGGGATCCCCCGCCGACATGCGTGCCCTCGCCATGATCGCGCTCGGCGATCCGCCGTCCTGGATTCGCCTCCTGCTCTTCATCCGCGACCGCGTCATGAGCCTGTTCGGCGTCAAGAGTTCCGGCGAATTCCGCCGCTTCACGCGCGGCCGCGACCGGATCGATTTCTTCCCGGTCCTGGCATGCTCGGCGAACGAGATCATCCTGGGCGCAGACGACCGCCATCTCGATTTCCGGCTGTCGCTGCTGCGACGAACGACGGAGCAGGGCATGCCGGTCCTCGTCGCGACGACCGTCGTGCATTGCCACAACCACCTTGGGCGCTGGTACCTGGCGGCGATCATGCCCTTCCACCGGCTCACAATGCGGTCGAGCCTGCATCGAATCGAGGCGCGCTCCTGAATAGAGCGGCTATGATCGTCCACGATTGACCAAAGGGGAGCGGCGATGGGCACCGTCCTGGTGACCGGCGGATCGGGCTTCATCGCCAGCCATTGCATCCTCCAGCTCCTCGCCGCGGGCCATCAGGTGCGCACGACGGTGCGCAACCTTCGGCGCGCGGGCGAGGTCCGCGCCATGCTGAAGCAGGGCGGCGCCGGCGAGGCGAGCAATCGCCTGGCATTCATCGCCGCCGATCTCCAGGCGGACGCAGACTGGCCGGAAGCCGCCGCAGGCTGCGACCAGGTTCTGCATGTCGCGTCGCCCTTTCCCGTGGGCGTCCCGCGCCACGAGGACGAGCTGATCGTGCCGGCGCGCGATGGGGCGCTCAGGGTGTTGCGGGCCGCGCGCGATGCCGGCGTTCGCCGCGTCGTGCTGACGTCGTCCTATGCTGCCATCGGCTACGGCCTGCCAGCCCAGGCCGCGCCCTTCGACGAGACCAACTGGACCGACGCGACGGCGGCGGGCCTCAGCGCCTACACGAGGTCGAAGACCCTGGCGGAGCGCGCGGCCTGGGACTTCATGGGGCGCGAGGGCGGCGCGCTGGAGCTCGCGGTCGTCAATCCGGTCGCGGTCTTCGGCCCGGTGCTGGGGCCCGACTATGCCGCCTCGATCGTGCTGGTGCAGCGCCTGCTCGCCGGCACGGTGCCGGGCTGTCCACGGCTCCAGTTCGGCCTCGTCGACGTGCGCGACGTCGCCGACCTGCACCTGCGCGCCATGACCGATCCCGCCGCCAAAGGCGAGCGTTTCCTGGCCAGTGCCGGAGACTTCCTGTCGGTGCTCGAGATCGCCACGCTTCTGAAGCGGCAGCTGGGCGCGCGGGCGCGGCGCGTGCCGACATGGCAGCTGCCCGACTGGCTGGTCCGGCTGGCCGCGATCGCCGATCCGACCGTGCGACAGGTGCTGCCCGAGCTCGGCAAGGTGAAGAACGCGACCAACGCCAAGGCGCGACGCCTGCTGGGATGGTCGCCACGGTCCAACGAGGATGCGATCCTCGCCACCGCCGAAAGCCTGCTGGCGCTCGGGCTGGTGAAATAGGAGCGCTCCGCAAATGATCGAGTTCACCCCATGACCCGGCTGCGAGTCGCCCTTCGGGTGCCGGTCGGCCGGCCCCTCCCCGACATTGCCGCGTTCGTCGCCCGCTGCGAGGACGCGGGCTTCGACGGTGTCGGCATCCACGACCATCCGTCGAGTGGCCGCGACGCCTACCTGGCGCTGGCACTGGCAGCGCGGGCGACGCGGCGGCTCAGGCTGTTTCCCGCCACCTCGAGCCCCGTCGTCCGCCATCCCCTTGTGCTTGCCTCGCTCGCCCACAGCCTGGAGGAGATCGCGCCCGGGCGCGCCTGTCTCACCGTGGCGCCCGGCTTCCTCTCGACGCGCAGCATCGGCAAGCCGCGCGCCGGCGTCGCCTTCATGCGCGAGGCCGTCCGCGACCTGCGCCGGCTGCTCGCCGGCGACGAGGTCGGGTTCGGCCCGACGTCGCTCCGCCTGCGCAATCGCAGCGCCCGGCCGACCCCGGTCCATCTGCTGGCGGCCGGCCCGCGCATGATCGAGCTCGCCGGCGAGGTGGCCGACGGCGCTTTTCTCATGGTCGGCGTGCACCCGGCCGCAGTGCGCGCCGCGCGTCGGCATCTCGAAGCCGGGGCGCAGCGGGCCGGCCGCTCGCTGGAGGGTTTTCCGGTGACGTTCGTGGTCACGCTCGGTCTCGGCCCCGACAGCAGGGTCGGCGCGCGCTGGGTGCGCAGCTGGTTCGCCCCGGGCCAACCCTTCCTCGCCTATCCCAGCGCCTCCAACCTGCGCTGGCTCGGCGCGGCAGGTTTCGACCTTGTCGAATCGCACGATCCGACGGCCATTCCCGAAGACCGGGCACAGGCGATCGCCGATGCCTTCGGCCTGTTCGGCTCACCCGAACGCTGCGCCGAGCACCTCCTGCGGGCGCGCGAGAAAGCCGGCGTCGACGACGTCTTCCTCTTCCCGGCACACGACCTCGCCGGCGGCTACGCCATGCCGGAAGCGGAGGTCGCGGCCTTCGAGCAATTCATGCGGCCTCTGTTGTCATCCTGAGCAAGCGCAGGCGACGCAAGTGCCGCAAGCGACGGCAGTTGGACAGCTCGACGGCTATCGACTGGCTGACCCGACAAGGACGGCCAAGGTGATGATGATCATCAGGCCGGTGACGACGATCAATGCCATCGACAAGGAGACGACGGTCAGGACTGCGCTTGCAAGGATGACGCCGATGGCATTGGCGGTGCGCAGCAGGGCGAACACCTCCGGTCGTCGCTGGGGCGGCGTCAGCGTCTCGAGGATGAGCGAATAGTGCGTCGCCAAGGGAGCTATGACCGAGCCCATGAGGATGGTTCCGACAATGGTCGTGGCGGCAGTGAAATTCACCGCTGCGAGGGACGACCCCAGCGTCATGACGAGGAGTTGGACCAGCACGGTCCCCCGTGTGGCCATCCGGTTCCGCACGCTCACCCATATGCCGCCCGCGACCGAGGCCAGGCACAGGGGGACGGTGAACGCGATTGCCAGGGTCGGCTCGTAGCCGAAGTTCAAAGCCAGTGCGACCGCGCCGATTTCGATGGCTGCAATGGCGGCACCTCCCGCTGCGGCACACGCAAGCCACAGCAAGATGGAAGGCTCGAGGATCGACCCTTCGACGCCGCGCACGCCGTCGATGTGCGTGGCGCCCGTGTTCGGGACCAACAAGGCCGGAACAGCACCTACGGCGGCGAGCACGAAGACAGCGAAGACCGGCGAGACGGAGCCGAGACCCGAAGCCGCCACTGGACCCAACACAAAGGCCACCTCGTTGAGCGTGGCTGCGATCCCAAGGGCACGAGGCCGCCGCGACTCTGGCGCCAGGTGGCTGAGCACGGCGCGCAGATACCCGGAGGCAGCGCCGTTGACCAATCCGGCGACCGCGGCAAGCCCGACGAGCCAGGCAAAGGGAGCTTCGTTCGTCGCGCATACCGCAAGCGAAAACAGGGCCACCGTTCGAACGCCCACCAGCAGCCGGAGGAACGTCGCCAAAGGCATGCTCCCGCCGAGCCGGGCAATCGGGATGGCGCCGCCCACCTGGGCGAGCGTCATTGCGAGCACAATGGCAGCGCCGCCGCTGGTGTCGCCAGTAAGGCTCAAGGCGACGAGCGAGAATGCGACAGGCCCTGCCGCCTGCGGTACGCCCAAGGTACCGGACGAGATGTACCAGCGAAGCAGCGGCCACCGGTTCGTCGGCGCGTCCGGCGGCAGAGCGCCCGGGTCGGTCATCGTGAATGCTTTCAGGACAGCATCGTCCTCAG
>NZ_JBFWZI010000162.1:0-16521 GCF_050185545.1 Reyranella sp. | reverse complement strand
AGCTCTCGCCGCGAAGCGCTCATTCAGAGCTTGCCCGTGATGTAGCGCTGTATCGTCGGGCCGAGCAGCCGCACGATCTGTATCCGGTCCATGGCGACCACCGGAGGCACCTTCAGGATGTAGCGCGTGACCGCCAGCCCCATGATCTGCGTCGCCACGAGGCCGGCGCGAATCGGCAACTCCGCCGGCGGCACGACCTGGGCGAGCATCGGCACGACCTGCCCGCCGAAGATGGTGCGGACGGCGTTGGCGGAGTCCTGGTCAAGCACGCGTCGCTTGCACCGGACGAGATCGCCGAGACAATGGAGCATTGGCGGCGTTTCTACTTGAACACGCCTCATGGCAAGCCGATCGCCTTCAGTCGTGACTGGCAGGACTCGCCGGAGCTCGAAGGCGAAGATCACGATCACGGGCATCGACACGATGGATATCGCCACGACCATGGACATCACCATCCGGGCCACGGCGATGTTCCTCGACCTGTCGCGATAAGCCCACCCGCCAAAGTGGAGAAGTAGCGCGACGCGATCGGCGACGTCGGGACTGCACTGATCGGCGACGTCGGGACTGCATCTTTTGCCGGTGCAATCGTGCCTCCGTGAGATCACCACTTCGCTACTTGCAAAGGCCAGAAAGGGACTCCAATTCGGTAGCACACAATGGACGCACGCCGACCACAGCCGGAGGGCACGTCATGCGCCGAACTTCCAGTCTCGAGCGTCGGGAATTCCTGGCTGGCCTCGGCCGAGCAGGCCTGCTGTCGGCAGGCGGGTTGCTGTTGCCTGCCGGCATCGACTTCCCAACGAGGGCAAACGCCCAGGCCAGCGCGTCGTCCGTGGCGAATCACATCATTCGCATTGCGCCTGTTTCGCACGAAATTGCGCCCGGGAAGATCGTCAAGACCACCGCCTATAACGGCGTCATCCCGGGACCGGTCCTCCGGCTCAAGGAAGGCCAACCGGTCAGGATCAACGTCATCAACGACTCTGGCTACCCCAACCTGATCCACTGGCATGGGCTCTACCTGCCCTCCGTGCAGGACGGCTCGACGGAGGAAGGATCGCCCATCATCCCGCCAGGCCAATCGCTGACCTATGACTTCACGCCGCGGCCCGCCGGCACGCGCTGGTATCACAGCCACGCCATGGCCATGACGGATCTTTCCAGAAGCACCTATTCGGGTGAGTTCGGGTTCCTGATCGTGGAGCCTGCGGCGGGCAACGAGGGCCGCTACGATCGCGAGGTGCTGTTGGCCGCGCACCATTGGGACGGCACCTGGGTCAGCATGCAGGACATCCACAAGGGACCGCCGCCCGACAACGGCCTCGAGGTCATGTATCATGCAGCGACATTGGGCGAGCGCATGCTTGGTCATGGCGAGCCCTTGCGGGTCAGGCAGGGCGAGCGCGTGCTGTTCCGCCTCCTGAATGCCAGCGCCAGCATGGGCATATCGCTGGCGCTCAGCGGCCATCGGTTCCGGATCATCGCGCTCGACGGCAATCCGGTGCCGAGGCAGGCCACGGTCGATGTGCTGAAGCTCGATGCGGCCGAGCGCGCCGACGTAATCGTCGAGATGAACAATCCCGGCGTCTGGGTGTTCGCATCGACTGACGACGATGACCGCGCCATGGGCATGGGCATCGTCGTCGAGTACCAGAATCAGGGTGGCGAGCCGCAATGGATCAAGCCTTCCAGCACCGCCTGGAACTACGCCAACTTCGCGGCCGAGGACCCTGCGCGCCAGCCCGACGAGGCGATCAAGCTCAAGTTCGAGAAGATTGCCGGCGGCCGCGGCGGCTACAACCGATGGACCATCAACGGCAGGTCATGGCCCGAGACCAATCCGCTGTTCACGGTGCAACGGGGCAAGCGCTATCGCCTCGTGATGGACAACCACAGCGGCGACAGCCATCCCGTGCACTTGCACCGGCACTCGTTCGAGGTCACCAGGATCGGCGACAAGGTGCTGTCGGGCCTGATGAAGGACACGCTCAGCATGCCACGCTTCTCGCAGGCCGAGATCGACTTCGTCGCCGACGATCCCGGCCTCACCTTGTTCCATTGCCATCACCAGGATCACATGGATGAGGGATTTGCCGGCATCATCGCGTACTCCTGATTGCCCCGGCAGGGCCGTTGAAGGACTGCCTCCTGCAGCTAGTTTCTTGCGAGCATCAGCCGGGCGAGAGCTTTCGCAACCTGCTGCTGTTCGGCGGGCGCCAGCATTGCGACCAGCCGACGCTCGGTCTGCGCATGATCGCGCATGGCCGGCTCGACTACGCGGCGCCCCTGCGCCGTCAACTCGACGATGACACCACAGCCGTCCATCTCGTCCGCCATTCGCCTGATGTGCCCGGCCTTCCCCCCGTCGTACGGAGCCTTATCGGAGGTTGCCCGCGTGGCCGAGCGATTAACGGCCGGGCTGCGGCCATACGGTCAGGCCATGAGGTTCGCGACCCACCTTCACCTTGTGGAGAACCCCAGCGCCAGCAAGCCGAGCGCCATGGCCACCCGGCGCATGGTCCGCATCGTCAAGTCTCCTGCTCCCATTGTCGTTGGTCCCCCCTCGAGACTATAGTTGAACGTGGATGGCGACTCTCGTCGCCCGAGCGGGCCGAGGTTTCTCTAGCCGCCACGCTGCTGATGCCGCGCCGCCAGCGCAAACAGCGGCAGGGAGGCAAGCTGGGCGGCTGCGGCGACGGCGACCAGCGCAACATGCGACTGATCGTAGAGCAGCCCCATGGCAACGCTGCCGACCAGCCAACCGACGCCGTAACCCGCATAGAACAACCCGAAAGCCAGATTGCGCTTGCCCTCCGGCAGCAACCCGGCGATGACCGCCTTGAGCAAGGTGTCCTGGGTGGCATAGCCGATTCCCAGGAACGCCATGCCCACCAGGACGACCGGCAGACTGCCGAGCACCACCAGAGGCGAGAGCAGCGAGGACAGAGCGACCGCCGAGAGCAGAGTGGGCAACGCCGCCCGGTCGTAGAGCTTGCCGAGAACCAGGCCGGCAAGGACGCTGCATCCCGTGGCGAGCGCAAGGAGAACCGGAATCCAGGCGTCCGCCATCAACTTCGCCTGGCTGAGGTGGTACGCGACGAGCTCGTAGCTCAGCAGGCCGACGGCGAAGCAGCTGGCTGCCGCCATGTACAAGTAGTAGGCGACACCCAGGCTGCGCGCCGGAGCCGTCCGTCCCTCCTCCAGCCGGGAAGGCAAGGGAAAGTTGACGCGCGCGACGACCACGAACCCGAGCGCGAGCGCGCTCGAGATCAGCAGAAGCGCATATCCGGCGCGATAATCGCCCCCCAGGAGGAGGACCAGCGCGACGATCAGGGGGCCCAGGGTGGCGCCCGTTTCGTCGAGGGCCGTGTTCACGGCATAGACCCATCCGCGCCCGTGCTTGCCCGTCGTGTAGGAGAGCATGGCCTCGACGGTAGGCTTGCGGATGGCTCGGCCGATGCGCTCCGCGAACACCAGCAGGGCGGCCATCTGCCAATTGCCGACGAGGGCCATCGCCGGCACCGCCAGCAGGTTGATGGCGTAGCCCGCAAAGGTGATCAGCCAGTATCGTCCGGTCTTGTCCGTCACGTAGCCGGAGACGGAGCGCACGACGTAGCCCAGGAACTCACCCGCGCCGGCCGTGATGCTGATGACGGCGGCGCTGGCGCCCAGCGTCGCCATGTACTGGCCGTTCATGGCCGCACCGCCTTCGTAGGTCATGTCGCTGAACAGATTGACCACCCCCATGATCAACACGAAGGTGAAGGCCGGCGACGACGAGCCCACCGTCAGTCGAGCTCCCGGCATTGGCACCTCCTGTTCGGTCTGCCGCCCTGGGCCGGGTGTGAACCGGTCCAGCGGCCATGGCAAACATTGATTGAAGTCAATTGCCGACGCTTTGGGGTGCGGTACAGCAACCAGGCCGCTCGGCCGGCCGGTATCCTTTGGAATGTCCTGTCGATCTTTCGATCCAGCCGCCCTGAAACGCGAGTTTCCGGGCCTGGCCGACTCTGGTCTCCACTACCTCGACAACGCAGCGACGGCACAGATGCCGGAGACCGTCCTGCAGGCCCTCTATCGCTTCGAGATCGAGGCGCGTGCCAACGTGCACGAAGGCGCGCATCGTCGGGCCCGCGCGGCAACCGTGGCCTTGACCGAAGCGAGGAGCCAGGTTGCCCGCTTCCTCAATGCTCATGGGCCGGACGAGGTTGTATTCACTTATGGGACCACGTCGTCCCTCAATCTGCTGGCTCGTACTTTCGGGGCCTCCCTGGATCCAGGGGACGAAATCCTGCTGTCCGTCCTCGAGCACCACAGCAACCTCGTTCCGTGGCAACGGCTGGCCTCCGCGCGCGGCCTCGTCCTGCGCTTCCTCCCGATGACCCCTGACGGCCGGATCGACATGGGCCGGTTGACTTCGGAGCTGACCCCGCGCTGTCGCCTCGTTGCGATGACCCATTGCTCCAATGTCACGGGTGCGATTACCGATGTCGCCCCTCTGGTCGCGGCCGCGCGCGTCGTGGGTGCCAAGGTTCTGTTGGACGGCGCACAACGTGCACCGCATGGGCCGCTCGACATGCGCGCGCTCGGCGTCGACTTCTATGCGTTCTCGGGCCACAAGACCTACGGTCCAACCGGAATCGGCGTGCTCTGGGGCCGGCGAGAGTTGCTCGAGGCATTGCCGCCATTTCTGACCGGCGGACAGATGATCGAGGAGGTCACGCTCACCAGCGCCACGTTCCGGCCGCCGCCGCGACGCTTCGAGGCGGGCACGCCGCCGATTGCCGGCGCAATTGGCCTTGGGACCGCACTGGGCTGGATGCAGTCCCTCGACTGGCGGGCAATTCGCAAGCACGAGGTGCATCTGACGCGCCGCCTGCTTGACGGATTGGCGTCGATCAAAGGCGCCAGGGTGCTGGGGCCCATGGATACGGAGGATCGACGCGGGGTCGTCACATTCTGCGTCGACGCGATTGCTCCCACGGACGTCTGCCGCCATCTCGACGGTCACGGTGTGGCGTTGCGCGGCGGTCACCACTGTGCCCAACCGCTGGTTCGCGCTTTCGGCGTCGAAGGCGCGGCCCGCGCCAGCTTGGGCCCATACAGTCTCGACGGCGACGTCGACGCATTGCTCAACGGGCTCGAGGAGCTGGTGCAAGGCAGGCGTGGCCCGAAAGCCCGCGACGGTAAAGGAGTGCCGCGGTGACGGTCGAAACTCGAGATACTTCCATAAGAAATCGCTGGTTGTCGTCCCTGGCGTGACTCACCTCTTTCCGGAAAGGGGCGCACCGGAATCTGTCATCGAAGATGCCTGCCGCTGGTTCGCTCAGCATCTGCGGAACGCGCAGGCCAGGCGTTGACATGAATCAAGGAGGATAACCCGCACCTCGCGTAACCAGCTGCCCAAAGGGAAAGCGGTGCCAAAGAGATGGGCGAGATTTCGGCACACTTCGATATCCAGCACATTCGGTATCTGGGCTCGAATGGGAAAGTGATCGGGCCGCTGCCGGACTTCGCCAGGAACGTCGATGAGCTGACGGGGCTGTATCGCGCACTGGTTCGGGCCCGCACGTTCGACGCCAAGGCAGTGGCCCTCCAGCGCACCGGGCGTCTCGGAACCTATGCGTCATCTCTCGGCCAGGAGGCTGTTTCGATCGGCGTCGCGAGCGCCATGCGGGCCGACGACGTGCTGGTGCCGAGTTTCCGCGAACAGGGGGCGCAGCTCATGCGCGGCGTCACTCCCCTGGAACTGTTGCTCTACTGGGGCGGCGACGAGCGGGGGAGTGCCTTCTCGGGTCCAAAGGAGGACTTTCCGGTCTCCGTACCCGTGGGAAGTCACGCACCACATGCGGCGGGCGTGGCCCTCGCTCTGAAGCTGCGCCGCGAGCCGCGCGCCGCGGTGTGCATCTTCGGCGACGGTGCGACTTCGAAGGGTGACGTCGCCGAGGCCGTCAACATCGCGGGCGTCTGGCAGCTACCCCTGTTGTTCGTGGTCGTCAACAATCAGTGGGCGATCTCCACTCCTCGCGAGCGGCAGACCGCCGCGGTCACACTTGCACAGAAGGCCATTGCCGGTGGCATTCCGGGCGAGCAGGTCGATGGAAACGACGTCATTGCCGTCCGATCGGTCACCAGTGCCGCGCTCGAGCGTGCTCGCCGCGGCGATGGCCCTTCCCTGATCGAGGCACTGACCTATCGTCTCGCGGACCACACCACTGCCGACAATGCGAGCCGCTACCGCGACGATCGGATGGTGGCCGAACGTTGGCAGGAGGAGCCGCTCGTCCGGCTGCGACGGTATCTGACGGATGGCGGTCATTGGACCAAGAAGGGCGAGGAGCAGCTCCTTCGACAGACGGCAGCGGAATTGGATGTGGCGGTTGCCGAATACCTGGCAACTGGGCCGCAAAGGCCCGAATCGATATTCGAATACACGTACGCCAGCATGCCGACGGACCTGGTTGCGCAGCGTGACGCAATGCTCTCGTTGCAGTCGTCGCGCCCTGAAAAGGTGTCCGAAGGGCAGCCGTCATGACCGCAACCAGCCTGGTCAAGGCCGTCACCCTCGCGCTTGCCCGCGCGATGCAGGAGAATGACAAGGTGCTCGTGCTCGGCGAGGACGTTGGCGTCGATGGTGGCGTCTTCCGGGCTACCGACGGCCTGTTGCAGCGCTTCGGCGCGGAACGAGTGTTCGACACGCCGCTCGCGGAGGCGGCCATTGCCGGTATTGCCGTCGGCCTGGCAGCACAGGGATTCCGGCCGGTGGCGGAGATCCAGTTCACCGGGTTCATCTATCCCGCCATAGACCAGCTGGCGAATCATGCCTCGCGGATGCGTACACGAACCCGCGGCCGCCTGACCTGCCCGATGGTCGTGCGCTCTCCAGCCGGAGGCGGGATCCGCGCCCCTGAGCACCATTCCGAGAGCCCCGAGGCGATGCTGGCGCACATTCCCGGCCTTCGCGTGGTGATACCCTCATCACCCAGACGGGCCTATCGGCTTCTGCTGGCTGCGATACGAAATCCAGACCCCGTCGTTTTCCTCGAGCCGACCCGGCTCTACCGGGCTGCGGTCGAGGATATGGAGGATGACGGCCTCGACCTGCCGCTCGATCGCTGTTTCGTCGACCGCGAGGGAACGGACGTCACGCTGGTCGCCTGGGGCGCAATGGTCAGGGAAGCGCTCGAAGCAGCAAGCGCGCTTGCCCCGGACGGCATCGATGCGGAGGTCATCGATGTCGCAACGATCAAACCGCTCGATGCCGAGACGATACTAACCTCGGTTCGGAAAACGGGTCGCTGCGTGATCATTCATGAAGCGCCACTCACAGGGGGATTCGGCGGCGAGATAGCGGCCCGAATCGCGGATGGTGCGCTTCTGTCACTGCTCGCCCCAATCGCCCGCGTTACCGGTTACGACACGGTCATCCCGCTGCCTCGGCTCGAACAGCACTACTTTCCCACTGCGGTGCGCATTGCCGCGGCCGTCCGCAAAGCCATGACATTCTCATGAGCCTCTTCGCGCTTCCCGACCTGGGTGAGGGCCTGCAGGAAGCCGAGATCGTTGCGTGGCATGTCGCGGAAGGAGACCGCGTCGTTGCCGAACAGCCGTTGCTGTCCGTGGAAACGGAAAAGGCTGTCGTCGAGATCCCGTCCCCTCGAGCCGGCCGGATCGTTCGATTGCTGGCCCGGTCCGGCGATCGGGTCAGGGTGGGAAGCCCAATCGTGGCGTTCGACGAGGCGCCGCATGCCGACACCGGGGCGATCGTCGGCGACCTCGGGCCGCAGGCGTCCCGAACAGCGACATCGAGCGCGGCGCCCGTGATGGCAGCGCCAACCGTGCGAGCGATGGCCAGGGAGCTGGGCGTCGACATTGCCCAGGTTGCCGGCAGCGGACCTGGCGGCGCCGTCACACGCGCCGATGTGGCACGAGTATTCGAAGCCAAGGCCGGGGCATCGCTCGGCGGGGAATTGAAGGGAGTACGGCGTTCGATGGCGCTCAATATGGCCCGTGCCCACGCCGAAGTCGTGCCGGCGACGGTCTGGGACGAGGCCGACATCCAGCCCTGGTGGTCACGCGAGGCGGATGTCACGGGCCGGCTCGTGCGCGCGATTGCCGTCGCCTGCGGCGCCGTTCCAGCCCTCAATGCCTGGTTCAATGGAGCGACGATGATCTGCCGGCAGAAACCCCAGGTCGATCTCGGCATCGCCGTCGACACCGAGGAAGGGCTCGTGGTGCCGGTATTGCGTGACGTCGGCAATCGCGACGCCGCCGTGGTTCGCCGCGAGCGGAACAGGCTCGCGCAAGCGGCTCGCAATCGCACGATCACCTTGGCGGATATGCGCCATCCGACAATCACGCTGTCCAACTTCGGCATGCTGGCCGGCAGGCAGGCGGCACTCGTCGTCATGCCGCCACAGGTGGCGATTGTCGGCGCGGGCCGCATCTTCGAGCAGCTGGTTGGGGATGCTACGGGGTCGGCGTTCCATCACATGTTGCCGCTCTCGATCACGTTCGACCACCGCGCAGTTACCGGCGGCGAAGCAGCTCGATTCCTCGGGGCAATGATCAAGGATCTGCAGCAGCCGAAGTAGGAGATCGGAATTGGAAGAGGTATTTCGCTTCGCCGACGACATCGGACCACTGCAGATCGTCCATATCCATCGACCGTCGATCGGCCTGAAGGCCGTGGTCGTTGTCGACAATGTCGCCGGCGGGCCAGCGATCGGCGGTGTCCGCATGGCGCCGGACGTCAGCACCGAGGAAGCATTCCGGCTCGCCCGCGCCATGACGCTCAAGAATGCGGCCGCGGGATTGCCGCATGGCGGCGGCAAGTCGGTCATCTACGGCGATCCGACGATGCCGCTCGACGAGAAGGAGGGGCTCATCCGCGGATTTGCTGCGGCGATCCGAAACCTGAATGACTACATACCCGGCCCCGACATGGGCACCGATGAGCTCTGCATGGGATGGATCGCAGACGAAACGGGCCGCGCAGTCGGCCTGCCCAGGGAGATTGGTGGCATTCCCCTCGATGAAATGGGCGCAACGGGTTTTGGCCTGGTGGCGGCGATCGACGTCGCGGCCGGCCGGATCGGCCTCGATCTCCCCGGCGCGCGCGTCGCGATCCAGGGCTTTGGCGCCGTCGGCCGGCACGCAGCCCGTTTCCTGCAAGAAAAGGGCTCCATACTGGTGGCGGCCAGCGACTCTCGAGGAACGATCGCGGCACCACAGGGGCTCGACGTTGCCGACCTTGTCGCGCACAAGTCGGCGGGCCGACCATTGACTGCCTATCCGGTCGGGCGCGCCCTCGACAAGGATGCGATCGTCGATGTCGCTTGCGACATCTGGATTCCGGCGGCGCGGCCGGACGTGATCACGGCTGCGAACGCCGACAGGCTCGAAACCCGGATCGTGGCCCAGGGCGCCAATATCCCCTGTACGGCAGAGGCAGAAGAGGCATTGGCTGCGCGCGGCGTGCTCGTCTTGCCCGACTTCATTGCCAACGCCGGTGGCGTCATCTGTGCCGCTGTCGAGTATCGGCACGGCACGCAGGCCCAGGCATTCGCCGCGATCGACGAGCGGATCCGCATGAACACGAGAGTCGTGCTCGAGGAAGCGGCCCGGACGAACACGACGCCACGCAACGCCGCCGTCTCGCTCGCCAAGGCACGCGTGCACCGAGCAGGGCAAACACGCCGTTGGAGATAGAGGAGGTACGACGATCGGACCAATGCGGATCTTCCTGTGCGGGGATGTGATGCTGGGCCGCGGCATCGACCAGGCCCTGCCACATCCCTGCGCGCCCGAAATCCACGAAATGCACATGAACTCGGCGCTCGGCTACCTCCGCCTGGCAGAGCGCGCGCACGGATCGATCGGCGCGCCACTCGAGCCGTCCCAGGTGTGGGGAGCCGCACTCGAGGAGTTCGGTCGCATGCGACCCGAGGCTCGGATTGTCAACCTTGAGACCAGCATCACACGCTGCGAGGACTTCCAGCCCAAGGGTATCAACTACCGCATGAGCCCCGAGAACGCCCAATGCCTTGCCAGCGCGGGAGTCGACTGCTGCGCTCTCGCCAACAATCACGTGCTGGACTGGGGCCGGGCTGGACTGATCGACACGCTCGAGGCATTGGACGGGCTGGGCATTCGCCATAGCGGGGCCGGCCGCGACGCGGCGGCTGCAGCGCTTCCGGCCGTGGTCGATTGCACTTGCGGAATCCGCGTCCTGGTCTTCTCGGTGGCCTGTCTCGATGCCGGCATACCGCCCGACTGGGCCGCCACCCCGGCGATGCCCGGCGTCAATCTCCTGCCCGACCTGTCACGGGCAGCAGTCGCATCGCTCGGCGACCTGATCGGCCGATACAGGCGACAAGGTGATGTCGTGATCCTTTCAATCCACTGGGGATCCAATTGGGGCTACACAATCACCGACACCCAACGGCAATTCGCCCACGATGCGATCGATCGGGCCGGTGTTTCCATAGTGCACGGCCACTCCTCGCATCATGCGCGAGCGATCGAGGTCCATGCCGGCCGCCTCATCCTCTATGGGTGCGGTGATTTCATCAACGACTACGAAGGAATCTCGGGATACGAGGAATATCGAGGCGATCTGTCGGTCATGTACTTTCCGGAAGTCGACCCGACCACCGGAACGCTCGTCGGGCTCGACCTGGTCCCGCTGCAGGTTCGGAGATTCAGACTTGAGCATCCATGTCCCGACGATGTCGCGTGGCTGGCGAAGTCTCTCGGTCGGCAAAGCCGCGACTTCGGTGCGCGCGTCACTGCAGATGCTCAGCGACTTCGGGTCGCCTGGTGATCGCGGCCCATGGGGCCAGCCAGTTCTGCGCAGGCGCCGAGGTCCAGGCCGGGTCGCCGGAAAATATTCACGTCGAGGTGCCGAGGTCGAGAATGAACAACCTCTTGCCGATGGATCCAATCCTGACCGCTTTCAACCAGGCACAGTTCGAGTTCGGCGATCTGTGTCGTCGCTTTCAGGGTTACGCCTTCGAGGCATTGGGCCTGGGTCCGAACGAAAGTTCTTATCGGATTGCGGCCTCTGGTACGTTTTGGCGCCTTCGTGACTACGGCGGCCAGACGGGAGGGCCATCCGTCCTGATCATAGCCGCGCCGATCAAGCGTCCTTACATCTGGGACCTGTGCCCATCGGTGAGTGTGATCCGCTTGTGCATGCAACACGGCGTACGCGTGCATCTTCTCGACTGGCTGCCGGCCACTCCGGCGACCGGCAACAACGGTCTCCGCGAACACATGGATGCCATCCGCCGCTGCGTGGGGGAAATCGCCGACGAGATCGGGAACGCCAAACCCTATTTGTTCGGTCATTCCCTGGGCGGCACGTTGGCTGCCATGTTTGGTGCACTTGCCTCGGATGCCATTCGGGGCATTGCGCTCCTGGGCGCACCGCTTTGCTTCAAGCCGGCGGCCAGCCGCTTCCGGGATTCGCTCGTCTCGCTGGTGCCGTCAGGCCTTCCAGATGCAATACCCTGCCCCGGCTCGCTCCTTTCCAGCGTGAGCGCCTTGGCGTCTCCCGAGACATTCATATGGTCGAGATTCGCCGACGCCGCGTTCAGTCTTGCCGACGGCCACGGGCTGGAAATTCATGGTCGGGTCGAGCGTTGGGCTCTCGACGAGGCGCCCCTTCCGGGAAGACTGGCCCATCAACTCGTCGACTGGCTCTATCGCGAAGACCGCTTCTGCCGGGGCGTGCTGGCGATCGGTGGCAGGTCGCTCGGTCCCCAAAGCGTGGCGGCGCCCATGCTTGCAATCGTGAACACCGCTGACGACGTCGCGCCTCGTGGTTCTATCGAGCCGTTCGTCGAGGCAATGGGTACGAGCGACGCGCGCATCGTGGAGTATCCCGGCGAAACCGGTGTGAGTTTGCAGCATCTCGGCCTCCTGATAGGACAAGCGGCGCGCGCGCAGGTTTGGCCGAAAATCCTCTCCTGGATGAGCGCTAGAGCCTAGTTCGCTCCCACCGCTCCCGCAGGAGCCGCAAATGCTGCTCGAGCAGCGCCTGGGTCCTTTCGAGGGTCTCGAGAAGGAGCGCGGTACGCTGCTCGGTTTGTTCCCCGAGCGGAAGGCCCGCAACCAGAATGCGCTGTCTCTCGAGGCGCTGGCGGCCGTCTACGACTCGTCGTTCGCCGTTCTCGAGGTGCTCGCGGCTGAGGCCCATGTTCGCTTCTTCTGTTGCCAGCAGGCGAAGCAGATTGTCCCGTTCGAGCGGATTGAAGGTATTGTACAACTTCGAGAGGTAGATCTCGACGTTGCCCTCGGTCACGAAGACGTTCAGAGGCGTCATCGACTGCTCCCCTCCAGAGAACCGCAAAACTATAGAGACGCCGGCCCTTTCCCGACAAGCGGCAAACCTTCCGTTACAGACGACCTGAAAAGGCTCGCGGGCCGCCAGCCCTCCCCCGTCATTGGGCCCCAAAAGGGGGCAGCGGCCCGCGACGGGCGCCATGGAACGGGGAGGCAGCGCCTTGCTCGGCACCTCGCCGCACTCGCCTTCATCTTCCATACGCAGGGCCATGACCGCCTGACGCCGCGGAAGCTGACGTTGGCCTTCGTGGTGCTGGTCGCCCTCGCATTCGTTCCCGGCGGCGAGTTCGGCGAGCTCAACGCCACCGGCGTCGCCCTGGCCGTATTGGCTTCCCTGGCGGTGTCGTGATCCTGCTTGGCGCCCGCGCGCAGCGCGCCGGCGCCACCAGCACACAAGTGAACCTCGTCATGATTGCGGTGGCGACCCTGGTCTGTAGCGCTGCCACGACCGCAGGCGGCGTCTGGTCGCTGCCCGCTGGAATGGTTGGCTGGCTCGGCCTTGCCGGCGCGGGCAGTGGCGTAACGATCGGACTGGTAGCCTTCTTCGCCGCGTTCCGATTCACCGGCCCAGTGCGCGCAACCGTGCTCAGCAATGTCGAACCCCTGTTCGGAGTTCTCTTTGCCGTCGCCGTGCTGGGTGAGAGGCTCAGCGGCCTGCAGTGGACCAGTGTCGGACTGGCCGTCGCGGCACTGCTTTTCGAGGCGTCGCCATTGCGGCGCGTCGGGGTGTCGTAGGACGGGTTGATGAGGCCATTTCGAACAGGACGGTGTCGCAGCGTCAATCTCGCGCGCTCTTCGCTCCGCTACCTGCCCTGGGCGGTTTTCGACTCTGGATCGTTGTCATGAGCGCGGACACAGCCGCGCACGATCGGGGCGCAGACGCTCTCCCTGCCAGCCTGGTCATCGTTGTCGCCGGTATAGTTCAGCTCGGCGACCTTGCCATCGACGACGCGCATGATGGCATGGCAGTAGGAGCCGGTACCCGAGACCTTGAAGCCGCCACCGATGATCGGAATGTTGACTTGTATGCCACCGATGTTCTCGTTGGTACGCTCGTAGGAGAAAATCTCCGTGCGCCGGTCGAGGCGCTTGGTGCGGGTAGGAATGCCGGCGCAGGATTGAACTGCATCGGCGTTCATGCCGACGATGGTGCGGCGTCCTTCCTTCGCCACTTGATGGCCGGGTATCCCGCAGGCGCCGACGAGTAGGACGACGAGCAAAACCGGTACGCTGCGCGTCATGGGATCTCCTTCATAGCGAGTGCTGCCCGACTTGCGGACCCGCTCGGGCAGCCGGCAGCCACGCCTCATGTCGATTGCAACCTCAAAATCTCAAGTGCCAGGATCGCGAAACCAACAAAGCCGTCACACGATTCCCTTTCGATCGCCGTCCTCGAGCTGTGCAGCTGTGCAATGGTCGTGATGACTGCTCTCACGCACGCTCGTAAGACCGCACGGTTGCGTGCCTTTGCACGCAGCCACCGCGCATGTACGAGCTAGGACCTCTCTGCCAAGCCAGCTGACACCACCCCGTTTTCGGAATCCGCAGCACAGCCGAGCGCACCCGATTGACGCTGCCAAGGATCGCGGCCAGGCTTATTCTGCAAGGCGGCCCACCGAAGCCTGGTCCCTGACATCGGCGACGGCGTCAACATCGCTGCCTTCAGGAGATCTACTCGATCGGTCCTGGGAGGAACACATGCAACGCTGCAAGTTCTTGCGTCGATGGTTCCCTTCTCCAGCGCCGAATAGATGTCGCCGGCCGCCAGTTGCTGGGGGACCGCACCCAAACGGCTGACGACCTGGCCGGCAAGGCCGAAGATGCGGTATTTGAGCCCCTTGAGATCGTCGACCGACTTGATCTCCTTGCGGAACCACCCGCCCATCTGCGTGCCTGTGGCACCGCAGTTCAGGCCGTAGATGTTGTAGTCCTTGTAGAACTCGTTCATGAGTTCGCGCCCGCCTCCCCAGTTCATCCAGGCCGTACCGCCCCGCTCGTCGTCGGCGGAGCGGCAACTGCGGGTACGCTTGCCGCACCGGCCATCGCGCAGTCGATGCTGGCGCTCAAATGGCGTCTGGCTTCGAGCTTTCCCAAGTCGCTCGACATTCCCTACGGCGCTGGCGAAGTGCTGGCCAAGTACCTGGCGGAGGTGACCGACCAAAAATTCCAAATCCGCAGTTTCGCAGCGGGTGAGATCGTGCCCGCCTGCAGGTCGCGGATGCCGTTCAGAATGGCACCGTCGAACTTGGCCATACTGACGGCGGCTACTATGTCGGCAAGGATCCGACCTTCGCCTTCGACATCGCCCTTCCGTTCGGCATGATCACAAGCTAGCAGACGCCGCCGAATGGATCGGGCCCTACGACGACCAGAAACTCGGCTTCAACAAGGTGGCGTCGTTTTACCATTATCCCGGTTGGTTCGAGGGAGGCCCGACGCCCTCCCTCTACATCAACCTGGCGAAGTGGAACGAGTTGCCGAAAGCCTACAAGGCCGCGATCGAAGCAGGCTGTGCCCTCGCGCAATCATGGATGTTGTCCAGGTACGATGCCGACAACCCCAAGGCGCTGCGCGAACTCGTGGCAGCCGGCACAAAGCTCGCGCCGTTCCCGCAATCGGTAATGGAGGCGTGCTACGCTGCCTCCCTCGAACTGTGGGCGGAAATTTCAGAGAAGAATCCTCGATTCAAAAAGGTCTACGAAATCATGGCGCCAGTTCCGGAACGAGGAGATTCTGTGGTTCCGAGCCTGCGAGAACGCGTTCGACAACTTCATGGCGCGCATGTCGGCCGCCGGCAGCTCTGACGTATCGCGAACCTAGTGCAGTGTCCGCAAATTGGCTGGACAGAACTCTCTTGGAGTTGAGCGTTGTTTGCCAAGCACTCTGCTGTGCGCGGCATGCCCAGCCATTTGGCGGACACTACACTAGCCGTACCGCCGCGATGGTCGCGGCGGACGGCGATGGCGCGATCGCTCCGGTTCGGCAGCCAATGAGCGGTCAGTAGTCCCAGAAGGCCGGGACCCAACGAAAGGCGTTGCCGGCGACGCCCACCCGGCCGACGGACGGGAACGGCAGGTGGCAGGCCACCAGCGGCTCGCGGGTCGCCGCCAGCTCCTGCAAAAGACCGATCCTCACACGAGCGGCGTCCTCGGGGTCGTGTTCGAAGGCGTTGTACCAGTCGGGGTGGTCGAAACCGGCTGGCAGCACGGCATCGCCGAGGAACGTCAACCGGTCGCCTCCGGACGCCAGGCGGACCACGCTGTGCCCGACGGTGTGGCCGCCGGTACGACGGACGAGCACCCCTGGCGCCACCTCATACTCCGCCTCGAACAGCCGCAGCTGGCGGCCGTACTCGTTCAAGAACTTGGCGGCGGCCGATCGAGCCGCGTCCGGAAACCACACCGGCATGGAAGAGTTGCTGGAGAAATCGGGCGACGCCCAGAACTTGGCCTCGGCGGCAGCCGCGTGGATCGGTACATCCGGACGCAGCCGCTCCCTCACGCCGTCGACAAGCAGCCCGCCAACGTGGTCGAAGTGCATGTGGGTGAGCACCACGTCGGTCACGGACGCAAGATCGATGCCGGCGGCCGCCAATCGCTGGGCCCACCGCCCGGCCCGTTTGAAGTCCGGCTGCTGATCGCCGAGCCCCGAATCGATAAGTATGGTCCGGCCGCCGCTACGCACCACGACCACGTTCACCGGCCACACCATCTCGTCCGGCGGCAAGAACATGTCGTCCAGCCAGGTCGCCACCTCGGCCGGGTCGGCATTGGTGGCCAAGTTTGGGGTTTTCAGCGACAGCAGCCCGTCGCTGACCACCAGCACCTCAATCTCGCCGACCCGCAGCGCGTAGCGCGACGGCACCAACTCGTCGCGCCCCGGTCCACTGAGGTGTGAGGTGGCGCCCACGCTCATGCTTGTCATGATTGTCATGATTGTCTCCTGCTGATCTTCGGTTACTTCGCCGATAGCGAAAACAAGATCGCGCTCGCATCGAGCCACCGATACCGTGCCGCCTGATAGGTTCCGCTACCTAAGAAGCAGATGGACCTGCACTTTGAGGTAGGTTTACCGGCTCGCCGCTTGCAGACGGGTAGGTCATCCCCAAACTCGACCGGCCGGTGTCGGCTGTCTGACGCGCGGTGCTTGACCAGGCACCTATCCCAAGTG
>NZ_JBFWZI010000161.1:12696-16791 GCF_050185545.1 Reyranella sp. | reverse complement strand
CAGGCTCTGGCCGGTCGGTCCCCTCGTGGGTAAGACCACCAACCGGAGAGCCGGATGCGGGAGACCCGCACGTCCGGTTCGGAGGGAGGGGGAGGCGCCGCCTCTCCCTACCCCTATCCGGCAATGACCCGTATGACGGCGCACCTCCCCAGCGAAGCTGGGGAGGAGAATGAGCAGCGCCGCCAGCGGAGAGCGCTTACTCCGGAAAGTGACAGGCGACCGTTCCCTTCCCCAGGGAACGCGTCGCCGGATCGTCGCGAGCGCAGAGATCGGTTGCCTTGGGGCAGCGCGTGCGGAAGCGGCAGCCTGAGGGAAGGTTCGCCGGGTCGGGCGGCTCGCCCTGCAACCAGAAATCCCGGGTGATACGTGCGCCGCCGATCTTGGGAATCGCGGCGAGCAGGGAGCGCGTGTAGGGGTGTCGCGGCCGATCGAAGATGTCGTCGGTCGGCCCGCTCTCGACGATGCGGCCGAGATACATGACGGCGACGCGGCTGCACATGGTTCGCACCACGGCGAGGTCGTGGCTGATCAGCATGTAGGTGAGCGCGAAGCGGGCGCGCAGATCGCGGAACAGGGTCAGCACCGTCGCCTGCACCGACACGTCGAGACCGGATGTCGGCTCGTCCAGGATGACGACCTTGGGATGCAGCGTGAGGATGCGCGCCAGCCCGACCCGCCGCTGCTGTCCGCCGGAGATTTCGTGCGGGTAGAGATCGAGATGCGTGTCGGGCAGGCCGACCGCGTCGAGGATGCTGCGGATGCGCGCCTCGCGCGCCGCCGCATCGAGCGCGGTATGGATGACCAGCGGCTCACGCAACGAGCTGCCGATCTTCCAGCGCGGATCGAGCGAGGCACCCGGGTCCTGGTAGGCGTATTGCAGGCTGCGGCGCACGGCGCGGCGGGCAGCCGGCGACAGCCGGTCGATCTGCTGGCCTTCGAAGTGGATCTCGCCGGCGGTGGGCTGGTTAATTCCCATGATCGTCTTGCCGAGGGTGGACTTGCCGCACCCCGACTCGCCCACCAGCCCGAACACCTCGCCCGGCATCAGGTCGAACGACACGCCGTCGACCGCCCTGATCGCGCCGATGCGCCGGCCGAACGGGCCGCGCACGGCAAAGTGGACCTCGAGATCACGCAGGCTGAGGATCGCGTCGGTCATGGCGCAGCGCGATGCGGATGGTAGCAGCGCACCCAGTGTCCGGCGCCGAGCTGCTCGACTTGCGGGCGCTCTTCGCGGCAGGTGTCGGTCGCCCGCTCGCAACGCGGGTGAAAGCGGCAGCCGGCGGGCGGCGCGAGCAGCACCGGCACCTCGCCGGGAATCCCGCGGGCGTTGCCGCTCGCATCGGGCAGGCTGGCCAGCAGCTTCGTCGTGTAGGGGTGCGCAGGTGCCGCAAAGAAGCGATCGACCGGCGCGGACTCGACGTCCTGGCCGGCATACATGACGTTCACGGCATCGCAGATCTCGTAGGCCGCGCCGAGGTCGTGCGTGGTCAGCAGCACGGCGACGTGACGCTCGCTGGCGAGCCGGCGGATGAGGCCCAGGATCTGCGCCTGGATGGTCACGTCGAGCGCCGTGGTCGGCTCGTCGGCGATCACCAGGTCGGGACCGGGCAGCAGCGCCATGGCGATCATCAACCGCTGGCGCTGACCGCCGGAGAGCTCGTGCGGATACTTGCGCAGCAGCTGCTCCGGGCGCGGCAGCTGCACGGCGTCGAGCAGCTCGAGCACGGCGTCGAAGTCGGTCCGCCGTCGCGCGGAGGGATAGCGCGACACGACGGCCGGCAGCCAGCCCGGGCCCGGCGGCGCGGCGGCGCGCGGCGACTTCCATTTCAGGATCTCCATGATCTGGTCGCCGACGGTGAACACCGGGTTGAAGCTGGTGAACGGGTCCTGGGGCACGAAGGTGATCGCCCGGCCGCGCACCGTCTGGTTGACCACGGTCTGGTCGGCGGTCAGCAGGTCGGCGTCGCGAAAGCGTACCCGACCTCCGGTGATCCGCGCCGAATCGCGCGGCAGCACGCCCAGGATGGCGCGCGCCAGCGTGGTCTTGCCGCAACCACTTTCGCCGACTAGGCCGAGCACCTGGCCGCGGTCGATCGACAGGCTGACGCGATCGAGCACCGAGGCGAAGCCGGCTTGTGTCGCGAATCCCAGCGACAGATCCTCCACCGCCAGAAGTGTCCTCACTTGCCTGCGGCTCCCCGCCGGATGCGCGGGTCGAGGAAGTCGCGCAGGCCGTCGCCCAGCAGGTTGAACCCCATCACCACCATGAAGATCGCGATGCCGGGGGCCGTCGCGTACCACCACGCCTCGGGCAGGAACTCGCGCGATTCGGCGATCATGCGGCCCCATTCCGGCGTTGGCGGCGGGGCGCCGAGCCCGAGAAAGCCGAGCGCCGCCGCGGTCAGGATGGTAGCGCCCATGCCGATCGAGGTTCGCACGATGATCGACGAGGCGATGTTGGGCAGCACGTGCAGGGTCATCACGCGCAGCGGCGAGGCGCCGAGCGCGATAGCGGACTCGATGAAGATCTCGTTCTTGAGCGAACGCGTCTCGGCGAACACCAGGCGGGCCCAGAACGGCCAGTAGGTGATGCTGAGCGCCAGGATGACGTTCTCGATCGACGGCCCGAGAGTCTGGGCGATGGCGATCGCCAGCACGATCTGCGGCACCGCGAGGAAGATGTCGGAGACGCGCATCAGGAGGTTGCTCGGCCAGCCGCCGTAGTAGCCGGCGACCAGCCCGATCGGCACGCCGACCAGAACGGCCGAGCCGACCGCGACCACGGCGATGGTGATGGTGATGCGGGCGCCGAACATGATGCGGCTCAACAGGTCGCTGCCCATGCGGTCGGTGCCCAGCCAGTTCACGGCGTCGGGCTCGCGCAGGCGGTTGGCGGTGTGGAACTCCGAGACGTCGCCCGGGAACGGCGCCAGGAGCGGCGCGAAGACGGCCACCACGACCAGCAGGACCAGCAGCGCCACGCCCAGTGCCGCCGCCCGGTCGCGGAACAGCCGGTCGAGCTCGCGCAGCCAGCCCTGCTTCATCGCTGCCCTCTTCATCGCGTTCCCCGAGGGTCGATGAAGGAATGGACGATGTCGACCAGCAGGTTGACGATCACGATCAGGGCGCCGATCCAGATGGTGAAGCCGATGATCGCCTTGTGGTCGGACTGCAGGATCGACTGCACGGCGAAGGTGCCGATTCCCGGCCAGTCGAACACCGTCTCGACCACCACGGCATTGGTCACCAGCACGCCGAAGATCAGGCCGATCTGCGTGACGGTCGAGATCAGGGCATTGCGCAACACGTATTTCCAGACGATCAGGCCGGGCGGCATGCCCATGGCGCGCTGGTAGAGCACGTAGTTGCTGTTGATAACGTCGAGCACGCCGGCCCTAGTGAAACGCACGATCGTCGCTGCCGCCGGCAGCGCCAAGGTCAGCGCCGGCAGGGCGATGTGGGAAAGCGCGCTGTGCAGGGACTCCATGTCCCAGCCGAGCAGCGAATCGATGATCATGAACCCGGTAACGGGCTCGGGGCCGAAGCCGTCGATCCGGCCGTTGAGGGGTGCCGTGCGCAGCTTCATCGAGAACAGGAACTGCAGCAGCATGGCCAGCCAGAATGCCGCGATGGCGAGGCCCGAGACGCTGATCACGCGCACGACGTGGTCCCAGATCGAGTTGCGCCTCAGGGCCGACACGACGCCGAGCGGGATGCCCAGCGCGATCGCGAGCGTGATGGCGACCAGGGTCAGCTCGAGGGTGGCCGGCAGGCGTTGCGCCAGGTCCTCCGAGATCGGCCGCTGGCTGTAGATGCTCGTGCCGAGATTGCCCGACAGCACGTCGCCGAAATGCCGAACCAGCTGTGTCGTGAGCGGCTGGTCGTAGCCCAGCTTGGTGCGCATCGATTCGATCTGGGCCTGCGTGGCGTTCTCGCCCAGCAGCACGCGCACGGGATCGGTCGGGATCACGTTGGTGATCAGGAAGACGATGACCACGAGTCCTGCCAGCGTCGGCACGAACCACGCCAGCCGCGAGACGATCATTTCCAGGCGGCGCATCAAGTCGCCTCGTCACTCTTGCCCTCCTCCCC
>NZ_JBFWZI010000161.1:0-12596 GCF_050185545.1 Reyranella sp. | reverse complement strand
ATCACGTTGGTGATCAGGAAGACGATGACCACGAGTCCTGCCAGCGTCGGCACGAACCACGCCAGCCGCGAGACGATCATTTCCAGGCGGCGCATCAAGTCGCCTCGTCACTCTTGCCCTCCTCCCCGGCGTAGCCGGGAAGGTGTCGCCGTCTTCCGGCGACCTGCCTTCGCCGAAGCGAAGCCGCTTCGGCTTCGTGCGGGCAGGCGGAGGGGTCATGGTCTTGCGGACCGCGGGCGTCTCGCCCGCTCTTCTCATGAATCATGAGCGGGCGGGACGCCCGCGGTCCACATGAGCCATGACCCCTCCGTCGCGTATGACGCGACACCTCCCCAGCGTAGCTGGGGAGGAGGCCTTGCAACGTGTTCACGCCGGAAGGTGCCACCATCTATTTGTAGTACGCCCAGCGCATGTCCTGTCCGCTGCCGATCGGGCTGAAGCGGATGCCGCCGATGTTGGCGGCGTAGGGGCCGTACCATTTCGTGTTGTAGACGAAGATGCCCATCGCCTCGTCGGTCACCTTGGTCGCGGCCTTCTCGTACAGCACGCGGCGTTTCTCCTGGTCGTTGGTCGCCAGCGCCTCGTTGATCCATTTGTCGAGCTCGGCATCCTTAGTGTACGAGGAATTGCGCGTGCCGATGTAGCGCGAGCCGTAGAGCTCGCCGACCCAGTTGTTGGGATCGACGTAGTAGGTGCTCTTCCACAGCGGCACCATGTCGTAGTTCTTGTCGCGATCCTGCATGCGGCTCTGCACGACCGGCCACGGCGCCGATTCGATCTTGATCTCGATGCCGATCTTCTTGGCGCCGTTCTGCAGCAGGGTGGCAGCCTGCTCGGTCTCGCTGAACCCGGCCAGGGTGCCGATGGTGATCGGCCGCAGCGGCTCCTTGACCTTGGCGAGTTCCGCCTTGGCCTTCTCCAGGTCGTAGGTGAACCCCTTCAGGTCCCTGGGCGCGCCCCACAGGTTGTTGGGATTGGGGCCGGGGTTGCGTGCCACGGCGCCCTTCAGGATGTCCTTGATGAAGCCGTCGTAGTCGAAGGCGTAGGCGAGCGCCCGGCGGAAATGCACGTCGCTCATCGGCCCGCGGCCGTTGTGGATCGAGAAGTAGAAGACGCGCATCGATTCCTGCTCGAGGATCTGCACGTTCGGCGACTGCTTCAGGCGCAGGATCTGGTCGTAGGGCAGGTACCCGTCGGTGCCCTGGAAGTCGCCCTTGATCAGCCCCTGCACGCGGGTGTTGGTTTCCAGAACGGTGCGGAACTCGATCTCGTCGAACGCCTTCTTCTCCCAGCCGGCGAAATGCTCCTTGTAGCGCTCGCCGACGAAGCCGATTGCCGGATCGTAGCGCTTGAGCTTGTACGAGCCCGAGCTGGCGACGTTCTTTGCCAGCCAGGCCGCGCCCAGATCGCCGTTCTTCTCGTTCTTCTTCACCAGCTTGGAATTGACGATCAGGATTTCCGGCACGGTGGCGAAGAAGATGGCGGACGGTTCCTTGAGGGTGAACACGACCGTGTACTTGTCGGGTGCCTTGGTGCTGCCGGGATCGATGATCGGAAGGAACAACGACGCTGCGCCCTTCTTCATCGCCAGCAGGCGCTCGATGCTGTAGACCACGTCGCCGGCGGTGAACTCGCTGCCGTCGTGGAACTTCACGCCCTTGCGCAGGGTGAAGGTCCAGGTCTTGCCGTCGGGCGACGAGGTGTGACTCTCCGCCAGCCAGGGAATCATCTTTGGCGGGTTGTCGACCCAGCGGTACAAGCCGTCATAGAAGTTGATGCGCGACGCGGCGCGGCCGACGTCGTAGATGGCATGCGGATCGAGATTGTCGTAGCCGCTGTTGTTGGCGTGGACGTACTTGCCTTGCGCCCAGGCGCTGCCCGCGACGGCGAATGATGCTGCCGCGGCGATGGCGGCGAGCACTCCGAGAGTTCTTCGCTTCATGCCCTTTCCTCCTCTGTCGATCAGCTCCCCTTGACGTAGCGCACGATGTCGGCATGCGTTGCGAACCAGATTCCGGTGTGCGCACGGATGTGCCGAATCAGCTCTTCCAGGATCATCATGCGCGAACGATGGCCGATGATGTGCGGATGCATGGTGAGCTGGTAGAGCCCGCCCTCGGCATAGGCCGCATCGAACTCGCGTCGGAAGATCTCCAGCACCGACGACGGCGGCGTATAGGGCCTGAGCGAGGCGAACCGGTTCATGTTGAAGTAGACCGCATCGTCGCGGATCCATTCGACCGGCAGCTCGACGACTCCGGTCGGCTTGCCGTCGAGCAGCAGCTCGTAGCAGTCGTCGTCGGCCATCAGCGAGGAATCGTAGAGCAGGCCCATGTCGCGTGTGATGGCCAGCGTATTGGGCGAGAAGTCCCACGACGGCGTGCGGATGCCGACCGGGCGCTGGCCCGCGACCCGCTCCAGCATTTCGGCCGAGCGCATCTGCAGGTCGCGCTCGGAGGCCTCCGGGAGGATCGAGTTGCGCTCGTGGATCCAGCCGTGGATGCCGATCTCGTGACCCTCGGCGGCGACGCGGCGCTGCTCGTCGGGATGCAGCATTGCCGATACGGCCGGCACGTAGAAGGTGGCGGGCACCGAGTATTTTTCGAGCAGCTTCAGGATGCGCGGGATGCCGGCGCGGCTGCCGTACTGGCCTTGGCTCAGCCGGCCGATCGACTCGCCGCCTTCGCGCAGCTCGCCGGTCTCGTGGTCCGAGTCGAACGAGAGGGCCACGGCGCAGCGTGTTCCGTTCGGCCAGGTTTCCGGCCTGAGCGTCCGGCCGGCCCGCACGCGGTCGACGATGCCGCGCCAACGCGCCTCCGGCCATTGCCACGGCTGCTCTGGTTCTTCCGATTTGGGGACGATGGTCGGGCGTGCGGACATGGGCTTCTCCCGGGGTCAGGCAGGGCATTCGCACATGGCAAAAAAATCCGTCATCCCGACCCGAGCCGAGCGCAGCGAGGCGTAGCGGAGGGACCTTTCTTCTTGCAGCATCAGCAAGAAAGGTCCCTCGACTGCGCCGCCAATGGCGCTGTAAACAGCGCCGGATCTGGCGGCTTCGCTCGGGATGACGGATTTTTTGCCATATTCGAATGCCCTGCCGGGGTCATGCAAGCGGACTCCCGGTCACCGGCAGCACCTGGCCGGTGATCCACGAGGCGAAGGGCGAGGCGAGGAACATGACGGCGTGGGCGATGTCACGAGGCTCACCCAGGCGGCGCATGGCGACGCGCTCGATCATCGCCTTCTGGCCCTCGGGTCCGTAGGAGTCCCACTGCCGCTCGTAGTCCGGGCTGGTGCGCAGGAACCCCGGCGCCACGGCATTGACCGTGATGCCGCTTGGTCCGAGCTCGTGCGCCAGCTGGCGCACCAGGCCGAGCTGGGCAGCCTTCGCGGTGGCATAGGACTGGATACCGGTCAGGCTGACGCCCAGGCCGGCGCGGCTCGCGATCACGATGATGCGACCCTTGCCTTTCCTCTTCATGCCCGGCGTCACGGCGCGGCTGGCGAAGAAAGCGCCCTCGACATTGACGGCATAGATCGCCCGCCAATCGTCGTCGCTTACCTCTTCGACCGGCTGCTTCACCTGGCCGCGCACTCCGCCGGCGACATGCACCAGCACGTCGACCGCGCCGCTCGTTTGCTCGACCTCGCGCACGAAAGCGTCGACCTCGGCGGAGCGCGTCAGGTCGACCTTGCGCGTCTCCAGAGTGCCGCCACGCTGCGGCTTCACCCTGGCCTTCAGCGCCGCCAGCTCGCACTCCAGCACATCGCAGGCCCACACCCGGGCACCGCGTTCGACGAAGCCCTCGACGATGCCGCCGCCGATTCCACGCGCGGCCCCGGTGACGATGACGGCCTGGTTGTCGAACTGGATGTCCATCAGCCGTTCACTCCGCCGCCTGGGCCTGCCGGAGCTCGGGGAACTCGGCCACCGCCAGCTCGAAAGCGCGCCGCACCTCGCTGCCGTCGCCGCGGCGCTGTTGCGCCGGCAGCTGCTCCAGGGAGGCGAAGATCCGCTTCTTGATGAAATGGCGCCAGTGGACGGGTAGGGTGGCCAGCAGCTCGGTCAGAGCGGCGTAGTTGGCGTCCGTCCACTCGCGCTCATACGCCTCGCGCTGCTCGTTGAAGGCGAAGACGCTGGGCTTTGCTTGCGCTGCCAGGCGGGCGCGTCGTGCGGTGGTCGCCGTCTCGTCGATCGCTCCGTCGCGGATGACCACGCCGTAATCGTCGGCGGCCGATTGCACGGAGACCTTGCCCTGCTCGACGTCGAACAGGACGGCCTTGGCCTCGCGTTCCCACGGCGGGCCCCAGCCGCCCCCGCCGCATGCCGTCACCAGGATCACGTCGCCCGGATCGAGCGCCACCACGTCGGTGTTGCCGAGGTTGACGACGTCGTTGCGGCCCGGATTGCGCCAGAAGCCGGACGTCGCCCCCGGCTTGCCGCCGTTGCTGCCCCACGACGAGAATCGCGTGCGGTCGCGGTTGCGCGCCGTCACCACCGTGTTGGGCGACGATACCTTGAACTCGAGCAGGGTGCCGAGCCCGCCGCGATGCTTGCCGGCGCCGCCCGAGTCGGGCACCAGGCTGTAGCGCAGCACCTTGATCGGCACCTCGGTCTCGTTGATCTCGACCGGCGTGTTCTTGAGGAAGCTCGAATTGGCGCCCGACCCGTCAGCGCCATCGCCGCCCGACCAGCCGCCGGCGCCGCCGGTGATCGGATCGATAGAGGCCATGATGAGCCGACCGGTCCGGTTATCGGTCGTCTTGACGTTCATGATGGCGCTGCTGCCGGCCGGTCCCGCCGGCAGCAGGTCCGGCACCGCCGCCTGGAAGGCGCCGATGGTGACGCCCTGCAGGCGCCCGCAGGTCATGCTGCGCATGCCGACCGCGGCCGGGAACTTCGGATTGAGGATCGTGCCTTCGGGGATGACGCAGCGCGCCGGCCGCGTGATGCCGCCGTTCAGCAGGATCGAGGGATCGATGCTGTAGAGGCAGTAGGTGTAGCCCACCATCAGCAGGATGTGGCGCTCGGCGCCGCCGGTCGGGACGTTGAGGGACGACTGCAGTTGTGCATCCGAGCCGGAGAAGTCGAGGATGGCCTCGTCACCGCGAATCTTCAGCGTGAGGGCAAGACGCACCGGCACGCCGCCCGGCGCGTCCTCGTCGAGATAGTCGGCGAAGAAGTAATCGCCGTCGGGGATGCGGCTGAGCAGGGCGCGCGCCTGCCGCTCGCCGAGGTCGAGAAGATCCTTGACGCCCTGGCGGAACACGTCGACGCCGAACTTGCGCACCATGTCGTGCACCTTGCGCTCGCCGGTGTTCATCGCCGCGATCTGTGCCTGCAGGTCGCCGTAATTCTGCTCCGGCATGCGGACGTTGGTCAGCATCACGTCGAGCAGCGCCTGGTTGAGCTTGCCCTCGGCATAGAGCTTGTTGGGCGGGATGCGGATGCCTTCCTGGTGGACTTCCGTGAGCTGCCGCGACAGCGAGGCCGGCACCGCGCCGCCGACATCGGTGTTGTGGATGTGGCTCACCGAGAAGGCCACCAACTCGTCCTCCCAGAAGATCGGCTTCCACATGTGCAAATCAGGCGTGTGGGTGCAGACGAAGCCGCTGTAGGGATCGTTGGTGATGCAGATGTCGCCCGGGCGGTAGTCGGGTATCAACTTCAGCGCGTTGGCGTAGTCGAGGCCGATGAACCAGGTGGCGCCGAGATCGCGCGGGCTGGCAAAGGTCATGCCGTCCGGCGTGGCGAGGCCAGTGGTGAAATCCTCGGTCTCCTTGACGAAGGTCGAATGCGCCGTGCGGAACAGCGTGAACGCCATGCTGTCGGCGGCTGCCTGCGCGTGGTTGGCGAAGATCTGCAAGGTGACCGGATCGATGCGCATCGCGTGTCCTTTTACTTGGCAAGCGACAGGAGAATGTTGCCGTACGAGTCGACCGCGCCGGTGAAACCTTCCGGAATGCAGATCGTCGTGTCCTCCTGGGCGACGACGCACGGGCTGGCGAGCATGTGCCCGTGCCCGAGGTCAGCGCGCCGGTAGAGCGGCACGCTGCGCCAGGCGCCGTCCAGGTAGACCTCGACCTGCTTGGCCGGTGTCGGCATGTCGCTCCGCCGCGGCTGCGCCGGAAAGTTCGGCTGCGGCGAGGTTCCCACCACGACCAGGCGCAGGCTGACGACGTGCACCGGCGTCGAGGGCGCGGCGTGGCCGTAGAGGCGCTCGTGCTCGGCGTGGAACGCGGCTGCAATCCGTTCGACGTCGCCGCCCGCGATCCATTCCATCCGCAGTGGCACCTCGATCTCGAACGACTGCCCGAGATAGCGCATGTCGGCGGCAGGCTGCAGCACGGTGTGACCGGCGAACTTCTGCTCCTTGGTGATCCAGGCGGTCGCGCGCCGGGCCAGCCCGTCGAAGTCCGCTTTCAATCGCGGCAGCTCGGCGGCCGACAGCGGATAGTAGGCGGTGCTGATGAAGTCGTTCTTGACGTCGGCGACCAGCCCGCCCAGCGCCGACAGCACGCCCGGCGCCGTCGGGATCAGCACCTGCCGCATGCCGAGCTCGCGCGCCAGGAAGCAGCCCAGCATGGGACCGGCGCCGCCGAACGCCAGCAGGGTGTAATCGCGCGGGTCGATGCCCTGGCGCGAGGCGAGCTTGCCGACCTCGCGATACATGCCGGACACCGCCACCTGGATGATCGCTTCGGCCGCCTGCTCGGGCCCGCGCCCGAGCTTGCCGGCGATCGTGCCCACGGCGCTGCGCGCCTTGTCGATATCGACTGAGACGGCGTCGTAGCCGATGTTGCCGTGACCGATGATGCCGCAGACGGCGAAGGCGTCGGTCATGGTCGGCCGCGTGCCGCCACGGCCGTAGCAGGCCGGACCGGGCGTCGAGCCGGCGCTTTCCGGCCCGACCGTCAGCACGCCGAACTCGCTCACCGCGGCAATCGACCCGCCGCCGTCGCCGATCGACGTCACCGACACGGTGGGGATGTAGATCGGGAAGTCGCCCACCATCTCGCCGGTGCCGTAGGTCGGCGTGCCGCCCACGATGATGGCGACGTCGGCCGAGGTGCCGCCGATATCGAGGCTCAGCACTTGGTCGAGCCCGGCCTGGCGCGCCACGAATCCGGCGCCGATCACGCCGGCCGCGGTGCCCGACAGCAGCATCTGCAGGCAGGCCGACTTGCCGAGCTCGGCCGTCATGACGCCGCCGTTCGACTTGGTCACCATCGGCTCGACCGCAACGCCTGCCTGCTTCAGGGCCGCCTGCAGGGCCGACAGGTAGCGCGCCACATTCGGCTGCACGTAGCCGTGGATCGTGGCCGTCGCGGTGCGCTCGTACTCGCGGATGATCGGCCACACGTCGCTCGAGCAGAACACCGGCATTGCAGGCGCCCACTGGCCGATCAGCTTCTGCGCCTGCCGCTCGTGCGCCGGGTTGCGATAGGAATGCAGCAGCGCCAGCACGATCCCCTCGGCCCCGAGCGCCATCGCCTGGTCGAGCGCTTGGCGCAGGCTGGCTGGATCGAGCGGCGTTTCCACCCTTCCGTCGGCGAGTATGCGTTCGCGCACCGCCAGCACGCGATCGCGCGTGACCAGGGGCTCCGCCCGCGACGACATCAGGTGATAGGGGTCGGGCATCTTGAGACGCGCCAGCTCCAGCACGTCGATGAAATTCTCGGTCGCGAACAGGCAGAGGCGAATGCCCTTGCGCTGGATCACCGAGTTGATGCCGACGGTGGTGCCGTGGGTGAAGTAGCCGATGTCGCCGGGCTGGATGCCGAACCGCGTGCCGAGCTCCTTCAACCCGGTGATGACCTCGCGCCCCGGCTGCTGCGGCGTCGACAGCACTTTCAGCGTGGCCAGCCGGCCGGTCGCTTCGTCCAGGGCACAGAAATCTGCGAATGTGCCCCCGATGTCGACGCCGATCCGATAGCTCACTGCTGAAAATCCTTTCGCTGTCGTGACCTACGCTGACCGGCGATGACCGAGTCGCTGGCTGATGGTGGCGGCGGCCCGGACGACCCCGGCGACGATCCGCGATTTGGCGGCCGGGTAGCGCGCCGACACCGTTCCCACGTTCAGCGCAGCAACGACCGTACCATCGCCACCGAACACCGGCGCCGCTGTCGCCGAACCGCCAAGAACGTATTCTTCCTCGAGGATTGCGTAGCCATTGGAAGCCACCTTGGCGAGGATCGCGCGCAGCTTGCCGACGTCGGTGACCGTTCGCGGCGTATAGGCGTGCAATCGGGTGCGCATCAAATAGGCATCGGCCGACTTCTTGTCCCAGAACGCCAGCAGGATCCGGCCCATGCCGGTGCAGTAGGCGGGCCGCAGGCCCGGATCGACCGAATCGTAGCGGATCTGGGCGCGGCTCACCGCCTTGGCGATCACCTTGACGTCGCCGCGCCCGGCGCGGACGCCAAGGAACACGCTCTCCTCGAGCTCGTCGCGCAATCGTTCCATCACCGGCCGGGCCACCGCGGCCAGATGCGCCGCCGGTCCGCCGATCCATCCCGACGACTGGCGCAGCGACTCGTTCAGGGCATAGCGATCGGCCGGGTCGCGCTCGACATAGCCGCGCGCCTGCAACGTCTGCAGCAGGGCATGCGCGCTGCTCTTGGGCACTGCCAGGACCGCCACGAGATCCTTCAGCGCCATCGGCTCCTCGCTGCGCGACAGCAGCTCGAGGATGTCGAGAACCCGGGCGGCCGACTTCACGGTGCTGTTCACGTATGTGAACCTCGTTCTCCTGACAAAACGACGTTCGCGCGGGAGCGACGGCGGTGTCAAGGCGGCGCACCCATGCTCTTCCGGACCGCGGGCGTCTCGCCCGCTCCACGAGATCATGAGCGGGCGAGACGCCCGCGGTCCGGAAGAGCCCGAGTCCTTCGTCAGCCCCGCGTGCTGGGCAGGTTGAGGCCGAGCTCTGCCGCCAGATCGTGGACCAGCCGGCGCTCGCGGAAGCGCCATCCCGCCGGCGTGCGGACCAGCCGGTCTTCGTAGGTGCCGGCGACCGAGGGCACCAGGCCGGCTCCGCTCGCCTGCAGGACGACCAGGTAGCTGGTGCGGGCAGTGGCGCTGTCGCCGTCGAGCCGGATCAGGCTGTTCATGATGAAGTGCTTGCGCCTGGGCTCGGTCGGGATGTTGCGCGCCATCAGCGCCGCGATCTCGGCCGGGCCGCGCGCCCGAGCGTAGCGCGCGATCCATTCGCCGTCCTCGGTGAACAGTGCGCCGAGCTCGGCGAACTCGAAGGCGTCGATCCGAAAGCTGTATTCGCTCAACAGCTCGCGGATCGACTCCTTGTCTTCGAGAGGCGTGTCCCCGAGAGGCGTCGTCATACCGTATCCTCGAGCGTCGTCGTCACGCCGCCCGGACGAGCACGGGCACGGCGCCCTTGCCTCTCACCTCGGCCTCCTCGAATTCCGCGGCCGCGATCGCCCGATCGAGCGCGGCGCGCAGCGCCTTGGCCGAGTCGAGCGTGAGCTCGACGCCGGCGCGCGCACCGGGGTCGAGACTGGTATTGAAGAAGTCGAGGGTGATCACGTCACCCAGCGGCGCATGGCGGGCATGGTCGTAGGCGACCACCGACTGCGTGAGCGGGAACCATTCGTCTCCGCGCTTGGCCATGCCCTCCGCCGGTGCGATCTCGATGATCGAGGTGCACATAGGCCCGCCTCCTACTTCTTCGCCAGATGCTTGCCGAAGAAAGTAAACACCTTGCTCCAGCCATCCATCGCCTGCTCCGGCCGGTACAATGGCCGGTGCCAGTAAAAGATGCCGTGGCCGGCGCCGTCGTAGCGATGGAACTCGTAGTTCTTGCCGAGCTTCTTGAGTTCGGCCTCGTGCTGGTTGACCTGCTCGGGGCTGGGTGCGCGGTCGTCGTTGCCGAACAGGCCGAGCAGCGGGCAGGAGAGCTCCTTCGTCATGTCGATCGGCGCGACCGGCGTCTTGGCGTTGAGCTCCTCCTTGCCCATCACCACGCGGCCGCCCCACAGCTCGACGCAGGCATCGACGTCCTTCTTCTGGCAGGCATAGATGAAAGCGTGCCGGCCACCCGAGCAGGAACCGAACAGGCCGATCTTGCCGTTGAGGTTGGGCTGCGAGCGCATCCACTGCACGGCGGCCGCGGTGTCGCCGACCATCTGGGAATCGGCGATGCCGCCGTCGGCGCGCACCTTGGCCGCGATGTCGTCCGGGTTGCCGTCGCTGCCGCCGCCCTCGCGCTCGTAGAGGTTGGCGCAGATCGCGAGATAGCCGTGATGCGCGAACCGCCGGGTCGTCTCGATGTAGAACTCGCTCCAGCCCGGCAGATGGTGGATGAGCACGACGCCCGGGAAAGGACCGGCGCCGGCGGGCTTGGCCACGTAGGCCGTGATCGGGGTTCCCTTGTCGCCCTTGAGTGTGATGTTCTCGCAGGTCATGCCTCGGTAAAACGACATTGCATCTTCCTCCATGAGCGTATGCTTGGGCGTCCATCCGGATATCGGAGCGCCTCGTCGTCATCGATGAGCGGCCCGAATGTTGGCGGCGCTCGTCGCGGCAGGAGTATTCGACGATCGCCGGGCAGACGCAACAAGGCGCCATCGACCCTGCATAGTAGGATAGCCAAAAGGCTTGGCCCGGGTCTTGGCGCTCGCCGGCGCCCTCCCCATACTCCGCGCCGCAATCGGCAGTGCAATCGGGGTGACGGGGAAAATGGCCAGGATCGAAGGCAACAAATTCGTCATTGCGGGAGGGCTCAGCCAGATCGGGTCGGAGATCACGCAGCATCTTCTGCGTGGCGGGGCGCGGGAAGTCGTGCTGTTCGACAACTTCGCCCTGGGCACCATGGATACCGTCAGCGGCGTCGTGAGCGATCCGCGCGTGACTTTCGCGCGCGGCGATATCCTGCGCACCAACGAGCTGTTCGACGCCTTCGAGAACGCGGCGGGTGTGTTCGCGGTGGCAGGCTTCCTCACCTTGCCGCTGTCGCTCAATCCCCAGCTGGGACTCGCGGTGAACGTGCAGGGCATGCTGAACATCTGCGAGGCCAGTCGCTATCGCGGCGGCGTGAAGGTGATCTTCGCGTCGTCGGTTGCCGTCTACGGCGAGACCGAGGAGGACGTCACCACCGAGAAGGCGCCTTGGGTATGGAGCGGCCAGCAGCCTGGCGCTGTCCTCTATGGCGGATCGAAAATCATCGGCGAGAATCTGGGACGGCTCTATCACAGCCGTTACGGCGTGCCGTTCGTGTCGCTGCGCTATTCGTCGGTCTACGGCGAACGGCAGCATCGCCGGGCGGTGAACTCGGCCTACATCGTCGACACCATCGAGAGCATCCGCCAGGGCAAGCGGCCGGTGATCCCCGACGACGGCAGCGAGGTGCACGACTACATCCACATCCACGACATCGCCCGCGCGAACGTGATGGCGATGGAGTCCGAGGCGTCGGGAGAGTCCTACAACGTCGCCACCGGGGTCTCGACGTCGTTGAACGAGCTGGTCGGTATCATTCTGAAGCAGATGGGCTCGGACCTCGAGCCCGAGCACAGGAAGATCGAGGGCAAGATCCGCGCGACTGTGTCGAGCACGCTGAAATTCTCCAACGCCAAGATCGTCCAGCAGCTCGGGTGGCGCCCGGAAATCTCGATCGAGGAGGGACTGCGCCGCATCATCGCCTGGTCGGCGGAAGAGGCGGCGGCATCATGAGTCTTCCGGACGGCGGGCGTCACGCCCGCTCTTGATCATGTGCGGGCGAGACGCCCGCGGTCCGCATGAAGTCAATTGACCTTCAAATCGGCCTTTTTCACCAGGCCGCCCCACTTCTTGTCCTCGGCGCGCATGAAGGCGCCGAATTCGTTCGTGGACATCACGGCGACATCGGCGCCGAGCTTGGACATGCGCTCAGCCATGTCGGGCGCTTCCAGGGCCCGCTTGACGTGCTCGTTGATCAGCTTGATGCGGTCGGCCGGCGTGCCGGTCTTGGCCACGAGACCATTCCATCCGACCACGTCGAAATTGGCGAGCGCCGGGATGCCCGATTCGGCGACGGCCGGCAGGTCGGGCAGCAGTCGGGAGCGCTGCTTGCTGCTGATGGCGACGCCGCGCAGGGAACGGCTGGAGATGTGGGGGATGGCCGCCAGCACGTCGGCGAACAGGGCGTCCGTCTCGCCGGAGATCACGCTCAGCAGGGCCTTGGCGGTTGCCGTGTAGGGCACGTGCTGGGCCTCGAATCCGGCTTCCACCTTCAGCAGCTCGAAGCCCATGTGCAGCGAGCCGCCGACGCCGGCCGACGAGAACCTGAGACCGGTGGGACTCTTCTTGGCGTACTCGACGAGATCCTTGGTCGAGTGAATGGGCAGGCTGTTGGTGACAACCAGGGCGTTCGCATAGGTCGTGGCGCGAATGACCGGCGCGAACTCGGTCAGCGGATTGAACTTCATCTCCTTGTAGAGATGGGCGTTGATCGTCATCAGGCCGATATGGCCCATCATCAGCGTGTAGCCGTCGGCGGGCTGCGACAGCACGTAGGCCGCGCCGACATTGCCGTTGGCGCCGGGGCGATTCTCGACCACCACGGGCTGTCCGAGGGAGGCCTGGATCTTTTCGG
>NZ_JBFWZI010000160.1:0-16858 GCF_050185545.1 Reyranella sp. | reverse complement strand
TGGTGCCAGCCGATGTGATCGAGCGGCCGGTCGTAATGCAGGATCGACAGCGAGCTCTGGTCGTTGATCGGCGTCGGCGCGACCGCGGCGCCGACGACGCGCGAGATGAAGCGCATCAGGTCGGGCGAATGATAGCAGGCGACGACGCTCGGCACCTCGGCGATCAGGGTCTCGTACGCTGCCGTCGCGCCGCGGCGCATGATCGGCACGTGGGCGCGCTCCTGGGCGTCGAGAGCCAGGATGTCGGAGCGCAGTCGGGCGAACACGCCGGCCGGCAGGAAATCGGGAACCTTGACCAGGGCCTTGTCGAAGCCCGGTACGCCGTGGCGTTCAAGGCGAAGCTCGAGCGGGTTCGAACGCATGATGTCCGCCACCTTGACGGCGTGCGCGCGATAAAGACGCGCACGCCGCCACCGGGCGACGCCGAACGCGCCTGCGGCCACGACCGTTGTCCCTGCGCCGAGTTCCACCAGCACCGAGTGTTCCTGCGATCCCGCGCGCTCGCTACCACCACTCGAAGTCGATTGCGTGACGGGCCGGAAGCGCGCCACACCCTCATGCGGACCGCGGGCGCCTGCTGTGAGCTTGCCGAAGGGGCCCGCCCGCACATGGGCCTTCGCTGGGAGCGCGCCACTCCGATGGCGCCCAGGGATCTGTGATCACAAGATGAGCGCCATCGGAGTGGCGCGCTCCCAGCAATGAGCGGGCGAGACGCCCGCGGTCCGCATGAGGGCGCCTCGTCACTCGAAGTCGATTGCGTGACGGATCTGGTAGCCGCCCAGCAGTTCGCCGCAGCGCTTCGCGATAGCCTCGCGCGAGCCGGACGAGGATGCGGGAATGCGCACCACCGCCAAGGTGCCGTGGGTGGCGTCGTTGCGCACCGTGACCGTGGCCGTGACGCCTTCCGCGCCGAGCGGCGCCAGGGCGGCCTCGAAGGCAAGCTGAGCCGCCTGCAGGCGCAGCGCTGGCTTGAAGATCTTGCCGACGCCGGTCACCGGCATGACGGGGATCTGCACGACCTGGACCGGCACCGCGGCGCGCTCGGGGATCTCGCGGCGGCAGAACTCGCGCAGCGCCTCGGGCGAGGCGTCGGCATCGGGCCGCAGCTGCACGAAGGCCATCGGCAGCTCGCCGGCATAGGTGTCGGGCAGGCCGACGGCGGCCGCGGTCTCGACCGCGGGATGGCGGGTCAGCGCCTCCTCGATCACGATCGGGTCGATGTTGTGGCCGCCGCGGATGATCAGGTCCTTGGAGCGTCCGGTCAGCCACAGGTAGCCCTCGGCATCGAGCCGGCCGAGATCGCCCGAATCGAGCCAGCCGTCGGCCAGCGTGGCGCCGCGGTCGTGGCGCGGATCGAGGTAGCCCGGCGTCACCTGGGGCCCGCGCATCAGCACGTGGCCGATCTCGCCCAAGGGGCAATCGCCTCGGATGGTGCCGTCGGGTGCCACGTCGGCGATGCGGATCTCGGTGTAGGGCATGCGCAGGCCGACCGAGCCGGTGCGCCGCTCGCCGTGCAGCGGGTTCATGGTCGAGTAGCAATGGACCTCGGTCATGCCGTAGCCCTCGATTACCGGCGCGCCCACCTCGCGCTCGATGCGGCGGATCAGCTCGACCGGCACGGTCGAGCCGCCGGTCACGAAGGCCCTCAGCGACGAGAGGTCGTGGCCGTCGCGCGGCACGTTCATGATCGCGGCCAGGGTGGTCGGCACGGCGCCGGCAATGCCGACGCGATTGCGCTCGACGATGCCCCACCAGTCCCGCACCACGTTGGGGTTGCGCGCGCCGAGCGGCGTCGGGATCACCACCGTCCAGCCGTTGGCGATCGGCGCCAGGCCGCCGAACAGCGAGCCGCCGACATGGAACTGTGGCAATGGATTCAGCAACACGGTGCCCGGTCCGAGATCGAACATCGCGGTGTTGGTCCATGCCATCAGGGCGAGGGCGCCGTGCGTGTGCCTGGCGAGCTTGGGCAGGCCGGTGGTGCCGCCGGTATGGAACAGCGCGGCGACGGTGTCGCGATCCAGCGACTTGGGCGCAAGCAGCCGGTCATCGGGTTGCCGCGCGCAGGCGGCCTCGAAGTCGACGGCACCGGTCACCGTCTTGTCGTTGCCGATGCGGAACACCACGAGGTCGGGCATCGCCTTGCGGATTGCTTCCACCTTCGGCCAGATGTCGGGGAAGATCGAGGCGCCGGCGGCGATCAGGGCCCGCGCGCCGGCTTCCTTCATGATGCCGGCGATCTGGGTGGCGTCGAGGAAGTAGTTCACCGGGTTGGCGACCGCGCCGATCTCGGCGGCCCAAAGGGCGATGAAGGTTTCCGGCAGGCCGGGCAGCAGCAGCGTCACGGTGTCGTTCGGCCCGATGCCGTGGGCATGCAGCAGGTTCGCCGCCTGGGTCACGCGGCGCATCATCTCGCCGTAGCCGACGTCGCGCACCGGATCGCCCGGACCGCTGCCCGACAGGAAGCGGAAGGCGGTGCGGTTGCCATGGCTGGCCGCGGCATCGCGCAGGATCTCGGCAACGTTGCGCCGGCGGATGCGGTCGGCCACCAGCACCCGCTCGAGCTCGACAATGTCGGCTAGCGTGCGAATCTTCATCTCGGCGTTTCCCGTTTGATACGAGGTCAGACGTACTCGACCTTTATGATCTCGATCTCTTCTTCGCCGGCCGGCGTGCGCATGCGCACGACATCGCCTTCGTAGGCTTTGAGCACGGCGCGTGCGATGGGCGATATCCAGCTGACATGGCCATTGCCCGGATCGACCTCGTCGACGCCGACGATCTTGATGATGCGCTCCGCGCCCTTGGAGTTGGCCCAGGTCACCGTCGCGCCGAAGAACACCTGGTCGGTCTTCGGCCGCTGTGCCGGATCGACGACCTCCGAGCGCTCCAGGCGCTTCGACAGAAAGCGGATGCGGCGATCGATCTCGCGCAGGCGCTTCTTGCCGTAGAGATAGTCGCCATTCTCCGAACGGTCGCCGTTGGCTGCCGCCCATGACACGAGCTGCACCACCTCGGGCCGCTCCTTGCGCATCAATGTCATCAGCTCCTCGCGCAGGCGCGCGAAGCCCGCCGGGGTCATGTAGTTCTTGGCGCCGGCGGGGAGGCCCGCGATCTCGTCGGGGAGATCGTCGTCGGCGTCGTTGTCGGTTTCCTTGGTGAAGGCCTTGCTCATGACGCCGCCAGTCTAGCCGGTCGGGGGCAGGGCGCCAGCCGCGGGATTCATGCTCTTCCGGACCGCGAGCGTCTCGCTCGCCCAAGTTCATGAGCGAGCGAGCCGCTCGCGGTCCGGAAGAGCATGAGCGCTCACCGCCATGCCGCGAAGGCGACGCCGATGCCGCTGCCGGCCGGCGTGCGGTAGAGCGGCTGGTACTCGTGCCACTGGTTCTCGAGGCCGTCGATGGCGCCGGCCAGCGCGATCCAGTTGCGGATCTCCGACGAGCCGCCGATCAGCGCCGGGGGCGGCAGGGTGCGCAGCGCCTGCCGATCGCCCGCCAGCAGGGCGTCGAGGACCAGGCGGTCGAGCTGCTCGTCGACCACGAAGTGGCTGAGGCCGCCCGAGGCGATGATGGCGACGCGCTCGGCCGACGGGCTGCTCTCGATCGCTTCCTTGAGATGGCGGCCGAGGTCATGGCAGCGCGCCGGCGTCGGGACGTTGGGCGGATAGTAGGTGTTGAGCAGGACCGGCACGATCGGGATGGACCTGCCGCCGAACAGCCGTCGCACGACAAATCCGTAGGCATGCCCGAAGCCGGCATGCTGCGGATCGTCGACCCGGGCGGCCGCCCCGACATCGACGTCGGCCGCGATCAGGCGCTCGATCAGCTCGAGGGCGAAGGCCGGTGCGCCCGCGAAGGCGTGCGCCCGGTCCATGGCATAGCCCTTGGCCACCGTCGGCAGCCAGGACGGCGAGCCGGCATCGATGCGGCGCGGCCGCGTCACGATCCTCTCGCCGTAGAAGATCGATACCGCCGGCATGTTCGACAGGCTGAACAACTCGTCCTGGTCGTCGCCGATGATGACCACGACATCGGGCGCCGCGTCGGCCAGGTCGTCGGCCAGCCGGTCGAGTGCGGCCTGGCAGATCGCCGCCTTGGCGACGAAATGCTCGGGCGTGCTCACCGCCGCATGGCGATCGCCGACCTCGGCCAGCAGCTGGTCGTAGGTCAACCATCGTCCGTCCGACGTGTTCAGACGCCGGCTGCGCAGGTCGTCTGCCGCGCGCTCGATCCAGCGCGACCCCTCGAGCGTCAGCAGCGGGGTGTGCGACGTTCCCAGTCCCAAGACGATGCGGGCCATGGTGTTCTTCCGGATGTCGTTGTACCGCGCAGCCATCCTGCGACATTCCGGCCCCCGCGGCTATCGGGCGGGCCCTCGCGTGTCATGGTCTTCCGGACCGCGGGCCTCCCGCCCCCTCATGATTCATGATTCATGAGCGGGCGGGACGCCCGCGGTCCACAAGAGCATGAGCGCTCCTCGATTGATGCTAATGTCCGCATCCATGACTGGCGCGCTCCCAGCCTTTCCCGGATGACAGGGGTGTCGGCACCACGCGTTCCGTCGTCGACTCCCCCGCCGGATCCCCCCAGCCGCCCGCGCCTGCAGCGCGCCTCCGGCGAAAGCCGCGTCGCCTTCGACCTGCGCGACGGCAGGACGCGCCTCGGCGATCTCTATCAGCGCGATCCGTGTCGGGTGCTGTTCCCCGAGCCCGAGCCGGGCGAGCCGCCGCAGGCCGTGTTGCTCACCACCTCCGGCGGCGTGACCGGCGGCGATGCGCTCAGGATGGCGATCGAGATCGGACCCGGGGCGACCGCCGCGGCGACGACCCAGGCGGCGGAGAAGGTCTATCGGGCTGCCCCGGGCGGCGGCCCTTGCAGCATCGATGTATCGCTGCGCCTGGCCGAAGGGGCGACGCTCGACTGGCTGCCGCAGGAGACGATCGTCTTCCAGGGCGCGCGGCTGAAGCGGCGAACCGTTGCAGACGTCGAGCCGGGTGCCGCGCTGCTTGCCTGCGAGATGGTGGTGCTGGGCCGCGCCGCCTCGGGCGAGCGTTTCATCTCGGGCCTGCTGCTCGACAGCTGGTCGGTGCGCCGTACCGGGCGACTCGTCTGGACCGACGCCTTGCGGGTCGAGGGCGAGACTGCGGAGGGTGCGGGCTTCGGCGCGTCCAACGCGCTGGCCACCGTGATCGGCGTCTGGGACGATCCGCAGCCGCGCTTCGAGGCGGCACGCACGCTGCTGGAGACGGTCACCGAGGCGCGCGCTGCAGTCACCCTGGTCAACGGCGTGATGGTCGCCCGCGTGCTCGGCGAGGCGACGGCGGTGCGGCGCGCCGCCATCCGGTTTCTCACCGATTTCAGTGGCCGCCGGCTGCCGCGAGTCTGGCATGTTTGATGCAGCCTTTTATAGTCGGGCCACACCGGCTGGGGGAAACGCTCGATGCATCTGACGCCACGCGAAAAGGACAAGCTCTTGATTGCCATGGCGGCCCAGGTGGCGCGCCGCCGCCTCGAGCGCGGCGTGAAGCTCAACCATCCGGAGGCGGTGGCGCTGATCACCGATTTCGTCGTCGAGGGCGCGCGCGACGGCCGCACCGTGGCCGAGCTGATGCAGGACGGCGCCAAGGTCGTGCGCCGCGAGCAGGTGATGGACGGCATCGCCGACATGATCGACGAGATCCAGGTCGAGGCGACCTTCCCCGACGGCACCAAGCTCGTCACCGTCCACGCCCCGATCCGCTGAGGAGCCCCCCAGCATGCGCACATGCACCACAATGCCGAAAAAAGTCGGGGCAGTGCCTGCCCCGATTTTTCTGGGGAACACCCAGCACGCCGGCGCGCACCACGATGTTGTGAAGTTCGGGGCGGTACCCGCCCCGATCTTCATGGGAGAACCCTGATGAAGCCGGGAGAGATCCTCAGCGCGCCGGGCGAGCTCGAGCTCAACAAGGGCAGCAACCCGATCACGCTGGAGGTCGCCAACACCGGCGACCGGCCGATCCAGGTCGGCAGCCACTATCATTTCTTCGAGACCAACGAGGCGCTGAAGTTCGACCGCGCGCGCGCCAGGGGCATGCGGCTCGACATCGCCGCCGGGACCGCGGTGCGGTTCGAGCCCGGCCAGTCTCGCACCGTTCGTCTCACGCCCTATCTCGGCGGCCGCGAGAGCCACGGTTTCCAGGCCAAGGTCTCGGGCAGGCTCGGCCGCATCGCCAAGTCCGGCCCCTCGAATGAGGGGCCGACGCGCATCTCGCGCGCGGCCTATGTCCACATGTTCGGGCCGACGGTCGGCGACAAGGTGCGGCTCGCCGACACCGACCTGTTCGTCGAGGTCGAGAAGGACCACACGACCTACGGCGAGGAGGTGAAGTTCGGCGGCGGCAAGGTGATCCGCGACGGCATGGGCCAGAGCCAGCGCACGCGCGCCCAGGGTGCCGTCGACACCGTCATCACCAATGCGCTGATCATCGACCACTGGGGCATCGTGAAGGCCGATATCGGCCTCAAGGACGGCCGAATCGTCGGCATCGGCAAGGCCGGCAATCCCGACGTGCAGCCCGGCGTCGACATCGTGATCGGGCCGGGCACCGAGATCATTGCCGGGGAGGGCAAGATCGTCACCGCGGGCGGCATCGACTGCCACATCCACTTCATCTGCCCGCAGCAGGTCGACGATGCGCTGTACAGCGGCATCACCACCATGCTGGGCGGCGGCACCGGGCCGGCGCACGGCACCTTCGCGACCACCATCACTCCGGGGCCGTGGCATATCGGCCGCATGCTGCAGGCGGCCGAAGGCCTGCCGATGAATCTCGGCTTCTTCGGCAAGGGCAACACCAGCAAACCGGCCGGCCTCAAGGAGCAGGTCGATGGCGGCGCCTGCGGGCTGAAGTTGCACGAAGACTGGGGCACCACGCCGGCGGCGATCGACAATTGCCTGAGCATCGCCGACCGCATGGACGTCCAGGTGGCGATCCACACCGACACCTTGAACGAGTCGGGCTTCGTCGAGACCACGCGGGCCGCCTTCAAGGGGCGCGCCATCGCCACCTTCCACACCGAGGGCGCGGGCGGCGGCCACGCGCCCGACATCATCCGGCTGTGCGGCGAGAAGAACGTGCTGCCGTCGTCGACCAATCCGACCATGCCTTACACCGTCAACACCGTCGACGAGCATCTCGACATGCTGATGGTGTGCCATCATCTCGATGCCGCCATCCCCGAGGACGTGGCCTTCGCCGAAAGCCGCATCCGCAAGGAGACCATCGCGGCAGAGGATATCCTGCACGACATGGGTGCCTTCTCGATGATGTCGTCCGACAGCCAGGCCATGGGCCGCGTCGGCGAGGTCGTCATCCGCACCTGGCAGACGGCCGACAAGATGAAGAAGCAGCGCGGCCGCCTGAAGGAGGAGCAGGGCGACAACGACAATGTCCGGGTCAAGCGCTACGTCGCCAAGTACACGATCAACCCGGCGATCACCCACGGAATCGCGCGCCATGTCGGCTCGATCGAGGTTGGCAAGCGGGCCGACCTGGTGATCTGGGCGCCCGCCTTCTTCGGCGCCAAGCCGGATGCCGTGCTGATCGGTGGCTCCATCGTGGCCGCCCCGATGGGCGATCCCAACGCCTCGATCCCCACGCCGCAGCCCGTGCACTACCGCCCGATGTTCGGCGGCTTCGGCCGCAGCCTGGTCGCCAGCCCGGCGCTGTTCGTGTCGCAGGCTGCGATCACCAGGGGAGTCGCCAGGAAATGGGGCCTGACGCGCGCCCTTCTCGCCGTCAAGAACACGCGCAAGATCGGCAAGAAGAACATGATTCACAACGACTTGTGCCCCGAGATCGAAGTCGATCCCGAGACCTATGAGGTGCGCGCCAACGGCGAGCTCCTGACCTGCGAGCCGGCCACGGTGCTGCCCATGGCGCAGCGGTATTTCTTGTTTTGAGGATGGGCGTGTCGTGCACTCTTCTTCTCCTCCCCAGCTTCGCTGGAGAGGTGCCCCGTCATACGGGGCCGAGGGTCATGGTCCTTCCGGACCGCGGGCGTCTCGCCCGCTCATGAGAAGAGCGCGCGAGACGCCCGCGGTCCGCTTGATGCATGACCCCTCCGCCTGCCTGCGCGAAGCCGAAGCAGCTTCGCTTCGGCGGAGGCAGGTCGCCGTAAGACGGCGACACCTCCCCAGCGGAGCTGGGGAGGAAGGACTCTTGTGAAACGCGCGGTCGAAGTGGTCCGGGCCGGCGGCTGGCCGGTCGAGCAGCGGGCCGACACCGTCACCCTCTTGTTCGATGACCGGTACCGCCGCCGGTTGCGCATGCTGGGCGATGGCGGGCTCGACTTCCTGCTCGACCTGGTCGAGCCCGTCGTCCTGCACACCGGCGACGGGCTCCGGCTGGAGGAGGGCGGCATAGTCGAGGTCAGGGCGGCCGACGAAGACCTGGTCGAGATTCGCGGCCGCGATGCCGCCGCGTTCGCCCGGATCGCCTGGCATCTCGGCAATCGCCACTTGCCGGCGCAAATTGACAGCGACAGGATCCTGATCCGCGACGATCACGTGATCATCGACATGCTGAAGGGGCTGGGCGCCGACGTGCGCAAGGTGCGCACCGCGTTCGACCCCGAGGGCGGTGCCTACGGCCAGCACAATCACGATCTCGGGCACCGGCACGGGCCGCTTCATGAGGAACGCCACGGGGATCGCCGTGGCTGAGCCGGCGACCGACCCGATCTATCGCCTGCTCGCCTGGCTGTCGCCGAGCTATCCGATCGGCGCCTTCAGCTACAGCCACGGCATCGAGACCGCGGTCGAGGAGGGCTTCATCAAGGATCGGCCGACGCTGGTGCGATGGCTGGAAAGCGTGCTCCTGCATGGCACCGGCGCGGTCGACGGCGCCTTGTTCGCCGCTGCCTGGCAGGCCGCGACCGACCATGACTGGCCGGCCTTCGACGCCATCGCCGAGCGCGCGGCGGCCTGGCGCGGCACCTCCGAGATGGCGCTCGAATCGCGCCAGCAGGGCGGCTCGTTCCTGGCGATGACGCGGGTTGCGTGGCCCCATCCGGCGCTCGAGGAGACGCACCAGCGCCTGGCGGGCGAGATCAGCCTGCCGGTGGCCGTGGCGCTGGCCGCCGCCGCGCACGACATCGCCCTCGCGCGCGCTCTCGATGGCTATCTGCATGCCTTCGTCGCCAACCTGATCTCGGCCGCCGTGCGCTCCGTCCCGCTCGGCCAGAGCGACGGCCAGATCGCGCTGGCCTCCCTGGAGCGCGCCGTGCGGAAGGCGGCCTCGGCGGCCCTCGCCGTGAGGTCGCTCGACGACGTCGGCACTTGCACGCCGCTGCTCGACTGGTGCTCGATGCGCCACGAGACCCAGTACACGCGCCTGTTCCGCTCATGAATCTCGTTCTGGCGATCCTGCTGTTCCTCGGCGTCGGCGCGGCTGCGGCGGTGCACGCCCTGTGGGGGCTCGGCAGCACCTGGCCGGAGGCAAACGAGGAAGCCCTGGCAAGGAGCGTCGTCGGCGACGGCCGAAGGCGCATGCCACCGGCCTGGCAGTGCTTCACGGTGGCCGCCCTGCTCGCGATCGTTGCCCTGTGGCCCTTCTTCATGCTGGGACGCGACGAGGTCCCCGTCGTGCTGGCGGGAAGCTTCGCCATCGGCGGGCTGTTCATCGCCCGCGGCTTTGCCGGCTACAGCCCGCGCTGGCGCGGCCGGTTCGGCGATGAGCCTTTTGCCACGCGCGACCGCCGCTATTATTCGCCGTACTGCCTCCTGATGGGGTGGGCTATCTTGCGCTGCTGGCGGGGGAGATGGAGCGGCAATGAGCGTGCGTGGCCCGTTGAGGGTGGGCGTCGGCGGCCCGGTCGGCTCGGGCAAGACCGCGCTGGTCGAACGCCTGTGCAAGTCGATGCGCGGGGCCTACGACATCGCCGTCGTCACCAACGACATCTACACCAAGGAAGATGCCGAGTTCCTGACCCGCTCCGGCGCACTGCAGCCCGAGCGCATCGTCGGCGTCGAGACCGGCGGCTGCCCGCACACGGCGATCCGCGAGGACGCCTCGATCAACCTCGCCGCCGTATCGGACATCGTGCGCAAATGGCCTGGCCTCGAGATCGTGTTCGTCGAATCGGGTGGCGACAACCTCGCCGCCACCTTCTCTCCCGAGCTGGCCGACCTCACGATCTACGTCATCGACGTGGCGGCCGGCGAGAAGATCCCGCGCAAGGGCGGACCGGGAATCACTCGCTCCGATCTTCTTGTCATCAACAAGATCGATCTCGCGCCGCTGGTCGGCGCCAACCTCGATGTCATGGACCGCGACGCCCGCCGGATGCGCGGCGCGCGGCCCTTCCTGTTCTCCAATCTCAAGGAGAACAAGGGAGTAGAGGATGTCGTTGCCTTCATTGTTCGGCAGGGTGGCCTGCCCGAACGGCGTACTGTCAAAAGCAGTTGAGCTTTCGAGAAGGATCATGGTCATAGTCTTCCGGAGCGCGAGCGTCCCGCTCGCTCATGACTCTGAGCGAGCGGGACGCTCGTGCTCCGGAAGAGCATGACCAACACAGGAAAATGCCGCTCTAACGCTAACAGGTAAGGGGTAGAACATGACTCGAACGATTGGCCTCACCGCTCTGCTGGTGACTCTTGCCGGCCCAGCCATGGCTCATTCCGGCCACGACGATCCGGGCTTCCTCCATCCCTTCACCGGCATCGACCATGTCCTGGCTGTCGTCGGCGTGGGCGTTTGGGCATTCCTGCTCGCAAATCGCAAGGCCGCGCTCGCCTTTCTGGTTCCGGCCGCCTTCCTGACCATGATGGCTGCAGGGGCAGTTGCCGGATTTGCAGGCACAAAACTGCCTCTTGTCGAGGCTGCGATACTGGCCTCGGTTTTTGTCCTCGGCGGCCTGATCGCCGGAGGCGTGCGTCTGTCGGCCGCTCTGGCGATGGCGGTCGTCGGTGCCTTCGCCGTCTTTCACGGCTACGCCCACGCAATGGAAGCGCCCGCTGCGGCGCCGGTCCCCTACATCCTGGGGCTCATGGCCGCGACCGCCGTCCTGGAAGGCGCCGGGTTGTTCCTCGGTTGGCTCGTGCGCCGGGGTATCGGCGAGGTCGGGTTGCGCGCGCTGGGCGGCATGGTCGCGGCGGGCGGCGCCCTGTTCCTGTTCGCCAATTGAACTTATCCTGGGCCGTGGCCCGGGTTTGGCACGACTTTCGCTCTCGCGAGGAATCGACGGGGAGATTCCGTCGGATATCAAGGAGAGCGGGATGAAACTGGGTTCAATCGTGCGGACGGGCCTCGTCGCCGCCGGCTTGCTGGCCGGCGCCGCGGGAAGCGCGTTCGCCCAAGGCGCGCCGATCAAGGTCGGCATTCTTCATTCATTGTCGGGCACGATGGCGATCAGCGAGACGACCCTGAAGGACGTCATGCTGATGCTGATCGACGAGCAGAACAAGAAGGGCGGCGTGCTGGGCCGCAAGCTGGAGGCTGTGGTCGTCGATCCGGCGTCGAACTGGCCGCTGTTCGCCGAGAAGGCGCGCGAACTCCTGCAGAAGGACAAGGTCGCGGCGGTGTTCGGCTGCTGGACCTCGGTCAGCCGCAAGTCGGTGCTGCCGGTGTTCGAGGAGCTGAACGGCATCCTCTTCTACCCGGTGCAGTACGAGGGCGAGGAAAGCTCGCGCAACGTGTTCTACACCGGTGCGGCGCCGAACCAGCAGGCGATTCCGGCCGTCGACTACCTGATGCAGAACGAGAAGGTGCAGCGCTGGGTGCTCGCCGGCACCGACTACGTCTATCCGCGCACCACCAACAAGATCCTCGAGGCGTACCTCAAGCAGAAGGGCGTCAAGCAGGAAGATATCATGATCAACTACACGCCGTTCGGTCATTCCGACTGGCAGTCGATCGTGGCGGAAATCAAGAAGTTCGGCTCGGCCGGCAAGAAGACGGCTGTGGTCTCGACCATCAACGGCGACGCCAACGTGCCGTTCTACAAGGAGCTGGGCAACGCCGGCATCAAGGCCAAGGACATCCCGGTCGTGGCGTTCTCGGTGGGCGAAGAGGAACTCGCCGGCGTCGACACCAAGCCGCTGGTCGGCCATCTGGCGGCCTGGAACTACTTCCAGTCGGTGAAGAACCCCACCAACGAGGCCTTCATCAAGACCTGGCAGACCTTCACCAAGAATCCCAAGCGCGTTACCAACGATCCGATGGAAGCCCACGTGATCGGCTTCCAGATGTGGATCGAGGCGGTCAAGAAGGCCGGCACGACGGATTCCGACGCGGTCATCGATGCCCTGATCGGCATTGCCGTGCCCAACCTGTCGGGTGGCTACTCGGCCATGATGCCCAACCATCACATCACCAAGCCGGTGCTGATCGGTGAGATCCAGGGCAACGGCCAGTTCGACGTGGTGTGGCAGACTTCCGGCTTGGTGGTCGGCGACGAGTGGTCGGACTATCTGCCCGACTCCAAGGACCTCATCTCCGATTGGCGCAAGCCGCTGAACTGCGGCAACTTCAACGTCGCCACCGGCAAGTGCGGCGGCAAGGGCAAGTAGGCCCGGCCGCCTGATTGCAGGCCGATACCAGTAACCAACAGGGCGGGGCGACTTTCGAGTCGCCCCGTTCTCATCTCCGAGTTAATCCTGAGACATGCCGTTTCTGCGCCTGCTCGCAAGGTTACTGCTGGCCCTGGCTTCGGCCTCCATTGCCGGCATGGCCTTGGCCGCCGACCTTTCCACCCTGGTGACCAACCTCACCACCGGCGGTTTTGGTGATCGCGAAACGGCAATCGGCGCCCTGGCGGCGTCCGGCGAGGCGCGGGCCGCGCCGATCCTCGAGGCGCTTGCGGCCGGCCAGCTCTACGTCCGCAAGTCCGACAACGTCGTCGTCATCGGCAAGCCCGACGGCAACCAGCTCGCGCTGAGCGAAGCGGTCTCCGGCAAGTCGGCCGGTACGGGCACGGAGGCCGAGCTCGACCGGGTGCGCGTCAACAACCGCCTGCGTGGCGTCATCGAGGCCGCCGTCGGCTCGCTCACCCTGATGAGCCCCGATGCCCGGGTGCGCCGCGGCGCCGCCGACTCCCTCCTGAAGCGCCCGGATCCGGCCGCGCTCGGCGCGCTCGACGCGGCCATCGCGGCCGAGAAGGATCCGCGTGTCAAGGCGGCGTTCAGCGAGGCGCGGGCGGCGGTCGTGCTCGCTTCGGATGCGCCCAAGCCGCAGAAGCTCGGCGCCATCGCCGTCTTGCGCGATCGCGGCGACCGCGACGCGCTGAGCGTCCTGCAGGGTGCCGCCAACAGCGCCAGCGACGCCGAGGTCAAGGCCGCCGCCACTGCCGCGGCGACGTCCGTGCGCCAGACCCTGGCCGCCTGGGAGGCCGCCCAGAACGTCTGGTACGGCATCTCGCTGGGCTCCGTGCTGCTCCTGGCGGCGATCGGGCTCGCCATCACCTTCGGCACCATGGGCGTCATCAATATGGCGCACGGCGAGATGGTGATGCTGGGCGCCTACACGACCTTCGTGGTGCAGGACATCATCCGCACCTCGGCGCCGCACCTGTTCGACGCCTCGCTGGTGATCGCCCTGCCGCTCGCCTTTATCGTCGCGGGCGCGGTCGGCATAGCCATCGAGCGCGGCATCATCCGCTTCCTCTACGGCCGGCCGCTCGAGACGCTGCTCGCCACCTGGGGCCTGTCGCTGGTGCTGCAGCAGGCGGTGCGCTCGATATTCGGCCCGTCCAACCGCGAGGTCGGCGCACCCTCGTGGATGTCGGGCTTCTTCCAGGTCGGCCAGATCACCGTCACCTACGGCCGCCTGTGGATCGTCGTGTTCGCCCTGGTCGTGTTCGCCACGCTCATCCTCTTGCTGCGCAAGACCGCCCTCGGCCTCTACATGCGGGCCGTCACCCAGAACCGGCCGATGGCCTCGGCCATGGGCATCCGCACGCCGCGCGTCGATGCGCTGACCTTCGGCCTCGGTTCCGGCATCGCCGGGCTGGCCGGCGTGGCACTGAGCCAAATCGACAATGTCAGCCCCAATCTCGGGCAGGGCTACATCATCGACTCCTTCATGGTCGTGGTGTTCGGCGGCGTGGGCAACCTGTTCGGCACCCTGGTCGGCGCCACCGCGCTCGGCATCGTCAACAAGTTCCTCGAACCCTATGCCGGCGCGGTGCTGGGCAAGATCCTGGTGCTCGTGTTCATCATCCTGTTTATCCAGCGCCGCCCGCGCGGCCTGTTCGCGCTGAAGGGCCGGTCGGTCGAATGATCACGCGCACCCTGCTGCAGGGCATCGACCGCAACCTGCGCTACTTCATCGGTCTCGTGCTCCTGCTGGGCCTTGCGCTCGCACTCAGCAACCAGCTGGTGCCGGCCGGCAATCCGTTCCACGTGCCGGCCTGGGTGCTGCAGCTGATCGGCAAGTACCTGTGCTACGCGCTGCTCGCTCTGGCCGTCGATCTCGTCTGGGGCTATTGTGGGATTCTGTCGCTCGGTCACGGCGCCTTCTTCGCGCTCGGCGGCTACTGCATGGGCATGTACCTGATGCGCCAGATCGGCAGCCGCGGCGTCTACGGCAATCCGATCCTGCCCGACTTCATGGTGTTCCTGAACTACAAGGAGCTGCCCTGGTTCTGGCACGGCTTCGACCAATTCTGGTTCGCCGCCATCATGATCCTCCTGGTACCGAGCGTGCTCGCCTTCGCGCTCGGCTGGTTCGCTTTCCGCAGCCGCGTCACCGGCGTCTACCTCTCCATCATCACCCAGGCGATGACCTTCGCCCTCATGCTGGCCTTCTTCCGCAACGACATGGGGCTGGGCGGCAACAACGGCATGACCGACTTCAAGGACATCCTGGGCTTTCCGGTGCAGGCCGACGGCACACGCGCGGTGCTGTGCTTCGCCTCGGCCCTGGCGCTGGCGCTCGGCCTGGTGATCTCCGGCGCGATCGTCGGCTCGCGCTTCGGCAAGGCGCTCACCGCGGTGCGCGATGCCGAGAGCCGCATGCGCTTCCTGGGCTACCGGGTCGAGGGCTACAAGCTCTTCGTCTTCGTGCTGTCGGCCGCCATGGCGGGCGTCGCCGGCGCGCTCTACGTGCCCCAGGTCGGCATCATCAACCCCAGCGAATTCTCGCCGGCCAACTCGATCGAGGCGGTGATCTGGGTTGCCGTCGGCGGCCGCGGCACCCTGATCGGGCCGGTGATCGGTGCCTTCCTGGTCAACTGGGGCAAGACCTGGCTGACCGGCGCGCTGCCCGAGGTCTGGCTGTTCGCGCTCGGCGCCCTGTTCATCGCTGTCACCCTGTTCCTGCCCAAGGGCGTGGTCGGCCTGTGGGCGCAGATCCGCAACCGCGGCGGCGACCGTAAGGCGAGGGCCGCCGCATGAACGCCCCGCGCAGCACCTCCGCGCTGCTCTATCTCAGTGGCGTCACCGTGTCGTTCGACGGCTTCAAGGCGCTGAACAACCTGTCGCTTCTGGTCGAGCCGGGCGAGATGCGCGCCATCATCGGCCCCAACGGCGCCGGCAAGACGACCATGATGGATGTCGTCACCGGCAAGACACGACCCGACGAGGGCGAGGTCGTGTTCGACGGCAAGGCCGACCTCACCAAGCTCGACGAGGCCGACATCGCGACGCTGGGTATCGGCCGCAAGTTCCAGAAGCCTACCGTGTTCGAGAACCACACGGTGCGCGACAACCTCCTGCTCGCCCTGGCGGGGCAGCGCAGCTGGTATCGTGTCCTGATCGCCCAGGCGACCAAGGCCGAGAACCAGCGGCTGGAGGAGATCCTCTCGATCATCCGCATGGAGCCGCAGCAGCACATGCTGGGTGCGCGCCTCAGCCACGGCCAGAAGCAGTGGCTCGAGATCGGCATGCTGCTCGCCCAGGATCCCAAGCTGCTGCTGGTCGACGAGCCGGTCGCCGGCATGACCGACGTCGAGACGGAGACGACGGCGCAGGTGCTGCGCGAGATCAACCGCACCCATTCGGTGGTGGTGGTCGAGCACGACATGAGCTTCGTGCGCGCGCTCGGCGTCAAGGTGACGGTGCTGCACGAAGGCTCGATGCTGGCCGAGGGCACGCTCGACCAGGTGAGCGCCGACCCGCGCGTCGTCGAAGTCTATCTCGGCAGGTGACGGCATGCCGGCGAGCGCCGACCCGCGCGCGGTCGAGGTCTATCTCACCAGGTTTGGCAAAATGCCGGTGGGTGCCGGCCCGCGCGTGGTCGAAGTCCATCTCTCGCAGGTGACGGCATGATGCTCGCGGTCAGCAACGTCGATCTGTACTACGGCGCCGCCCAGGCGTTGCGCTCGGTGTCGCTCTCGGCCGCGATCGGCCGCGTGACCTGCCTGTTGGGCCGCAACGGTGTCGGCAAGACCAGCCTGCTGCGCGCCATCGTCGGCCTGCAACCAATCGCGTCAGGGTCGATCGCGCTCGCCGACGAGGACGTCTCGCGCCTGCCGCCCTACGAGCGCGCCCGGCGCGGCGTCGCCATGGTGCCGCAGGGCCGCGAGATCTTCCCGCTGCTGACCGTGAAGGAGAATCTCGAGACCGGTTTTGCGCCGCTTGGCCGGGACCAGAAGAAGATTCCCGACGAGGTGTTCGAGCTCTTCCCGGTGCTGCAGTCGATGCTGAAGCGGCGCGGCGGCGACCTGTCGGGCGGCCAGCAGCAGCAGCTCGCAATCGGCCGCGCACTCACCATGCGGCCCAAGCTGCTGGTACTCGACGAGCCGACCGAGGGCATCCAGCCGTCGGTCATCAAAGATATCGGCCGCGCCATCACCTTCCTGCGCCAGCGCGGCGACATGGCGATCCTGCTGGTCGAGCAGTACCTCGAGTTCGCCCACGAGCTGGCCGACGATTTCGC
>NZ_JBFWZI010000159.1:14856-16997 GCF_050185545.1 Reyranella sp. | reverse complement strand
CCGCAGCGTCGGTGATGAAGACGACCGCTTCGACCATGCTCGTGGCCGCGCTGCCGGTCGCAATCATCGCGGCGGCGATCGGCTGGTGGCATGTGTCGCGGCAGATGCCGGCCGAGGATGGCAAGGCGGTGGCGGCGCCGGGCCGGCTTGGCTGGGCATGGCTCGCCGTTCTGCTGCCGGTGGCGCTGATGGTGGTGCAGTCGGTGGCGCAGATGCCGAGCGAACCGCTCGGCAAGGGCGGCGCACGCGAATTCTATATCGGCATCAGCAAGCCCCTGATGCTGGCGGCGCTGGCCACCACGCTCGCCGTGCTGTTCGCCGGACGCTGGCAGCCGTCGGCGCTGTCTGGCCGCGGCTGGGCGCCGTTGCTGCTTACGGTGGGCACGGCTGGCGGGCTCGCCCGCGTGTTCGACGAGACCGGCATGGCCGAGCTGCTGGCCGAGCATGCGCTGCATCCACGCTTTGGCCTGCTGACGCCGTTCCTCGCCGCAGCGATCGTCAAGACCATGCAGGGCAATTCATTGACAGCCGTGCTCACCGCCTCCGGCATGGTCGAGCCGATGCTGCCGGCGCTCGGCCTCGACAGCGCCTCCGGCCGCACCCTCGCGGCGGCGGCCGTCGGCGCGGGCTCGATGGCGATCTGCCACGTCAACGACCCGTTTTTCTGGATCGCCGCCAGCATGGGCCGCCTGACGCCGGGACGCGCGCTTCTGGTGGTCTCGCTGGGCAGCGCCGCGATGGCGATCGGCGCGCTGGTCGTGCTGGCGGCGGTGAAGCAGGTGTTGTGACGGAGGTCATTCTCCTCCCCGGCTTCGCTGGGGAGGAGAATGAACTACTCAATCCAGCCTGACGCCCGAAGCCTTCACCGCCGGCGCCCAGAGGATGCGGTCCTCGGCGAGGAAGGCCTCGAAGCCCTTGCGCCCGGGCGGGGGCATGTCGAGACCGAGATCGGTCTCCCAGCGCTTGCGGATGTCCGGCTCGGCCAGCGCCTCCGTGATCGCCGTCTCGAGGCGGGCCAGGATCGGCTCCGGCGTCGCCGCGGGTGCGCCGGCGCCGTACCACGACGTCGCGGCGTAGCCCGGCAGGGTCTCGGCGACCGTCGGCAGGTCGAGCGCCGGCCACGACCGCTCGCGCGAGGTGACGGCCAGCCCCTTGACGCGGCCGCGCCGCACCTGTGGCAGCAGCGACGGCATGTTCGCGAACATCATGGTGACCGTGCCCGACATCAGGTCGTTGTAGGCCGGACCGGCGCCCTTGTAGGGCACGTGGATGATGTCGACCGCCGCCATGGCCTTGAACAGCTCGCCGCTGAGATGCAGCGACGAGCCCGGCCCCGACGAGGCGAAGGAGTACTTCCCGGGACTGGCCTTGCAGAGCTCGATCAGCTCGGCGACCGAGCTCGCCGGCAGCGACGGCGTGACGCCGAGCAGGTTCGCCAGCCGCAAGATGCAGACGATCTCCTTGTCGGGATCGTAGGGCAGCCTGCCGTAGAGCATCGGGTTCAGCGTGTGGCTCGCCACCGAGATCAGGCCAAGCGTGTAGCCATCCGGTGCGGCGCGCGCGAGCTCCACCGTGCCGATGTTGCCACCCGCGCCGCTCTTGTTGTCGACCACGAACTGCTGGCCGAAGCGGCGCGACAGCTGATCGCAGATCAGTCTTGCTCACCGTATCGGTGCCGCCGCCCGGTGCGAACGGGCAGATGAAGCGCACCGTCTTGGTCGGCCACGCCGAGACGTCGGCGCGCGCAACCGCCGGCGCCGCGAGGGTCGCGGCAAGCAAGGTTCGACGCGCCAACAGGGGATACTCCTCCGGAACACGCATTCGGCCCCCCGACCGATGCGCGCAACGTTAGAGCGATTCCCGATTTGACGGAATGCGGGCCCATCTCCTCCTCAGCGTCTTCGCTGAGGAGATACCCAGCACGCCGGCGCGCACCACGATGACGTGAAAATGACAGTTGCTCATTCATGGCTGAGGGCGCGCCACTCCAGTGCCGCGTCTTCCCCATATCAACGATGATCGCGCCACTGGAGTGGCGCGCCCCAGCACATTTTCATAAGAGGTGTCGCCGCCTCAGCGACGGGAGGTCATGCTCTTCCGGACCGCGGGCGTCTCGCCCGCTCATCACATCATGAGCGGGC
>NZ_JBFWZI010000159.1:0-14846 GCF_050185545.1 Reyranella sp. | reverse complement strand
ACGCCCGCGGTCCGCATGATTCATGACCCCTCCGCCCCGTATGACGGGGCACCTCCCCAGCGAAGACGCTGGGGAGACACCCAGAACACCCGGCGCGCATCTCGATGCTGAGAAGATCGGGGAGGTACCCGCCCCGATCTTCATAGGAGGAGGGGTGGCGGTTCGGCTGGTTCCAGCCGAACGGAATCTGCTCTAGCGTCGTCACCAATGAATTCGACGGAGGAACGCGACCACCCGGTGCGCGAGCTGCTGGGTGTGCCGGATTTTCTGCGGCTGTGGCTGGCCGGGGGCGCCGGCAACGCCATGCGCTGGCTGGAACTGCTGGCCTCGGGGCTGTTCGCCTTCGAGGCCACCGGCTCGGCCTTCGCGGTCGCGGGCGTGGTCGCCATTCGCCAGCTGCCGCAATTCGCCTTCGGCGCCTTCGCCGGCGCCGTGTCGGAGGCGGTGAATCGCAAGCTGATCGTGGTCCTGGCCATGCTGGTGCCAGCGGTCGTGTCGGCCGTGGTGGCCCTGCTCGCCGCGACCGGTCACCTGGTGTTGTGGCACATCGCGGTGGCGAACCTGGTCTCGGGCATCCTGTGGGCGACCGAGATGTCGACCCGCCGGCGCATGGTCGGCGAGGTCGCCGGACCGCATCGCATCGTCAATGCCATCGCGCTGGATTCGGCGACCAATGCGGCCACGCGCATGGTCGGCCCGCTGCTGGGCGGGGTCGCATTCGAATGGCTGGGCATGCAGGGCGCCTACGCCCTCACCGCGCTGGTCCAGGCCGGCGGCGCCCTCGCCATGAGCCGCCTCGCGCATGTGCAGGTGACGCGGCGCCTCGCGCTCGCCAGCCTTCCGGCGGAGATCGCCGAAGGGCTGCGCTTCGCCCGCACCAGGCCGACGATAGTCCTGGTCTTCGGCATCACCATCGTGGTCAACGCCTTCGCCTTCTCCTACGCGGGCCTGATATCGCCCTTGGGGCTGGGCGCGTTCGGCGTTTCGCCGGCCCTGGTCGGCCTGCTGGCGGCAGGCGAGCCGCTCGGCGCGTTCCTCGGCGGCGCGCTGATGGCGGCGGGCGTGCTGCGCGTCGAGCGGCGCCTGCTGTTCGCGGGTGGTGCCGCGCTCTTCCTCGCCGCCCTGATCGTGATGGCCCTGTCGCCGTCCTACTGGCTGGCGCTCGCGGTACTGATCATCGGCGGCTTCGGCACGGCGGGATTCAGCAACATGCAGACCACCCTGATGCTGACCGAGGCGCCAGCCGGCATGCGCTCGCGGCTGATGGGCATCGTCACCGTCTGCATCGGCACCGGGCCACTCGGCGTGCTCGCCGCCGGCGCACTGGCGCGGGAGATCGGCCCGCGAGACGCCGTGCTGGTGATGGCGAGCCTCGGCCTGCTGGCCACGACCGTGCTGAGCGCAGTGCTGCGCCGGCGCTGAGGCAGCCGGCTGCGGCGGCGCAATGCGCCGCTTCGGCGGCGGGCCTGCGCCGTGTTATGGCAGGGCTGGCACGAAGGGCATTGTCCATGGGGGAGAAGCGATGCTGACTGACGAAGACCGCGCGCGCATCGAGGCGGAAGAGCGACTTCGCCACGCGGTCCGCCAGAGCATGCAGACACCCGCCGAGCCGGCCGCGCCGCCGCCTCCCCCGCCCAAGCCGGGCTTCGGCCAGCGCCTGTATCATTTCCTCAACAGCTCGGTCGGCATGTGGCTGCTGTCGTCCGTCCTGCTGACCGGCGGCGCGGCGGTGCTCCAGCAGATCCAGCACGCTCACGAGATCGCCCAGAAGAACCAGCAGGACCTGACGACCCTGCGTTTCGAGATCGAGCACCGGCTCGGCAACATGGCCTTCCTGCTGCGCCGCGCCAAGACGACCGGCGCCGCCAAGACGGCGCTCGACGGCGTGTTCAAGAGCCCGATTCCGCTGACGCCGGAGCTGCAGAATCGCACCCTGTCGTCGCTCTTTCTGGCGGCCTATCCGATCCTGCCCAGGAAGAAGCAGCAGGACGTGCGCCAGGCGATCAGGCTGGTGAAGCGGCTGGAGGAGGACGAGCTGCTGTTGCACCCCCTGCCCGACGGCCAGCCGCTGAGCGATGCGCAACGCGAGAAGTTCAGCAAGACGATCACCTCGATCCAACAGCTGCACTTGTCCGAGATCTGAACGCCGCGACCAACGACCCGACCATGAAGATCACCATCCTCGACGACTATTTCGACACGCTGCGCACCCTGCCGTGCTTCGCCAGGCTTGCCGGTCACGCCGTCACGATCTGGAACGACCATCTGCAGGACGTCGACGGCCTCGCCCGGCGCCTCGCCGACACCGAGGTGCTGGTGCTGTTCCGCGAGCGCACCAAGATCCGCACACCGCTGCTCGAGCGCCTGCCACGTCTGCGCCTGATAAGCCAGCGCAGCGTCTATCCGCACATCGACGTCGACACCTGCACGCGGCTCGGCATCATCGTGTCGTCGAGCCAGCACGCCGGCACGCCGTCCTTTGCCGCGGCCGAGCTCACCTGGGGCCTGGTGCTGGCGGCGATGCGGCAGATCCCGCAGCAGGCCGAGGCCCTGAGGGCCGGGCGCTGGCAGATGGGCGTCGGCTCGAGCCTGCGCGGCAAGACGCTTGGCATCTGGGGCTACGGCCGCATCGGCGCCGTCGTCGCGGGCTACGGCAGGCAGTTCGGCATGCGCGTGGTGGCATGGGCGCGCGAGGCGGCACGGGCGCAGGCCGTCGCCGACGGCTACGAGGCGGCGCCGAGCAAGGAGGCGTTCCTTGCCGACTGCGACGTGATCTCGCTGCACATGCGCCTGGTCGACGCCACGCGCGGCATCGTGAGCGAGGCCGACCTGCTGCGCATGAAGCCGACGGCGCTGCTGGTCAACACCAGCCGCGCGCCGCTGATCCAGCCGGGCGCGCTGGTCGGCACGCTGCGCGCCGGCCGTCCCGGCATGGCCGCCGTCGACGTCTACGAGGACGAGCCTCTCACCGACCCGCATCACCCGCTGCTCACCATGCCCAACGTCGTGTGCACGCCGCACATCGGCTACGTCTCGCGCGACGAGTACGAGGTGCAGTTCGCCGACATCTTCGACCAGATCCTGGCCTACGCCGACGGTACGCCGACCCACGTGGTCAATCCCGACGTGCTCGCGCACACCCGTTCGCGCCCGTAGCGCAGCCGAGTGAATCCGCAGCCGATCCTGCTCGATCCGATCCTGATTGGCCGAAAGGGCGTGACAACGGTCGCGGCGGCGCGAGGTTGCGCTGCGCCGTCGTCGCACGACGAAGCACCGCGCTCCCTTGCCCTGTGATCTCCTCGCGCCGCCCGGCATCCGTCGACAACCGATCGCGTTGGATCGGAACGCGCAGTGATCGCAGCGCGAGTTGAGACGACAACCTGAGGAGGCACAAAATGCCGCTGTTTTTCCTTATTGCCATTGGCGCGGGCGCGTTCGTTGTCGGCGCCACGACCGTGGACGTCGTGCAGGACGGCCAGTTCGGACAGACCAACCAGTTTGCCCAGGCCCCGAGCCAGCCATTCCAGGCCAATGCCTATCCGACTTTGCAGGAGTGCCTGGACGCGGCAGCGAAGAAGGGTGTGCCGTCTTCGGCCTGCCAGAGGTAGGCAGCCTCACGGGCCTCTCGCCCGGATGGGCGGAAAGCAAGGCCCCTCAGGGGCCTTGCTTTCTTCATGCTCATTGCGGGAGCGCGCCACTCCTGTGGCGCTCTTCTTATTGATCACACATCCCATGAGCGCCATCGGAGTGGCGCGCTCCCAGCGAAGACAGCCCTACGTGCCCTTCCCCGCCTTCAGCAGCAGCTTGCCGGCGACGTGGCGACCTTCCAGGCGGCGGTGCATGTCGGCCGCCTGGTCGAGCGCGAACACGCCCTCGATCGGCACCTTCAGCCAGCCTTCGACGATGCCTTCCAGTACGTGCGTGACGCCGGCCTGCCATTCCGGCGAGGCCTGGTCGACATGGCCGAGGTGCAGGCGCGTGAAGGTCTGCGAGCGCGGCAGGATGCGCTCGCGGATGTTCTTGAACGGCTGGCCTTCGGCCTCGCCGATGCTGATGACATGACCGAGCTTGCGCACCACGTTGAAGGTGCGGTCGAGCATGGTGGCGCCGTAGGAATCGATCGCGAGGTCGACACCCTTGCCGCGGGTGAAATCGAGCACCGCCGTCTCGAAGTCCTCGGTCGTGGTCACGACGACGCGCCCGGCGCCGTACTGCAGGGCCCGCGTCTCCTTGCCCGGCGTACCGACAGTGCCGATCACGCGCGCGCCGGCATGGACTGCGAGTTGCGTGCAGGCGAGCCCGACACCGCCGCCGATCGCATTGACCAGCACCGTGTCGCCGCGTTCGAGGCCGTAGACCGTGTAGAGCATGTGGTAGGCGGTGAGCGCCTGGATGGGGAACGCCGCGCCGACATCGAGACCGACCGCCGGCGGCAGCTTGATGAGGCCGGTGGCCGAGGCCACGCACTTCTCGGCATAGGCGCCACCCTTCTCGGGAAAGGTCGCGACGCGATCACCGACCTCGACGCCGGTCGCGCCCGAGCCAAGCGCCGAGACGATGCCGGAGACCTCGAAGCCCAGCACCATCGGATAGGTCATGGGATGCGGATAGATGCCGATCCGGACTTGCGTGTCGGCCCAGTTGCAGCCGGCATAGGCGACGTCGATCAGCACCTCGCCGGGACCCGGCACCGGGTCGGGCATGTCGGCGACCGTGAGCTGCTCGGGACCACCGGTGGCGTTGATGACGACTGCTTTCACTCGGCGTCTCCTTTGCGTCTTCAATCATCTCTTTCGGACCGCCAGCGTCTCGCTCGCCCAATCTCATGAGCGAGCGAGACGTTCGCGGCCCGGAAGACTACTCCAGCACGATGCGCGGAAAGTAGAACGAGACGACCCAATTGGGCACGTCGACGATCGAGCTGATGCGCAGGTCGGCGCAGACGCTGCACAGCATGTAGGCGTCGATCGCGGCGTAGCCGTAGCGCTTGCCTAGAAGGTCGATCATTTCCGACACCGCGGCGCGGGCGCCGGCCATCAGGTCGGGGCCGATGCCGGTGGTGACCTCGTAGCCCTTCTTGTCGAAATGGTCGGTCACCGGGCCCGGCGTCACGTAGCGCGGGAAGCGCAGGTTGGCACCCTTCACCAGGTCGAACTTGAGCGCGACGTCGATCGGGCTTTCGATCGCCGTGCCGCAGACCTCGCCGTCACCCTGCGCGGCATGCGTGTCGCCGACCGAGAACAGCGCGCCCTCGACCTCGATCGGCAGATAGAGCTCGGTGCCGGCGATGATGTCGCGCACGTCCATGTTGCCGCCGACATTGCGCGGCGGAACGACGCTGTGCAGGCCGGGCGCCGCCGGCGCCACGCCGATCGTGCCGGGGAAGGGCCGCAGCGGCACGCGGCCGCCCGGGCCGTACATTGCAGGCTTCAGGCCCGGGTCGTAGTTCCAATGATGCAAATGCGCCTCGGGGAACTGGTCGGTGAGCAGACCGAAGCCCGGGATGTTGCCGGTCCAGCCCCAGCCCGAGGGTTTCAGCGACAGCACGGTGACCTTGAGCGCATCGCCCGGCCGGGCGCCATCGATCCGGATCGGGCCGGTCACCGGATTGACGAAGGCGAGATCGAGCTTCTTCAGTGCCTCGGCCGTTGAGCTGCGCGAGAGCTGGCCGGACGAGGCGTCGAGCGTCTCGAACTCGACGCTCTCGCCGGGTGCGATCGTGAGCCTGGGCGGGAAGGCGTTGTTCCAGCCGTGATGGACGTGGTCCTTGTGGATCGTGTGTCGGGCGTGGCCATGCATGATCGTGCTCCCTACACCGCGACCGTGAGCGCGCCGTCGATCACCAGGTTGGTGCCGGAGATGCGGCTCGCCACCGGGCTCGACAGGAAGACGACGCCGGTCGCCACCTCTTCGGCAGTGCCGAACTTGCCGGTCGGATTGACCTTGAGCGTCGACGCGAACAGGTCCGGCATGTTCTTCTCGATGGTCTGCCAGATGCCGCCGTCGAAATAGGTGTTGCCCGGCGACACGCAATTGACGCGGATGCCCTTGCCGACCAGCTGGCGGGAGAGCCCCTTGGCGTAGTGGATCAGCGCCGCCTTGATGGCGCCGTAGGAGCCGGCGGCGAAATCGACCTCGAAGCCCGAGACGCTGGAGATCAGCACGATCGACGGCGAGATGGATTTCTCGAGAAACGGCACGGCCGCGGCGACGGCGTTCACCGTGTGCATCATGTCGGTGCGGAACGATTTCTCCCAGCTCTCGGGCGAATCGCCGACCGCCAGCGCGCTGACATTGCAGACCAGCGCATCGAGGCCGCCCAGCTCGCCGGCGGCGGCGGCGATCCAGTCCTTGAGCGCCGCCCCGTCGGCGACGTCGAGCGCCTTGCCCGAAGCGTTGACGCCCTTGCTCTTCAGCGACGCGACGGCGGCCGCCACCTCGCCGGCATTGCGCGCGCAGATCGCGACGTGGGCGCCTTCGGCGGCAAAGCCCTCGGCGATCGCCCGGCCGATGCCCTTGCTGGCGCCGGTGATGACGACGCGCTTTCCCTTCAATCCGAGATCCATGCCAACCTCCTGCGGAACGACGAGGGTCTGTGACAGACCGTGTCAGCCGAGATCGTCGACATCATTGCGCAGCTTGGCACCGGCGCGCCAGCGCGCGAGATTGTCGAGGAAGATGTCGAAGATCGCCTCGTTCTGGCCCTGCGAATGGCTGGCCGTGTGCGGCGAGACGATCACGTTCGGCATGTCCCACAAGGGCGATGCCGGATCGAGCGGCTCGCGCTCGAAGACGTCGAGATAGGCACCCGCCAGATGGCCCGCGGCCAGGGCCGCGATGACGTCCTTCTCGATCGCGACCTCGCCGCGCGAGACGTTGATGAAATGGCTGCCCGCCGGCATGGCGGCAAAGGCGGCCGCGTTGGCGATGCCGCGCGTCACCGGCGAGGCCGGGCAGCACAGGATCAGCCAGTCGGCCTGGGGCAGCACCGAGGGCAACTGCTCATAGGCAATCGTACGGTCGCACGGTTCGACCGGTTCGGCGGTGCGGCGCACGCCGATCGCCGTCATGCCCAGCATCTTGAGCAGCCCCGCGATATTGCGGCCGATCGGTCCCATCCCGACGATGACCGCACACTGGTCCTTGAGATCGCGTGGCGAGCGTTCGCCGAGCCGCGGCTCCCAGGCATGCCGGCGCTGCGCGTCGGCGAGCAGCGGAAAGCGCCGGTTGAGCGCGATCACCGCGCCGAGGGCGCTGTGCGACACCGTTACCGCCGTGGCGCCCGACGCAGTCGTCACCTTGACGCCGCGATCGCGCAGCTCGCGATAGATCGGCCGTTCCGCCCCGGCGGGATGGATCTGCAGCCATTTGAGATGCGGCGACTTGCGCAGCACGGTCTCGAAGCCCTGCAGTTCGGGTGTTTTCCTGTCCTTGCTCGAGGAGCCAGTGACCTCGCGGGTCATGAAGGCGATGTCGGCAGCGCAGGGACCGTCGGCGGCCAGGGCATCCTCGGCAGTGACGAAGGCGAGGCTGCCGGAGGGCGCGGCGGCCGCTGTGCGCGCTCCCCAGATCTTGTGAGCATGGGCCGACAGCAGCAGCGTAAGCGGGCGAGACATGGGACCGGAGACTAGAGCAAAAGACGCGACGGTCGATACTCGTTCTCGTCCCCAAGCGCAGCTTGGGGAGGTGTCCGCGTAATCGCGGACCTGCCTTCGCCGAAGCGAAGCCACTTCGGCTTCGCGCAGGCAGGCGGGGGGTCATGGTCTCATGCGGACCGCGGGCGTCTCGCCCGCTCATGAACATGAACCATGAGCGGGCGGGACACCCGCGGTCCAGAATCATGACCCCTCCGTCGCGAATGACGCGACACCTCCCCAGCGAAGCTGGGGAGGAAACTGATCATTACGCCGCCAGGAACTCGTTCCATTTCTCGGTGTAGTACTCGAGGTTCTTCGGCCGGGTGTTCCACACGAACACCCGCTCGGCGCGGTCGGCCAGCGAGCCGCCATCGCGGCCTTCGCCGCCGTAGACCTCCTTCACCAGCTTGGGATCGAGATACTTCTCGTAGTTGTTCACCGTCGAGAAGTAGCCGATCTCCGACTGGCGGGCGCCGGGATAGCCTTCCATCCAGTAGTTGAGCCATTCGTAGCAGGCGTCGATATTCTTGGTGCTGGCCGAGATGGCGTAGCCGTTGCACCAGGCGCGATAGCCTTCCTTGGCGACGGCGTAGTGCACGGGAATGCCCTTGCCCGAAACCTCGACGATCACCGGCCACCAAGCGTCGGCGATCCACACCTCCTCCGAGGCCATCAGGTTCACCAGCTCGCCGTACGCTTTCCACATGGCGCGGAAATGGCCCTCCTTCTTCTTCTCCTTGAGGAAGGCGATGACCGTGTCGACCTCCTTCTCGGTCATGCTGCTGATGTCGACCGGATCGAGCAGGCCGAGCGCGCGCATGCCCATGGCGGCGTTCAGCATTCCGAGCCAGTCGATGCCGAACATCGCCACCTTGCCGCGCCATTTGGGATTGAACAGCTCGCCCCACGACAGGACGTTCTTCTCGGCCGGGATCTTGCTCGCGTTGTAGCCGATCGAATCCATCTGGAAGAACATCGGCGCGAACGACACTTTTGTGCGCGCCTCGTCGAGATACATCATGCGGCCCGGATTGGCGCCGAACCCGAGCGGCGAGCTCGGCGTCGCCCGACCATCCTTCAGCAGCGGATGCAGCTTGGACCAGTTGGGCAGGCGCGAGACGTCGATCGGCTGCGTGAGCTTCTCCCCGGTGGCGTAGGCGGCAAACGGCGCATCCGTCAGCACGACGTCGACCGGCGCGGTGCGCAGGCGGTCGATGCGGACCTGGGTCGAGGGATTGACGAAGGGCCGCGGCGTAATACCGGTGCGCTTGCCGAACTCGCCAAGAATGGCCTCGCGCATGTCGTAGCTGGCGCCCGCCAGGTTGATCTGTTTGGTCTGGGCGTGCGCCGCCGGCGCGGCCAAGGTCGAGGCCGCGGCAGCGGCCAGCAGGGAACGACGTCGGATCAGCATGCTCAGCTCCTCCTGAGGTTGGTCGATCGCCGCATCGCCCAGAAGGCGACGGTGAAGATCGTGATGGCGATCAGCGAGAAGAGGGTCGTCGTCGTGCCGACGGCGTAGATCTCGGGCGTGAGCTGGCGATCGAGCTGGGCCATCACGGCGAGCGGCAAGGTGGCATCCGGCCCCGTGGTGAACATGCTGCGCGCGTACTCGTCGTAGCTCAGCGAGAAGCCGAAGAGGCCGGCGCCGATGACGCCGGGCAGGACCAGCGGCAGGGTGACCCGGCGGAACGCGGTGAGTCGCGAGGCGCCGAGCGTCAGCGCGGCCTCCTCGACCTTCCGGTCGAAGCGGTTGAACACCGCGAGCATCGTCAGGAAGCCGAACGGCAGGGTCCACGATACCTGCACCAGGAACGTCGTGGTGTCCCACGAGAGCTCGACGCCCATCAGGCGCATCATGATGGCGAAGCCGAAGCCCACCAGGATGCCGGGCGCCATGATGCCGAGCAGCATCAGGTAGAAGAACCAGCCGTTGCCGCGGAACTGCCCGCGCATCGCCTGCGCCGCCATGATCGACAGCACGATCGTGGTGGCCGAGCAGGCCAGCGCCAGAAGCGAGGAGCGCAGCAGCGGCGGCTTGAAATCGTTCATGACGGTGGCCCGCCACACTTCCTCGTACCAGTGGAACGACGTGCCGTTCATCGGGAAGGTCGTGCCCCCGGTCGGCCCGCTGAACGACAGCAGGCCCAGGGTGAAGATCGGCAGCCACTGATAGGCGAGGAAGGCGAGCGTGATCGCGCCCAGGAGCCAGCCGCTGAGGCTCAGCCGAACGCGCCAGCCGATCATCGTTCCGCTCCCAGCCGCCGGATGTCGACGACGCGCAGCGCGATCACGACGCCCCCCAGCATGCAGATCATCAGCAGCACGGCCACCACCGAGGCGGCGCGCAGCTGCGAGCTTTCGTAGAACAGCAGCACAAGGTTGGGCAGCAGCGCGTGCTTGTTGCCGCCGATCGTCGCCACGGTGGCGAAGTCGGACATGACGTTGAGGAAGACCAGCACCTGGCCGATCACCACGCCCGGCAGGGTGAGCGGAAAGACGATGCGCCAGAACACGGTGATTGGCGTCGCTTTCAGGGTCATCGCCGCCTCGCGCCACTGCGGCGCGATCGAATTCAACATGTAGACGACCGGACCGGCCGCCATCATGGTGTAGAGCGACACCTGGGCCAGGGTGATGCCGGTGCGCGAATAGAGGAATGCCTCGATCGGCGACTGGGTCGCGCCGAGGAACATCAGCGTCTGGTTGATGACGCCGTTGACGCCGAGGAACGGCACCCAGGCGATCGCCCGGATCAGCGTGCTGGTCCAGAACGGAATGATGAAGGCGAGGAACAGCGCCGTCCGCCAGAGCGGGCTCTTGACCTTCATGGTCAGGAAATAGGCGATGCAGTAGCCCAGCACGCCGGTGACGGCCATCAGCGCCGCGGTGTGCAGGATGGTGCCGAAGATCAGCTTGACGTAGATCGGGTTGGCGAAGAAGCGCGCGTAGTTATCGACGGTAAGCGGGCTCGCCGTCGAGAAGGCGCGACCGCCCCAGAACGACACCCAGACCAGCAGCACGATCGGCACGACGACCACGCCCAGCATCCACAGCGCCGCCGGCGCGGCGAGCCAGTAGCTGGCCGGCGAGCGGAGACGAATGGTGCTCATGCCGGCGGTCCCCGATCCGGCGAGGGCATTCGCGCACGACGAAAAATGCCGTCATGCCGAGCGAAGCCGCCCGAAGGGCGGTGTAGTCGAGGGACCGTTCTTGCCGATCCTGCAACAAGAAAGGTCCTTCCACTACGCCTCGCTGCGCGAGGCTTCGGTCGAGATGACGGGGTTTTTGTCATAGGCGAGTGCCCTGCCCATCCGGCGACACCGCATGCAGGACGCCGGCGTCGGCCGCCCAGCCGAGCTGCACGGTCTGGCCTGGCACGATGCGGGCCGCCTGAGCGCCGAACTGGTCGACCTTCAGCACCTCGCCGTCGGCGCGCGCGAAGACATGTCGGCGCACCGAGCCAAAATACTCGACGGCGGTGCAGCGGACCGACAGGCGATTGACCTGGCGCTCGACACCCAGGTCGGAGATCAGCTCGGCGCGCACCGAGAAGGACACCGCCGTGCCCAACGCAGGCGTCGGGCCCGTCATCGGCCGCGGCACGACGAACGCGCCGACCGGCGTCTCGACCCACAGCGCGCCCGCCAGGATCTCCGTCACCTTGCCGTGGAAGACGTTGTTGCCCTGCACGAAGCTCGCGACGAAGGCGGTCGCGGGGCGCTGCAGGATCTCCTCCGGCGGGCCCTGCTGCTCGATGCGCGCATGGTTCATCACTACCACGAGGTCGCCCAGCGAGAACGCCTCGTTCTGGTCGTGTGTCACCCAGATGAAGGAGATGCCGGTGCGCTGCTGCAGGAGCTTGAGCTCCAGCATCACGGTCTCGCGCAGCGAGTAGTCGAGCGCGCCGATCGGCTCGTCGAGCAGCAGGATGCGCGGCTCGGTTATCATGGCGCGGGCCAGCGCGACACGCTGGCGCTGGCCGCCCGACAGGCTGGCCGGCTTGCGATCGGCCAGGCTGGCGATCTCGAACGAGGTCAGCACCTGGTTGACGCGCTGGACGATCTCGGCCCTGGGCTTCTTCAGCATCTCCAGCCCGAAGCCCACCTGCCTGGCCACCGTCATGTGCGGGAACAGCGCGAAATCCTGGAACATCATGGCGATGTCGCGCTGCCACGGCGGATCGCGCGTCACCTCCTTGCCGCCGATCAGGATGCCGCCGTCATCCGGCTCCTCCAGCCCGGCGACGCAGCGCAAGGTCGTGGTCTTGCCGCAGCCCGATGGCCCCAGCAGGCAGACGAACTGCCCCTTCTCGACTTGCAGGGACACGCCGTCGACGGCGGTGAAGCTGCCGTAGCACTTGCGAATGCTTCTGAGCTCGAGATCGAGCTGCGACTTGGCCCGCGCCGGTGCCCCGGGTTCCCTGGCATCGGGGTCGTAGGCGAGCGTATCCACCCTACCCGCCTCCCCTTACGCCGCCACGGCGAGATCGCGCCGGCTCCGCATCAGTGGCTGGATGCGCTGGCCGAACTGCTCGACGCCGATCACGAAGTCGTCGAAGGTCAGCATGACGCCGGCAAGTCCCGGGATGTCCGACATCTCATCGAGCATGCGGGCAACGCTGGCGTACGAGCCGACCAGCCGCGAACCGCTGTTCGGCAACGGCTCGCGCCGGCGGATGCGGCCGGCAGTGGAATTGTCGGCAGCATACTTGTCGGCGCCGGCCTGGGCACGGCTCCAGCCGATGGCGTCGAGATCGACGCCCGCCTTGTAGTGCTCCCACTTGGCCATCGCCGCCTCGTCAGTCTCGTCGGCGATGATCATGGTGAGGGCGAGCGCCCGCGTGTTCGTGCCGGCGATGGTGGTGCTGGCGTTGAGGCGGGCGACCGAATCGGCGCAGTCGCGCGGATCGTTCATCTCGCCGTCGCCGCTGCAGAAATTGTAGGCGCAGTGCCGGGCGGCGAAGGCCATGCCGGCGTCGCTGGTGCCGGCGCAGATCAGCGGGATCTGGCGCGACGGCAGCGGCCCCAGGCGACAATCGTTCATGGTGTAGAACCTGCCCTTGAGATCGGAGCGGCCGGTGCGCCAGAGTTCCGCCATCACGGTGGCGTACTCGTCGAGCAGGTCGTAGCGCGACTTGAAATGCTCGTCGCCCGGCCACAAACCCATCTGGTCGTACTCGGCCTTCTGCCAGCCGGTGACGAGATTGACGCCGAAGCGGCCGTGCGAGATCGAATCGATGGTCATCGCCATGCGCGCCGTCAGCGCCGGCGGCAGGGTGAGCACGGCGACGGTGGCGTAGAGCTCGATGCGCGTCGTGATCGAGGCGAGCCCGGCCATCAGGGTGAACGATTCGAGGTTGTCGTCCCAGTAGCGCGACTTGCCGCCGAAACCGCGCAGCTTGATCATCGACAGCGCGAAGTCGAAGCCGTAGCGCTCGGCGCGCAGCACGACCTCGCGATTGAGATCGAAGCTCGGCGTGTATTGCGGCGAGGTCGACGAAATCAACCAGCCGTTGTTCCCGATCGGAATGAACACGCCGATTTCCATCGTCCCTCCTCGAAGGTGTGGCTCGTGCTGCAACGCAGCAACTCTCATGCCACCGATGGAAAGCGTGGATTGACTGGAGATTTGACGATGGCGCGATCACGCGACGCGCGAGGTCATGCCCCTTGCAAGGCAAACTGCCCGGCAGGCGCGCGTTCATTCTCTTCCGGACCGCGGGCGTCTCGCCCGCTCATGATCATGTTCTTCCGGAGTGGGCGCGAGTCCGACGCGCGTAGGCGTCCCGCCCGCTCATGAATCTCTGAGCGGGCGGGACGCCCGCGGTCCGGAAGACGATGAGTCTACTGCGCCGCTTCAACCATGCCTGACGTGTGAAATCTGCTCCGCGGCATCGGCAGTCCGAGATTGCCGCGCAAGGTCGTCGACTCGTACTCGGTGCGGAACAGGCCGCGACGCTGCAGTTCGGGGATCACCATGTCGACGAAGTCGGCGAGCGAACCGGGCAGCCAAGCGGGCATCACGTTGAAGCCGTCGGCGGCGCCGTTCACGAACCACTCTTCCATCACGTCGGCGACCTGCTGCGGCGTGCCGATCGCCATCACGTGGCCGCGCGGGCCGGCATTGAGCAGGCAGAGCTGCCACAGAGTGAGCTTGTCGCGCCGCGCCGCCTCGAGCAGCAGGCGCTGGCGGCTCAGCGGTCCATTGGTGTCGGCCATCTCCGGCACCGGCCCGTGCAGCGGCAGCTTGTCGAGGCCGTGCACGCCGATCGTGTGCTCGAGGATCGCCAGACCGACGGCCGGCTGGATGAGCGACTGCAGGTACTCGAACTTCTCCCTGGCCTCGGCCTCGGTGCGGCCGACTACCGGATAGAAGCCCGGCATCACTTTCACTTCTTCCGGCGAACGCCCGAACTTAGGCAGGCGCGCCATGACGTCGGCATAGAATTCCTTCCCCTGCTCGAGGGTCGTCTGCGCCGTGAATACCAGCTCGGCCAGGCGCGCAGCGACGTCGCGGCCGGTGCCCGACGCGCCCGCCTGCACCAGCACCGGCCGTCCCTGCGGCGAGCGCGCCACGTTCAGCGGACCGCGCACCTTGAAGTGCTTGCCCTTATGATTGAGCACGTGGAGCTTCGCCGGATCGAAGAACACGCCCGAGTCCTTGTCACGGACGAAAGCGTCGGCGTCCCAGCTGTCCCACAGGCCGTTGACCACGTCGGCGAACTCGATCGCGCGCTCGTAGCGATCGGCATGCGCGAGATGCTCGTCCCTGCTGTAGTTCAGCGCGTCGGCCTCGTTGTTCGAGGTGACGAGATTCCAGCCCGAGCGGCCGCCGCTGATCTGGTCGAGCGAGGCGAACTGGCGGGCAAGCGTGTAGGGCTCGTTGTAGGTCGTGGTCGAGGTGGCGACGAGACCGAGGTTCTTCGTCACCGCGGCCAGGGCCGACAGGATGGTCATCGGCTCGAACTTCACCACCTTGCCCATGCCGCCACGCGCATCGGCGCTGCCGGCCAGGCTGACCGCAGCGCTGTCGGCCAGGAACAGGAGATCGAACTTGCCGCGCTCGGCGAGCTGGGCGGTCTCGACCATCTGGGCAAAGCTCACGCCCGACAGCGCATGGGCCTCGGGATGACGCCAGGCGGCGACATGCTGACCCGTTTCGTGCACGAATGCGCCGAGGCGCATCATCCGGCGTTGCGTCATGGTGCTC
>NZ_JBFWZI010000158.1:0-17109 GCF_050185545.1 Reyranella sp. | reverse complement strand
AGAACGGTGCCCATCGCCCGCGCCGCCTGGCCGCGCACCTGCACGAGATCGTTGTCCATGTCGGCGGGCAGGGCTGTCGGATAGAACGGCCCCTCGGTCTGCCGCGGCGTGGGAACGAGGCTCGCGGCGTTGGCGCCGAGCGGCAGCAGGCTCGCGCCGGCGGCGGCGAGCAGGAGCCGGCGGGAAGGGATGGAGGTTGGCATATCGACTCTATGGTTATCGACTCCGGACCGCGGGCATCCGCCCGCTCATGTTCATGAGCGGGCGGGACGCCCGCGGTCCCGAAGACGATGAAAACAAAAAACGGCGGCCCGAAGGCCGCCGTTCTCGTTGCCGTTGCTCGCTTACTCGCCCGCCGGAGCCGGGGCAGCCTCTTCGCGCTGCTTCTGCGAGATGTCCTCGCCGGTCGCCTGGTCGACGGCCTTCATGCTGAGGCGGACCTTGCCGCGGTCGTCGACGCCCAGCACCTTGACCTTGACCTGGTCGCCTTCCTTGATGACGTCGGTCACCTTGGCGACGCGGCGCGGCGCCAGCTCGGAGATGTGCACCAGGCCGTCGCGGGCGCCCAGGAAGTTCACGAAGGCGCCGAACTCGACGGTCTTCACGACCTTGCCGTTGTAGATCACGCCCACTTCCGGCTCGGCGACGATGCCCTTGATCCAGTCGATGGCGGCCTGGCCGGCCTTGGCGTCGACCGCCGCGACCTTGATCGTGCCGTCGTCCTCGATGTCGATCTTGGTGCCTGTGGTCTCGGTGATCTCGCGGATCACCTTGCCGCCGGTGCCGATCACTTCGCGGATCTTGTCCTTGGGGATGGTGAACTGGGTGATGCGCGGCGCATTCTGGCTCACGCCCTCGCGCGCGCCGCCCAGGCCCTTGGCCATCTCGCCCAGGATGTGCAGGCGGCCGTCGCGCGCCTGCGCCAGGGCGACCTTCATGATCTCCTCGGTGATCGAGGTGATCTTGATGTCCATCTGCAGGGCGGTGATGCCACGCTCGGAACCGGCGACCTTGAAGTCCATGTCGCCGAGATGATCCTCGTCGCCCAGGATGTCGGAGAGCACGGCGAAGCGGTCACTCTCCTTGATCAGGCCCATGGCGATGCCCGCCACCGGCCGCTCGAGCGGCACACCGGCATCCATCAGCGACAGCGAGCCGCCGCACACCGAAGCCATCGACGACGAGCCGTTGCTCTCGGTGATCTCCGAGACGACGCGGATCGTGTAGGGGAACTTGTCCTTCGACGGCAGCAGCGGCCGGATGGCGCGCCAGGCGAGCTTGCCGTGGCCGATCTCGCGGCGGCCCGGCGAGCCCATGCGGCGCACCTCGCCGACGGCGTAGGGCGGCATGTTGTAGTGCATCATGAAGTGCTCGCGGTACTCGCCCTCGAGCGCGTCGATGATCTGCTCGTCCTGGCCGGTGCCGAGCGTCGCCACGACGAGCGCCTGGGTCTCGCCGCGGGTGAACAGCGCAGAGCCGTGGGCGCGCTGCAGCACGCCGACCTCGGCCACGATCGGCCGAACCGTCCTGGTGTCGCGGCCGTCGATGCGCTTGCCGGTGTCGAGAATGGCGCCGCGCACGACGTCGGCCTCGAGGTTGCCGAACTGCTCGCCGAACTCGGCGAGCTCCGCCTCGTTGCCTTCGAACAGTTTCTTGGCCTCTGTCTTGACCGCGCCGACCTTGGCCTGACGCGCGAGCTTCTGGGTCTCGCCATAGGCCTCCGCGAGCTTGCCGCGCATCTCGGCCTTGAGCCTGGCCGCCACCGAAACGGAAGCCTCGGACGGGTCGGCGAGCGGCAGCGGATCCTTGGCGCAATGCTCGGCCAGCTGGATGATCGCCTCGATCACCGGCTGGAACGAGCGATGGCCTTCCATCACGCCGGTCAGCATGACGTCCTCGGAAAGCTCCTTGGCTTCCGACTCGACCATCAGCACGCCCTCGGTCGTGCCGGCGACGACGAGGTCGAGGGCGCTCGCCTCGGTCTGCTCGAGCGTCGGGTTGATGACGTACTTGCCGTCGATGTAGGCGACGCGCGCCGCACCGATCGGCCCCATGAACGGCACGCCGCTGATGGTGAGCGCCGCCGAGGTTGCAATCATCGACACGATGTCGGGGTCGTTCTCCATGTCGTGCGCCAGCGTCGTGATGACGACCAGCGTCTCGTTCTTGTAGCTCTCGTGGAACAGCGGCCGGATCGGCCGGTCGATCAGGCGCGAGGTGAGCACCTCCTTCTCGGACGGCCGGCCTTCGCGCTTGAAGAAGCCGCCGGGAATCTTGCCGGCGGCGAACGCCTTCTCCTGGTAGTTCACCGTCAGCGGGAAGAAATCGAGCCCCGGCTTGGGCTGCTTCTCGAACACCACGGTGGCCAGCACCGTCGTGCCGCCGTAGGTCGCCAGCACGGCGCCGTCAGCCTGGCGGGCGATCTTGCCCGTCTCGAGCACGAGCTTGCGGCCGGCCCATTCCACTTCCTTGCGGAACACCTGAAACATATCACTCATATCCATCTTTCCTTTCCTGCACGGCCGTCCGCCCCCGTATGGCGGCAGCCGCCCACTGGCGCCCTTGCGCCAGCAGGACCGGGCCGGGCCTTTGCTCTCGCCCCTGCCCTCCCGGTTACTGCGAAGTCGCCTCGGCCGGCCGAACGCGACGGGGACCGGCGAAACGACGCGAAGAGGCCCCGCTCCCTCGGCAAGGAGGGAGACGGGGCCTTGGTTCAACGCCTGAGACCCAGGCGCTCGATCAACATGTCGTAGCGCTTGTTGTCCTTGGCCTTGAGATAGTCCAGCAGGCGCCGGCGCTGGCCAACCAGCTTGAGCAGGCCACGCCGCGAATGGTGATCCTTCGCGTGGCCCTTGAAGTGCTCGGTGAGATTGGCAATCCGTTCGCTCAGGATGGCGACCTGGACTTCCGGCGAACCGGTGTCGCCCTCGGCCTGGGCATAGGACTTGATCAGCTCCGCCTTGCGGACGGCTGTGATCGACATCGGGGACTCTCCATGGACTTAAAGGTTGAAAACGCGCACCGGCTTCAGGGATGCGCCGTCGCTCTCGACCAGCGCCACCAGCCTGCTGCCCGTCTCGGCGCGAACCAGCGCGCCGGGGGGCGGTGCGTCCCGGGTCAAGAAAACAGGCTGGCCGTGGCGCAACCGATCGGCTTGGGCTTCCGTCAGGGCCAGCGCCGGGATGTCGTCCAGCGCGGTCGCGACGGGAGCCAGGGCCCCGAGAAGCGCGGGAATATGCCCGAGGGCCTCCAGTTTGGGAAGCGAAATGGCCGCCTCCTCCCGGAATGGCCCGGCGGCCGTCCGACGCAGGGCAGAGAGATGCCCGACCGTGCCGAGGGCGACTGCCAGATCGCGGCCCAACGACCGGATATAGGTGCCCTTGCCGCAGACCACCACGAAATCTGCGTGATCGAGGTCAGGCCGGGCCAGCAGCTCGAGGCGGTCGATCCGCACGCGGCGCGGCGCCAGGTCGACCGCCTCGCCGCGACGGGCGAGGTCGTAGGCGCGCTGGCCCTCGACCTTGAGGGCGGAAAAGGCCGGCGGGACCTGCTCGATGTCGCCCGTGAAGGCGGCCAGGGCAGCCCGGAGGGCCTCGTCGGTCGGCCGCACGTCGCTCACCGCGGTGACCTCGCCCTCGGCATCCTCGGTCGAGCGCGCCTCGCCGAAGCGCAGGGTGAAGCGGTACTCCTTGCGACCATCCATGACGAAGGGCACGGTCTTGGTCGCCTCGCCGAGCGCGATCGGCAGCACGCCGCTCGCCAGCGGATCGAGCGTGCCGCCATGGCCGGCCTTCTGGGCGCCGAACAGGCGGCGCACCTTGCCGACCGCCGGCGTCGAGCCCAGCCCGACCGGCTTGTCGAGGATCACCCAGCCGTCGACCTTCTCGCCCCTTGCCCTGCGCGCCACCGCGACCTCATTGAATCGTCAATCCCTCCCCCGTAGTCGGGGAAGGAGCCCCGTCATACGGGGCGGAGGGGGAAGGCCGCAAACGAGATGATTCCAATTCCGACGACAGGATCGGAGAGATTTCGACCGCGGCCTTCCCCCTCCACCCCCTGTGTACGAACCGATTGGATAGCTGACAGAATGGACCGGATACATGGCTGACAGGTTTTCAGGCACCTCCCCCGATTAGGCGCTGTTTACAGCGCCACAGGGGAGGAACATGAATGCCCGCCTTCACTCCCGCCTGCGCCGCAACGAAGATGACGCCGTTCAGCCCGTATGCGACCTTGCGTTCATGACGGCTGTGACGGGGGAGGCACGAGACGGGACTGACCCGCTCGTGCAAGGGGGCAAGACAGATCGTATCCGGCGATCGGTGCTGTTCGGCCTGTTCTTCCTGTCGGGCGCCGCCGCGCTGATCTACCAGACGGCCTGGCACCGGCTGCTCGGCCTGTTCGCCGGCGCCGACACGATCGCGGCCGCCCTGGTCGTCGGCGCCTTCCTGCTCGGCCTCGGCATCGGCAGCGTGGTCGCGGGTTTCTGGGCCGACCAGCTGTCGCGCCGCGCCGCCCTGCTCGGCTTTGCATTGTGCGAGGTCGGCATCGCCCTGTTCGCGGTGCTCAGCCCGTGGCTCTACTATGACGTCATCTACCGCGAGCTGCTGCCGATCGCCTCCTCGCGCGCGGTGATCTTCGCCGTCGTGTTCGCGGGCCTGCTGTGGCCGACCTTCCTCATGGGCTGCTCGCTGCCGTTCCTGTCGAAGGCGGTGGTCACCCGGATCGACGGCTCGGCCCGCCTGATCGGCTGGCTGTACGGGCTGAATACGCTGGGAGCCGCGATGGGCGCCTTCTGCGGCGGCTGGCTGCTGATCGGCAGCCTGGGTTTCGACAAGACGATCTACATCGGCGCGGCGCTGAACCTGGTGGTCGCCGTCGGCGGCCTGATGCTGGCAATCGGCCTCGATCTGTCGCCGGCTGACGCGGCCTGGTCATCGCCTGGCGCGAGCCGGCCGGCGCGCAGCAGCGAGGCGTCGAAGGGCGGTGTCGTGTGGCGCTGGTCGCTGCTGGTCTTCATCAGCGGCTTCCTGATCGTGGCGCTGCAGATCGTCTGGTACCGCCTGATCGGCGTGCTGCTGCAGTCCAACGGCTACAGCTTCTCGCTGGTCCTCGCCGTCTTCCTGCTGGGCGACGCGACCGGGCTGCTGGTCGGCACACGGCGCATCGATCGCATCGCCGATCCGCGACGCTTCTTCTTCCTGATGCAGGGCCTGGCGACGGCGCTGGCGCTGGCCGGCGCCTGGTTCGTCTACCTGGCGATCGGCGCCGGCCTGCTGCCCTCGACCTTCGTCGACCGCGACATCGTACAGGGCGACGCTGCCGACATCGGCCTGATCGTCCTGCTGGTCGGGCTGGTCGTGCTGCCGGCCTCGTTCATCATGGGCTTCTCGTTTCCGGTCGTGCAGAAGGCCGTCCAGGTCGACCTCGCCCAGCTCGGCCGGCGGGTCGGCCTGGTCCAGCTCGCCAACATCGTCGGCAACAGCGCCGGCAGCCTGGTGGCGGGTTTGCTGCTGCTGGACCTGGTCGGCACCGCGGGGACGTTGAAGCTGCTGGTCGCCATCGGCCTTGCCTTCGCCGTGCTGCAGCTCGCGACGACCCGACGGGTGGGCTGGCCGCTGGTGCCGACCGGCCTGCTGGTTCTCGGCCTGCTGCTGTTTCCCGGCGGCGAGGCCTTCTGGCGCCGCCTGCACGGCCTCACTGTCGAGAAGGCCATCGTCGCCGAGGACAAGACCGGCCTCGCCCTGCTGAAGATGTCCGATGGCCAGAGCGGACGGCTCTACATCCAGGGCCATTCGCAGAGCCGCCTGCCGTTCGACACCGTGCACGTCTTCCTGGGCGCCATCGGGCCGCTCACCCATCCCGAGCCGCGGCGCGTTCTGGTGATCGGCTCGGGCACCGGCGGGACGCCCTACGCCGCCGGCCTGCATCCGCAGACCGATCGCGTCCGCGTCATCGAGATCGTGGCGCCGGTGATCGACACCTTGCGGCGCTATCGCGACGCCGGCGGCCGCTCCGGCGTCGACGGCCTGCTCGCCAACCCGAAGTTCGAGATCGTGGTGGCCGACGGCCGTCATGCGCTGGCGCTCGACAGCGGCAAGTACGATGTCATCGAGGCCGATGCCATCCTGCCCAAGACGGCGCTGTCGGGACTGCTGAACTCCCAGGAATTCTTCCGCCAGGTGCGCGCCAGGCTGGCGCCCGGGGGCCTCTACGTGCAATGGGCGCCGACCGAGCGCACGGTCGAGACGTTCCGCTCGGTGTTCCCCTACGTGACGATGGTCCATCCCGCATTGCTCGGCAGCGACCGGCCGATCCCCTACGACCGGCAGCGCCTCCTCGACCTGCTGGCGCGGCCCGAGATCGTCCTGCACCTCACCGGCGCACGGATCGACCGCGCCGAGCTGATCAAATGGTTCGCGGAAAAGAAGATCGAGCCGCTCAACGACGGCAGGACGGTGCCGGCCGCCTCGCCCAACACCGATTTCTTTCCGCGCGACGAGTACTACCTCAATCGTCCCTGAGGCCGCGATTAGTCGGCTTCGGGGTCGCGATCGGCAGTCTCAGCGCCGCCATCGGCAGCGCCGGTGTCGCGATGAGGGTCCTCGATATCGCGCGCCACGTCGGGCCGGCGCAGCAGCGCGCCGATGCGGTCGGCCTCGTCGAAGGTGCGGTCGATCTCGAAGCGGATCTCGGGCGCGTAGCGCAGGCCGGCGCGCTCGCCGACCCGGGCGCGGAACCACGGTGCGGCGCGGCGCATGGCGGCGAGCAGCCGCTCCTCGTGCTGGCCGCCCAGCGGCATCACGAAGGCGGTGGCGTTGCGCAGGTCGGGGCTGACGTCGACCGAGGTCACCGTGATCGAGGCGCCGCGCAGGTCGGGATCGCGCATCTCGCCGCGCTCCACCAGCCCGGCCAGCAGATGGCGCAGCTCCTCGCCGACGCGCAGCTGGCGCTGGCTGTGGCCGCCCTTTTCACGCTCGGAGTGGGCACGCTCGGAATGGCGACGCCGGGACATGATCTGGTCCTCTTCTTCGTGCTCTTCCGGACCGCGGGCGTCCTTGAGCGGGCGAGACGCCCGCCGTCCGGAAGATCATGACCCCTCCGTCCGCGATGACGCGGACACCTCCCCAGCTTCGCTGGGGAGGATTCCTGAACTACAAGGTCGGGCGGACTTCCTCGACCTCGAAGCACTCGATCACGTCGCCGACCTTGATGTCGTCGTAGTTCTCGAACGCCATGCCGCATTCGAAGCCGTGCTGGACCTCGCGGACCTCGTCCTTGAAGCGCCGCAGCGTCTTCAGCGTGCCTTCGTGGATCACCACGTTGTCGCGCAGCAGGCGGACCTTGGCGCCGCGCTTGACCTGGCCTTCGGTGATCATGCAGCCGGCGACGTTGCCGACCTTGGTGATGCGGAAGACCTCGCGGATCTGGGCATTGCCGAGGAAGGTCTCCTTGTAGGTCGGGTCGAGCAGACCGACCATCAGCGCCTGGATGTCCTCGGTGACCTTGTAGATGATGCTGTAGTAGCGGATATCGACCTTGTCGCGCTTGGCGATCTCGCGGGCTTGCGGGTTGGCGCGCACATTGAAGCCGATGATCAGCGCGCCCGACGCCTTGGCGAGCGTCAGATCGGCCTCGCTGATGCCGCCGACACCGCTGTAGACGACGCGGGTCGCCACTTTTTCCGTCGACAGCCGCTGCAGCGCGCCGGCCAGCGCCTCGGCCGAGCCCTGCACGTCGGCCTTGATCAGCACCGGCAGCTCCTTGGCCGTGCCTTCGCGGATGCCCTTGATCATCTCCTCGAGCGTGCCGCGTCCACCGGCAGCACGGGCGAGCTGAGCCTGCCGGTCGCGGCGCGACCGGAAGTCGGCGATCTCGCGGGCGCGCGCCTCGCTCTCGACGACGTGGAACTCGTCGCCCGCATGCGGCGTGCCGTCGAGGCCGAGAATCTCCACGGGTACGGCCGGCCCGGCGTTCTGCACGGCATCGCCGTGATCGTCGATCAGGCGACGCACGCGGCCCCACACGGCACCGGCGACCAGCACGTCGCCGACCTTCAGGGTACCGCGCTGGACCAGCACCGTCGCGACCGAGCCGCGGCCGGGATCGAGCTGTGCCTCGATCACGACGCCATCGGCCAGGCGTTCCGGATTGGCCTTGAGATCGAGCAGCTCGGCCTGCAGCAGGATCGCCTCCTCGAGCTTGTCGAGGTTGGTCTTCTTGATTGCCGACACCTCGATCGACTGGACCTCGCCGCCCAGCTGCTCGACCTGGATCTCGTCCTGCAGGAGCTCGGTGCGGACGCGGCTCGGATCGGCACCGGCCTTGTCCATCTTGTTGATGGCGATGATCATCGGCACGCCCGCCGCCTTGGCGTGGGCGATCGCTTCCTTGGTCTGCGGCATGACGCCGTCGTCGGCGGCCACCACCAGGACGACGATGTCGGTCACCTTGGCGCCGCGCGCGCGCATGGCGGTGAAGGCCTCGTGGCCTGGCGTGTCGAGGAAGGTGATCTTCTGGCTCGACGGCAGGGTGACCTGGTAGGCGCCGATATGCTGGGTGATGCCGCCCGCCTCGTGCGCCGCCACGTCGGTGGCGCGCAGCGCGTCGAGCAGCGACGTCTTGCCGTGGTCGACATGGCCCATGATGGTGACGACCGGCGGCCGCGGCAGCAGGCTCTCCGGCGCATCGTCGTTCTCGGTCAGGCCGGTCTCGACGTCGCCTTCCGTCACGCGCTTGGGCCGGTGGCCCATCTCGGTCACCACCAGCTCGGCGGTGTCGGGATCGATCACCTGGTTGATGGTCGCCATCACGCCCATGCGCATCAGCGTCTTGACGACGTCGGCGCTGCGCTCGGACATGCGCGAGGCCAGCTCCTGGACCGTGATGGTCTCGGGGATCGTGACCTCGCGATAGACCTTCTGCTGCTGGGCGTCGTCGGCGTGCTCGCGGCGCCGGTCGCGCTCGAGGCGACGGCGTATCTGCGCCGCCGACCGGCTACGGAAGTCGTTCTCGCCCGCGACCGCGCGACCGACATCGACCTTGTCCGAGCGGCGCTTGGGCGCCTCGCGGCGCGCGCCCGGCGGCTGCGGCAGGCGCTTGTTGACGGCCGGCGCCGGCCGCATCGGCGGGCGGCGCAAGGCGCCGCCGGCAGGCTGCCCCTGCGCCGGGCCCGGGCCGGCCGGGCGCCGGATCGGCTGGGCGGGCGTCGCGGGCTGTGCGGCTTGCGCCGGCTGCCCCTGGCGCGCGACCGGGGCCACAGAGCTTTCACCCGCAGGCTGCGGCGCGACAGTGGCGGCCTGGTCGAGGCGCTTCTGGACCAGGGCGTCGGCCTTGCGCTTGGCCTCCTCCTCGGACCTCTTGCGCGCTTCCTCCTCGGCCAGACGCTTCTTGTGCTCCTCCTCTGCCTTCCTGCGCACCTCCTCCTCGGCGGCGCGACGCGCGGCCTCCTGGGCGGCGCGCTGGCGCGCCACCTCGGCGTCGCGGTTGGCATCGACCAGGGCGCGCGCACGCGCCTCCTTCTCTTCCTCGGTGAGGGTCTTCAGCACGATGCCGCGACCACCCGCCCCCGTCCGTTCGCCGGCAGGGCGCAAGCTCACCGTCGACCGCTGGGGGGCTGCGCCGCCGCCGAGCTTCATCGTGCGCCCGCCGGCCTGCGCCCCACCTGTCGGTGCGGGCGCGGGCGTCGGTGCGGGAGCAGGCGTCGGCGCGGGCGTCGGTGCCGCGCTGGCGGTCGGGCGCTTGACCGGCTTCTTGACCTCGACCGCCACCACGCGCGTGCGCCCATGCGAGAATTTCTGGCGCACCTGGGTGGCGTCGCTGGCGCCCTTGGGCGCCGCCGCGCCGGGGCGCGCCGCCGTCGAAAGGCTGAGCGGCTTGGTCGGCTTGGTCGTTTCTTTCTGTTCCGTCATGTCGGGTGTTGTCCTTGGTCCATACCGGCGCGTCAACTGCTGCCGTTCTGTCGATAGCCGCACCAGCGCGCCGCTCCGGCCTCGATGCGTCCAATGAATGCGCCGCCCGCATCGTCGCGAGCGACCGCCACGTAAACCGCATGCTCGCGGCCGAACAGCCGGCCGAGCGCGGCAGCGTCGCCCAGCCGCGCGATCGGCAAACCGCTGGCGCCGAGCTTGCCCAGGCCGTCGCCGTCGGCCTCGCTGGCCACCAACAGGAGACCGGCACGACCGCGGCCGATCATCTGCTCGACCTTGGCGAAGCCCGCCACCGCCCGGCCGGCACGCCGCGCCCGGCCGAGATCGGCCAGGGCACGCTCGAGCAGCAGACGGTCGACCCGCTCCGGCAGGTCGTCGGCGGCCTTCACCGCCGCACGCGCCGCCCTGGCGAAAAGCCTGCGCGCCACCGCGCGCTCGACCGCGGCGCGGCTTGCCTTGACCCACATGCCGCGACCCGGCAGCCGTCGCGCCAGATCGGGTACGACATCGCCATCCGGCCCGACGACGAACCGGATCATGCGCTCCGGCGCGGCCTGCTCGCCCGTGGCGATGCAGGTGCGCAACGGCCCGACGCCGCCCGCGGCGGGCGCCGGGGCGTCGGTTCGCGACAGGATGTCGGCGCTGTCGATCAAGATCGGCAACCTCTCCTTATGCCTTGGCCCCTTCGGCCGGCGGTGTGTCCTCGGCGGCGAACCAGTGCTCGCGCGCCTTCATGATGATGGCATTGGCGGTGTCGTTGTCCATCACGCCTTCGCCGACGATCTCGCGCAGCTCATCCGACGCGAGATCGGCCAGGTCGTCGCGCGTCTTCACGCCCTGCTCGCCCAGCGCCACCAGCATCGGCAGGCTGAGGCCCTCGGTCGCGCGCAGATCCTCGTCGACGCCCAGCTCCTCCAGGCGCGTCGCCAGCTCGGCGTCGCGCCGGTCGATGTATTCGCGCGCCCGGCGCTGCAGCTCGGTCGCGATCTCCTCGTCGAAGCCCTCGACGCCGGCGAGGTCCTCGACCGCAGCCTCGGCGACGTCCTCGACGGCGCCATAGCCTTCCGCCACCAGCAGATGGGCGATGACGTCGTCGACATCAAGGCTCGCCTTGAACAGCTCGGTGCGCTCGCGCGTCTCCTTCTGGCGACGCTCGCTCTCCTCGGCCTCGGTCATGATGTCGATCTCCCAGCCGGTGAGCTGCGAGGCGAGCTTGACGTTCTGGCCGCGCCGGCCGATGGCGAGGCTGAGCTGGTCGTCGGGCACGACGACCTCGGTCTTGTGCTTCTCCTCGTCCATCAGCACCTTGCTGACCTCGGCCGGGGCGAGCGCGTTGACGATGAAGTTCGCGGTGTCGGCAGACCACGGGATGATGTCGACCTTCTCGCCCTGCAGCTCCTGTACCACCGCCTGGACGCGGCTGCCGCGCATGCCGACGCAGGCGCCGATCGGGTCGATCGAGCTGTCGTGGGAGAGCACCGCGATCTTGGCGCGGCTGCCCGGATCGCGCGCCACCGCCTTGATCTCGATGATGCCGTCGTAGATTTCCGGCACTTCCTGGGTGAACAGCTTGGCCATGAACTGGGGATGGCTGCGCGACAGGAAGATTTGCGGCCCGCGTGGCTCCTCGCGGACGTCGAAGATGTAGGCGCGCACGCGGTCGTTGACGCGCAGCGATTCGCGCGGGATCGACTCGTCGCGGCGGATCACGCCTTCGGCGCGCTGCAGGTCGACAGTGACGTTGCCGTAATCGACGCGCTTGACCACGCCCGATACGATCTCGCCGACGCGGTCCTTGAATTCCTCGTACTGGCGCTTGCGCTCGCTCTCGCGCATGCGCTGGGTGATGACCTGCTTGGCGGTCTGGGCGGCGACGCGGCCGAAATCGATCGGCGGCAGCTCATCCGTCAGGAAGTCCCCGACCTGGGCTTCCGGATTGCGGCGCTGCGCCTCGACGAGCGATACCTGGACGTTCTCGTTCTCGATCGGATCGGCGACCTGCATGTAGCGCAGCAGCCTGATCTCGCCGGTCTTGCGATCGATCTCGGCGCGGATGTCGTGCTCCAGCCCGTACTTGGCGCGGCCGGCCTTCTGGATCGCCTGCTCCATCGCCTCGAGCACCTCCTCGCGCTCGATGCCCTTCTCGCGAGCGACCATGTCGGCAACCTGGAGCATCTCCAGACGCGGAATGTCGGCGGTCGTTGCCATGTCAGTCTTCCTCTCTTGCGATTCTTCGCATCTTCTAGTGTGCCTGCGCGGCGCCTTCCTGGGCGCGCCGGTGTTCCTCTATCAATGCCCCGGTCAGCTCGAGCTTGGCCTTGGTGATGCTGGCGAGCGGCACGGCAGCTTCCTTGCCGTCGTCGAGCCTGAGCTTCACCACATCGTCGGCCAGGCCGAGCAGCGTACCCTTGAAACGGCGGCGGCCGTCGATCGGCTCGGCGGTCTCGAGCCGCGCCACATGGCCGGACCACCGGACATAGTCCTTGGGCCGGGTGAGCGGCCGGTCGATTCCGGGCGAGCTCACCTCCAGGGTGTAGGAGCCCGGAATCGGATCCTCGACATCGAGCACCGCCGACAGCGCGCGCGACAGGGTGGCGCAATCCTCGACGTCCATGGGCCGGCCGTCGGCCGGCTCGATCATGATCTGCAGGGTGCCGCCGCGGCTCATGGCAACGCGCACCAGCTCGTAGCCCATGCCGGCGACGGTCGGGGCAACGATCTCTTCAATGCGACGCAGCAAGTCGGTCAAGCGGTCCTGTTTCTCGCCGTTTGGGCAGCGGGCGCTTCACAAATGAAAAGAGCGGGTTTTTGGCCCACTCTTTATTCTTTGGTCCGTCCCGCGAACCCGATGAGGATGGCGCGGATATAGGCTCAGTCGGGGCAGATCGCAAGAGAATCCGGCAGTTTTCGGGTCGAGCCGCTGCCGCCTCTATTAGTGGTGGTTCGGGCGGCCCGGCGCCGCTTGCGACCTTATTATAGGTACCGCTTCAACGCCGGCAGCGCCTGCTCGACGCAGGCCCGCCCCTCGGCGATCGCCTCGGCGGCCCGGTTGAACTCCATCAGGCCGATGCTGCGCAGGCGCGGCACCAGCATGACATGCGGCGGCTCACCGGCCAGCCGGGTGCGGGTGATGTGGTCCTGCATGATGTTGATGGCGCTCGCCAGCACGTCGAAATAGCCGGGCGGCGGCATGCCGGGCAATGCCGGATCGCTCTCGGTCGCGATGCGCCGGCGGGGCAGCGGCAGCTGGCCCAGCACGCGGCGCAGCGCTTCGGTCGAGACAAGGGAGGATCGCGGAACCTCGGGCGGCTCGGGCTCGGTGAAGCGCCGGCCGAGGAGCTCGCCGTTCAGGTTCACGGCGATGATCACGTCGGCGCCCAGGGCGCGGCAGACCGATACGGGCACGGGATTGGACAGGCCGCCATCGAGCAGCCATTTGCCGCCGGCAAGAACCGGGCTGAAAATTCCCGGTATCGCGATCGAGGCGCGCACCGCCTCGTGGATCGGCCCCGACTGCAGCCAGATCTCGCGCCCGGTGGCAAGCTCCGTGGCAACAGCGGCGTACTGTATCGGATAGCTCTCGATCGGCGCGCTGATCTCGAGGCTGCGCAGAAATCCCATGATCTGGCGGCCGCTGACCAGGCCGCCGCCGGTAAAGCGAAGGTCCGTGAGGCCGGCGATCTTGCGCCAGGTCGCCCCTTCGGCCCATTCCTTGAGGGAATCGAGCCGGTCGGCGACGTGGGCCGCGCCGACCAGGGCACCCATCGAGGAGCCGCAGATGACGTCGGGGATGATTCCGGCCTCGGTCAGGGCGTCGATGACGCCGATATGGGCCCAGCCGCGGGCCGAGCCGCTGCCGAGCGCGAGGCCGATGCGAGGACGTGCCATGCCCCATCAGAGCGCGCCTGCCCTCGCCCCGGCAAGGGTCATGCGCCGGGAGCGCGCCACTCCTGTGGCGCTAACTCGGCAAGGATCCTCGCGGGGACGGACGCTGCGGCATGGCGCTCGGCTCGCCGTCACCGTCAATCACCAATTGAGGAAATCGAGGGTCCCTCGCTAAACTGGGACGTCGGAATTGTCGTCATCGCGGGCGCAGCGAGCAGTCTCCCTGCGCGGCGCCGAACGGTGCAGGTCAAGGCGTTGCGTGCGCTTGGAGTGAGGGTCGGGGCGTGAGTTGATCAACGGAATTGTCGGAAACCGGACCGAGGCCGGGTTGATCTTGCCGAGATGGCAGACGAGGCGGCCATGGTGAGACTGCTGTTCGAGCCCGAGCGCAAGGTGATGCTGACCGAGTACTCCGGAACCTTGACGCTTGCCGAGCTGGCGCAGGGCGATGCCCAGGTCGCCCGCTTCATGGCCCGCCGCAGCGAGGTCGTGCCGGGCATCCTCGATTTCTCCCGGGTCGACAGGATCGACATCACATCGGAGCAGGTGAGCGGGCGCGGGCAGCAGCCGCAGATGAGGCGCGGCCAGCGCCGGATCGTGGTCGCGACCACCCCCGAGGGCTACGGCCTCGGCCGCATGTTCGCGGCCTTCCAGATGGCGCAGGGCAACGCCGAGCCCGAGATCGTCCGGAGCCTGCAAGAGGCGTTTTCCCTGCTCGACCTCCAGGACCCGCACTTCGAGGTGGTCGACGAGGCGTAGGCAAGCCCGTCGCAGGACTGCCGGCGATCAGGCGTCGTCGCCGTCGAGGGCTTTGCGCACGGCAAGCGCCAGGTCGGCCTTGCGGAAGGGCTTGGCAATCAGCCTGGCCCCGGGATCGAGGCGACTGTCGTGCACGATGGTGTCGCGACTGTAGCCGGACATGAAGAGGATGGCGGTCTGCGGCCAGCGCCGCGAGACCTCGTCCGCCAGCGCCTTGCCGGTGATGCCCGGCATCACGACATCGGTCAGCAGCAGGTCGAAGGGCCGCCCGGCGGCCTGGCAGGCGGCGATGCCGGCGGCGCCGTCGGCGGCAGGCGTGACGGCGTAGCCCAGGCTTTGCAGCTGCTCGACCATGGCGGACCGCACCCGCGGCTCGTCCTCGACCACCAGGATCTCCTCCCGACCGGACGGCAGGGCGGGTCCTGCCGCAGAGGAGTCGGACTCGCGAAGGCTGCTGGCGCGCGGCAGGTGGATGGTGACGGTCGTGCCGCGTTTCGGCTCGCTCAGGATGTCGATGTGGCCCTTCGACTGGATGATGAAACCCTGCACCATGCTCAGCCCCAGCCCGGTGCCCTTGCCGACTTCCTTGGTGGTGAAGAACGGATCGAACACGCGCGGCAGCGCATCGGGCGGGATGCCCGTTCCGCTGTCGATAACCGCAAGGCGCACGTAGGCGCCCGGGGAGATCCCGCCGATGCGCTCGCAGGCTTCCCTGTCGAGCTGAACGTTGGCGGTCTCGATCAGCACACGGCCGCCGTTCGGCATGGCGTCCCGCGAATTGAGGCAAAGGTTGACCAGGGCATTCTCGAACTGGCTCCGGTCGACCTCGACCAGCCACAGATCGTCGCCCAGCGCCGCCTCGATCTCGATCTCGGAGCCGAGCGTGCGCTGCAACAGCCTGCCGGTGTCGACGACAAGGGCGTTGAGATCGAGGCGCCGCGGATTGAGCGGCAGCTTGCGCGAGAACGCCAGCAGGCTGCGCGTGAGATCGGCCGCCCTCTCGACCGCCCGGCTGATCTGCGCCACGCGCCGCCGGGCCGATCGGCCGAGTTCCTCGTCGTCCTCCAGCGCCTCGACGTTGGCCATCATGATCATCATGATGTTGTTGAAGTCGTGTGCGATGCCGCCTGTGAGCTTGCCGACCGCCTCCATCTTCTGCGCCTGATGGAGCTGCGCCTCCAGCAACTTGCGCTGGGTGATGTCGATGACGATACCGCGCAGGGTGACGACCTTGCCGTGCTCGTCCCGTACGCTGGTCAGGTAGCGCTCGATGGGGAACAGCGTGCCGTCGCGCCGCCGGAACACCGCCTCGACGGCCGGCCGCGGGCCGTCGTTCTGCATGGTTTCCATCACCGCCGCGCGGTCCGCCGGATTGGCATAGAGCGTGTGCCCGTCAACCTTGCTGAGATCCTCGTCCTTGCCGAAGCCGAAGATGCGCCGCCACGCTGCATTGGCCGTCACGATCCGTGCATCGGCCGTGGTTTCGACAATGCCGACCGGCAGGGACTCGATCAAATCCTCGTACTTGCGCTCCGATTCGTGCAGCTCCTTCATGGCGCGGTTGCGCTCGGTGACATCCCGGGCCATCACCATGTACGCTGCCCGGCCGGCGAACTCGAGCGGCAGGATCGTCTGCTCGACATCGATGACCGTGCCGTCCTTCCGGCGGTGTCGCAGCGGCGGCACGGGCTGACTCGGATCGGCCAGGAAGCGCGCGCGGGCGGCGATGATGGTCGGCAGGTCCTCGGGCGGGTAGAACTCGTTGCTCGTCTTGGCCAGCAGCTCCTCGCGCGACCAGCCGTATTGTCGGACCGCCGCCTCGTTGGCGTCGAGCAGACGCGAGGTCGCGCGGTCGATGACCAGAGTGATGAACGGGCTGGCATCGAACAGCCGGCGATAGCGGACCTGCAGGTCGTCGAGATCTGCGAGCGTGCGGTCGATCGCCCGCAAGGGCACGACGCGCATGATGAAGAATGTCGCGAAGCCGAGGACGGCGCCCAGCAGGGAGACGAGCGCGGTGTGGGCGAGCAAGGGTCGCAGGCTGGCGGCGGTCTCGATCGCGCCGACCGTCGATCCGGCGACGACCAGCGGCACGTCGACGGTGATAAGCGGGGCGGCAGGCTCCGCACCGGCCTCCAGCACGAGCTTGCCCTCGCCATCGTAGATGCGCTGGCGCATCGCGCTCTCGTCGGCTTCGGGCACCTCGATGAGCTGGTCGAGACGGTGTTTCTGGTACTGCCAGAACTCGCGGCTGGTGTAGATGTACCTGGCGAGCCGGTTGGCCTTGAGATGCGCGGCGAACGTGAGCTCGTGGACCAGCTCTCTGTAGGCGATCGCGAAGTATCCGGCCGGAAGGATGATCGTGACCGCCAGCGTCACGGCCAGTCCCAGCGCCGTGACCAGGGAGCGAAGCTTGGCGCGTGACGCAATCACCGCGCACCGGCGACGAGCCCCAGCGCCGCGAGGCGCTGCCGGGCGGCTGGGCTGGCGATGAACCGAAGGAAGGCCGTGGCATCGGCACCGGGCGTCCGCGGAA